>NZ_JBVIYR010000007.1:0-491023 GCF_055592385.1 Streptomyces sp. NPDC041124
TTTCCGGTTGGGTTCGGGGGGATCGGCCGATCCGCAGGCACCCCGCCCCCGCTCGTGCTCCGCGGGCAGCCCCTCACGGGGCGCCCGAGCGCCTCAGGCCGCGCGTCTCACGCCTCGCGGGCGCCCTCGTACATCTCCTCGATGAGGTGCTTGTATTCGCGCTCCACCACCGGGCGCTTCAGCTTGAGGCTCGGGGTGATCTCGCCGTGCTCGACGTCGAGGTCCCGGGGCAGGAGGCGGAACTTCTTGATGGTCTGCCAGCGCTGCAGGCCCTCGTTGAGCTGCTTGACGTAGCCGTCGACCATCTCGACCGTGGCGGGCGCGGCGACGATGTCCGCGTACGCCTTGCCCTCCATGCCGTTCTCGGCCGCCCAGGCCGTGAGGGCGGCCTCGTCGAGGGCGATGAGGGCGGTGCAGTAGTTCCGGTCGGCGCCGTGCACCAGGATGTTGGAGACGTACGGGCAGACCGCCTTGAACTGGCCCTCGACCTCGGCGGGGGCGATGTACTTGCCGCCGGAGGTCTTGATGAGGTCCTTCTTGCGGTCGGTGATGCGCAGGTAGCCGTCGGCGGACAGCTCGCCGATGTCGCCGGTGTGGAACCAGCCGTCCTCCTCCAGGACCTCGGCGGTCTTGTCGGGCAGGTTGTGGTAGCCCTGCATGATGCCGGGGCCGCGCAGCAGGATCTCGCCGTCGTCGGCGATGCGGACCTCGGTGCCGGGCAGCGGCTTGCCGACGGTGCCGGTGCGGTAGGCCTCGCCCGGGTTGCAGAAGGAGGCGGCGGAGGACTCGGTGAGGCCGTAGCCCTCCAGGATGTGGATGCCGGCGCCGGAGAAGAAGTAGCCGATCTCGGGGGCGAGGGCGGCGGAGCCGGAGACGCAGGCGCGCAGGTTGCCGCCGAAGGCCTCGCGGATCTTGGCGTAGACGAGTTTGTCCGCGACGGCGTGCTTGGTGCGCAGGCCCGCGGGGGCGCTCGCGGTGCCGGTGCGGCGGAAGTTGTCCTGGGTGACCTTGGCGTACTCGCGGGCGACGCCGGAGGCCCACTGGAAGATCTTGTACTTGGCGCCTCCGCCGGCCTTCGCCTTGGCGGCGACGCCGTTGTAGACCTTCTCGAAGATGCGGGGCACGGCCGCCATGTAGGTCGGCCGGACCACCGGCAGGTTCTCGATGATCTTGTCGACGCGGCCGTCGACGGCGGTGACGTGACCGACCTCGATCTGGCCGGAGGTGAGCACCTTGCCGAAGACGTGCGCCAGCGGCAGCCACAGGTACTGCACGTCGTCGCCGTTGACCAGGCCGGTCGCGGCGATCGCCTTGGCCATGTAGGACCAGTTGTCGTGGGGCAGGCGGACGCCCTTGGGGCGGCCGGTGGTGCCGGAGGTGTAGATGAGCGTGGCGAGCTGGTCCTTGGTGATCGCCGCGACCCGCTCCTTGATCAGCTCCGGCTCCTTCTGGAGCCGGCCGGCACCGAGCTTCTCCAGGTCGGCGAGGGTCATCACGAAGTCGTCGGTGTCGGCGCCCGCCGGGTCGATGACCACGACACGGGTGAGCTCGGGCAGCTCGGCGCGCTTGGCCACCGCCTTGGCCGCCTGCTCGGCGTTCTCCGCGATGAGCACCCGGCTCTGGGAGTCGGACAGGATGTAGGCGGACTCGTCGGCGTTGGTCTGCGGGTAGATCGTGGTGGTGGCGGCGCCCGCGCAGAGGATGCCGAGGTCGGCGAGGATCCACTCGACGCGGGTGGCGGCGGCCAGTGCCACGCGCTCCTCGGGCTGGACGCCCAGCTCGATCAGGCCGGCCGCGATGGCGTGGACCCGTTCGGCGGTGCCCGCCCAGGTGAGGGACTTCCAGTCGTCCGGGCCCTCGCCGGAGGCCGGCGGGACCGGGTAGCGGTAGGCCTCGGCGTCCGGTGTGGCCGCCACACGCTCCAGGAACAGGGCCGCCACGGTCGGCGGTCGGTTCTCGATCAGTGTCTGTGTGTCGCTCACGACGTCCTCCGGGGCCCGCGACGGTGCGGCTGGCTCAGTGTGCGGCTGGGGTTTCCTCGCGCCGTTGTTTAACTCGCGAGTAACTATCGAGCACGGACAGAGTAAAGGCCGACCGGCCTCGGCGTAAGGGGCCACGGCCTGTTACTTCATACAGAGGACCGCCCCGCTGACACGCGGGGGCCCGCCGCACCGACGTGCGACGGGCCCCCGTTCCGCCCGGTTCGCGGAGTGACCCGCGGTAACCTACGGCTACTTCTTGCCCTTGCCGGATCCCGCGCTCTCGTCGCTGGACAGCACGGCGATGAAGGCCTCCTGCGGGACCTCCACGGAGCCCACCATCTTCATCCGCTTCTTGCCCTCCTTCTGCTTCTCCAGCAGCTTCCGCTTGCGGGAGATGTCACCGCCGTAACACTTGGCGAGGACGTCCTTGCGGATGGCGCGGATGGTCTCGCGGGCGATGACCCGGGAGCCGATGGCGGCCTGGATGGGCACCTCGAAGGCCTGGCGCGGGATGAGTTCGCGCAGCTTGGCGACGAGCCGCACGCCGTACGCGTACGCCGCGTCCTTGTGGGTGATCGCGGAGAACGCGTCCACCTTGTCGCCGTGCAGCAGGATGTCGACCTTGACCAGGCTGGAGGTCTGCTCGCCGGTGGGCTCGTAGTCGAGGGAGGCGTAGCCGCGGGTCTTCGACTTCAGCTGGTCGAAGAAGTCGAAGACGATCTCGGCGAGGGGAAGGGTGTAGCGGATCTCCACCCGGTCCTCGGAGAGGTAGTCCATGCCGAGCAGGACACCGCGCCGGGTCTGGCACAGCTCCATGATGGAGCCGATGAACTCGCTGGGGGCCAGGATGGTGGCCCGCACGACCGGCTCGTAGACCTCGCTGATCTTCCCCTCGGGGAACTCGCTCGGGTTGGTGACGGTGTGCTCGGTGCCGTCCTCCATGAGGACGCGGTAGACCACGTTCGGCGCGGTGGCGATCAGGTCGAGGCCGAACTCGCGCTCCAGGCGCTCGCGGATCACGTCGAGGTGCAGCAGGCCGAGGAAGCCGACGCGGAAACCGAAGCCCAGGGCGGCGGAGGTCTCCGGCTCGTAGACCAGGGCCGCGTCGTTGAGCTGGAGCTTGTCGAGGGCCTCGCGCAGCTCCGGGTAGTCGGAGCCGTCGAGGGGGTAGAGGCCGGAGAACACCATGGGCTTGGGGTCCTTGTAGCCGCCCAGCGCCTCCTCGGCGCCCTTGTGCTGGCTGGTGACGGTGTCACCGACCTTGGACTGCCGGACGTCCTTCACCCCGGTGATCAGGTAGCCCACCTCGCCGACGCCGAGACCGTCGGCCGACAGCATCTCCGGCGAGTTGGTGCCGATCTCCAGCAGCTCGTGGGTGGCGCCCGTGGACATCATCCGGATGCGCTCGCGCTTGTTGAGCTGGCCGTCGATGACTCGGACGTACGTCACGACACCGCGGTAGGAGTCGTAGACCGAGTCGAAGATCATCGCGCGGGCGGGGGCGTCCTTGACGCCGACCGGGGCCGGCACCTCGGCGACCACGCGGTCCAGCAGCGCCTCGACGCCGAGACCGGTCTTCGCGGACACCTTGAGCACGTCGTCCGGGTCGCAGCCGACCAGGTTCGCCAGCTCCTCGGCGAACTTCTCCGGCTGCGCGGCCGGCAGGTCGATCTTGTTGAGGACCGGGATGATCGTGAGGTCGTTCTCCATCGCCAGGTAGAGGTTGGCGAGGGTCTGCGCCTCGATGCCCTGGGCCGCGTCCACGAGGAGGATCGTGCCCTCGCAGGCGGCGAGGGACCGGGAGACCTCGTAGGTGAAGTCGACGTGCCCGGGGGTGTCGATCATGTTGAGGATGTGCGTGTTGCCCTTGTCGTGGGTCGGCGCCCACGGCAGGCGCACGGCCTGGGACTTGATCGTGATGCCGCGCTCACGCTCGATGTCCATGCGGTCGAGGTACTGAGCGCGCATCTGCCGCTGCTCGACCACTCCGGTCAGCTGGAGCATCCGGTCGGCGAGCGTGGACTTGCCGTGGTCGATGTGGGCGATGATGCAGAAGTTGCGGATCAGCGCCGGGTCGGTACGGCTCGGCTCGGGCACATGGCTGGGGATCGCGGGCACGCAGGGTCCTGATTCTTGAGGCGTCCGCATACGTGTGCTTGTCCGTCTGCGGTCTCGGGTCGGATCGATACGTAGCTTCCATGGTCCCACGGCCGCGGACCCGGGACGGGTTTGGGCCACCGAATGGGCCGCTGGTAACGTGGGGGGCTGTGTCTCATGCCCTCTCGGTGAGAGGCACGTCTTCGGAAAATCACCCGGCGCAGGACCGTGCGGCACCCGTGCGGCCCCGTGCCAGAACCTGTAGAGGCTCATTCGTGGCGAACATCAAGTCCCAGATCAAGCGGAACAAGACCAACGAGAAGGCGCGGCTGCGCAACAAGGCCGTCAAGTCCTCTCTGAAGACCGCGATCCGCAAGGCCCGTGAGGCCGCTGCCGCGGGTGACGTCGAGAAGGCCACCGAGTACCAGCGCGTCGCCGCGCGTCAGCTCGACAAGGCCGTCTCGAAGGGCGTCATCCACAAGAACCAGGCCGCCAACAAGAAGTCGGCGCTGGCGCAGAAGGTCGCGGCCGTCAAGGGCTGAACAACCCTTTTGATCTGATCGCCGGCGGGACCCCGGGCGGGCCCTCTCTCTCCGCCCCCGGCCGGCACCCCGAGCCCGTACGCGGCCTGCGTTCGCCACGCGGGTACGGGCTCACACGCTTCATCCCGAAGGCCCCGCCGCCGCCCTTCCCCAGGGTCGGAGGACGGGGTCTTCGGTCGTTTCCCCCAGCACCGGACGTCGTCCCCGGCGGACGCCGTCAGGACCAGAAGTCGTCGGCCTCGTCGATGTCCTCGACGCACTCGTCGACGTCCGTGATCTTGTCGCCGACGATCCTGAAGACGTAACAGCCGGCCTGGTCGAAGGTTCTGCCCTGCCGCTCGGCATGTGTCCGGTGCACCGCCACCACGTGCCCCCGGCCGTCGACGAGGAGGTCACGCAACTCGACCTCGAGCGTCCCGCCGGCCTCGCGGGCGAGCCGTCCGTAGAAGTCGATGATCGCGTCCTGGCCCTTGAAGTCGCCCGCCAGGGGGTGGCGTCCGGGCACGTGATACGTGACGTCCGCGGCCATCAGGCCGCGCAAGGTCTCCATGTCGCCGCGCGAGAACGCCTCATACCCCTTGCGCGCGAGCATCGCGTGCGGATGTTCAGCCATAGCGCTCGCCACCTTCCCACTGCCGGGCGGTCGAAGGCTGACACGCCCCATTCTCCTCCCCGCCGGGCCGGAAGCGACCCGATCACGGACACCTGCCCCGGGTCCTACGCCCGGCCCTTCGACCGCGCCGCCCGCGCGATGGTGACGACCGCCTTCTCCAGGGCGTACTCCGGGTCGTCCCCGCCGCCCTTCACTCCCGCGTCCGCCTCGGCGACGGCACGCAGCGCCACGGCCACGCCGTCCGGGGTCCAGCCGCGCATCTGCTGCCGGACCCGGTCGATCTTCCAGGGCGGCATGCCCAGCTCCCGGGCGAGGTCGGCGGGCCTGCCGCCGCGCGCCGACGACAGTTTGCCGATCGCCCGCACTCCCTGGGCCAGCGCGCTGGTGATCAGCACCGGCGCCACCCCGGTCGACAGCGACCAGCGCAGGGCCTCCAGCGCCTCCGCCGCGCGGCCCTCGACCGCACGGTCGGCGACCGTGAAGCTGGAGGCCTCGGCCCGCCCGGTGTAGTAGCGGCCGACGACCGCCTCGTCGATGGTGCCCTCGACGTCCGCGACCAGCTGGGTCACAGCCGAGGCCAGCTCACGCAGATCGCTGCCGATGGCGTCGACCAGAGCCTGGCACGCCTCCGGGGTGGCCGAGCGCCCGGCGGTCCGGAACTCGCCCCGCACGAACGCCAGCCGGTCCGCCGGCTTGGTCATCTTCGGGCACGCCACCTCGCGCGCCCCCGCCTTGCGCGCCGCGTCGAGCAGTCCCTTGCCCTTGGCCCCGCCCGCGTGCAGCAGCACGAGGGTGATCTCCTCGGCGGGCGCCCCGAGGTACCCCTTGACGTCCTTGACGGTGTCCGCCGACAGATCCTGCGCGTTGCGCACGACGACGACCTTGCGCTCGGCGAAGAGCGACGGGCTGGTCAGTTCGGCGAGGGTGCCGGGCTGGAGCTGGTCCGGGGTCAGGTCACGGACGTCCGTGTCGGCGTCGGCGGCCTTCGCGGCGGCCACCACCTCCCGCACGGCACGGTCGAGCAGCAGGTCCTCCTGGCCCACGGCGAGCGTCACCGGGGCGAGGGGATCGTCGGTTGCGGTCTTCCTGGCCATCGCGACAAGCATCCCACGCGCCACCGACAACGCCGTCCGGGCGTCCGCGGTCCTCCTACGGCTCCTCCCGCCAGCCCTCCCACGCGGCGACGAACTCGTTCAGCTCACCCGCATCGAGCCGTTCCGCCTCGTCGCGCAGGACGACGAGCCACTGCGCGTCCTCCGCGTCGTCCTCCCCGGCGAGCGCGTCCCGCACCAGCCTTGGTTCCTCGTCCACGCCGAAGCGTTCCCCGAGCGCCTCGGCCACCTCCTCCGCGGCGTCACGGTCGGGCAGCACCAGCACATGTCGCACATCACTCACACGGGTCATTGTCCGGTACCGGTTCAGCCGCTCCGCCCGGTGACCTGCACCGTGGGCACCCGGTCCAGCGTGATCCCGAACCGGTCCCGGTAGAGCGCCAGCACCTCCTCGTCCGTCCCGGCCTCCCGCTGCCGCCGGGTCCCGTCGGGCGCCGTGACCGTGAACCGGCGGCCGCTGAGCGTGATCCGTCCTCCGTCGTCGGTGATCCGCGAGCAGACGAGGGACCGCGAGAAGTGGGAGGCCGGCGAGCTGCTGTGCCACCAGGCGCCGACCGTGAAGTCGTCGAGCACCCTCGGCCGCACCTCCAGGCGGTACACCGGCCGACCGTCGTGGATCACGTCCAGGTCCGCCGCTTCCACCGTGCCGTGCCCGCCGCGCACCCCGGCCGCGTCGGCTCCGGCCTCGACGATCCGGAAGGTGCCGCCGGGGTCCTGCTGCTCGCCCCGCTCCCCGAAGGCGAGCGGGAGGTGGAAGTGCGCCCCGAAGCCGACGTCGACCAGCCGGTCACCGCCGTCCACCGTCCGCACCCGCAGCGCGAGATGGCCGTAGGGGATGCCGAGCCGGCCCCCCTCCCCGTACACCCGCGCGGCGAGCAGGGTGACGTCGTAGCCGAGGGCGGCGAGCAACGCCCCGAACGCGCCGTTCAGTTCGTAGCAGAATCCGCCCCGCCGGGCCTCCACGACCTTGTCCAGCAGCCGCTTCTCCTCGAGCACGATCTCCTCGCCGAAATGGATGGACAGGTTCTCGAACGGCACGGTCCCCAGATGCCGCAGGTGCAGCTCGCGCAGGGCGTCCACGGTGGGCCAGGCGGGCTGTTCGGCGCCCAGCCGGCGCAGGTAGGCGTCGGTCGCCGCAGAGTCGATGCCGTCAGTCATGCCCTCAGTTTCGCGCCACGCCGAGCTCCGCGCCCCCTTCTTCGCCACTCCCGCCACCTGCGTTTCCGCCCCCTCCGTTCTTGTCGTTCTCGCTCCCGTCGTCGCCTCCGGTCACCGCCAGCGCTCCGTCCCGGTCGGTCCGCAGCACCTGCGCTCCCCCGGCGCGCAGCGCGGCGACCGTGCCGGGCGCCGGGTGTCCGTAGCTGTTGTCCCGGCCGGTGCTGATCAGCGCCAGGCGCGGGTCGGCCAGGCGCAGCAGGCCCGGGTCCTGGTGGGCGGAGCCGTGGTGGGCGACCTTGAGGACGTCCACGCCGGCCAGGCTCCGGGCCGCCGGTGACCTCGCCAGGGCTCGCTGGGCCGGGGGTTCGAGGTCACCGAGGAGCAGCAGGCGCAGGCCCGCCGTGCGGACGAGCATGGCCACGCTGGCGTCGTTGGGGCCCTCCGACGACGGCGGGTGGGTGCCGGACGGTGGCCACACCACCTCCCAGGACAGGCCGCCCGCGCGCCGGGCCTCACCGGCGGCGGCGTGGGTCAGGGGGATGCGGCGGGCGGCGGCGAGTCTCCGTACGAACGCGGCCTGGTCGGGGGGTTCCTCGAGGGCCGTCGTCCCGATGGCGCCCACCTGGCGTCCGCGCAGGACGCCGGGCAGGCCCGCCACATGGTCGGCGTGGAAGTGGGTCAGGACCACGAGCGGGACGCTGGTGACGGCGAGGGAGCGCAGGCAGCGGTCCACCAGGGCGGGGTCGGGGCCGGCGTCGACGACGACGGCGGACCCCTCGCCCGCCGCCAGCACCGTCGCGTCGCCCTGCCCCACGTCGCACATCACCATCCGCCAGCCCGGTGGCGGCCAGCCCGTGATCACCTTCGTGAGCGGGCGTGGCTGCACCACCAGCAGGATCAGCAGCAGGGCGGCGGCACCGCACCACCAGGGGTGTGCCAGGAGCCGGCGGCCCACGAACAGCGCGGCCAGGGTGGCGGCGCCGAGTGCTGCCGCTCCGGGCCATCCACCGGGCCAGTCCACGCCCGCGCCGGGCAGCGCCGCACCGGTTCTGGCGACCCCGGCGATCCACTCAGCGGGCCAGCTCGCGCACCAGGCCAGTGCCTTCGCCGCCGGCATCAGGGCCGGCGCCGTGGCCAGGGCCAGGAAGCCCAGCACCGTGGCCGGTGCGAGCGCGAACTCCGCGAGCAGGTTGCACGGGATCGCCACCAGGCTCACCCGGGCGGCGAGCACGGCGACCACCGGTGCGCAGAGTGCCTGGGCGGCGCCCGCGGCGGCCAGCGCCTCCGCGAGGCGGGGCGGTACGCCTCTGCGGCGCAGTGAAACGCTCCAGCGCGGAGCGAGGGTGAGCAGCGCGCCGGTGGCCAGTACGGAGAGGAGGAAGCCGTAACTGCGGGCCAGCCAGGGGTCGTAGAGCACCAGGAGCAGCACGGCCGTGGCCAGGGCGGGGATCAGCGATCTGCGGCGGCCGGTGGCGAGCGCGAGCAGGGCGACGGATCCGCAGGCCGCGGCCCGCAGCACGCTGGGGTCGGGCCGGCACACGACGACGAACGCGAGGGAGAGCGCCGCGCCCAGCAGTGCCGTGCTCCGCAGGGAGATGCCGAGTCGGGGGGCGAGTCCGCGGCGTTCGGCGTTCTGGGCCAGGCCGGGCGGGCCGAGGAGCAGGGCGAGGAGGATGGTGAAGTTGGCGCCGGAGACGGCGAGGGTGTGGGTGAGGTCGGTCTCCCGGAACGCCTCGTCCAGCTCCGGGGTGATTCTGGCGGTGTCGCCCACGACCAGTCCGGGCAGCAGTGCCCGGGCGTCGGACGGCAGTCCGTCGGTGGCCTCCCGCAGTCCGGCCCGCAGCCGGCCCGCCAGCCGCTGCGGGCCGGAGGGCCCGCTCACCGTCCGGGGTCCGTCGCGGCCCTTCACGCGCAGGACCGCCGCGAACCGGTCACCGCCCGCCCTCGCCGGGGCGAGCCGCGCCTCGACCCGCAGCCGGGTGGAGGGAAGCAGGCCGAGCCAGGGGGAGCTCCGCTCGCCTCGGGGCGCGGTGTGTGCGCCCGAGGGGAGGTCGACGATCAGCAGGACGGGTGCGCGGGTCTCCCGCGCCTCTCCCCCGGCCCGTTCCACGCGCCGCACGTCGGCCTCGATCAGTACGGACGCCTGGGCCACGTGAGGGCCGCTGACCCTGGGCCGGGTGAGCCGGGGGTCGGCGGTGACCACGGCCTCCGCGGTGAGCCGCGCGTACTCCCGCGCCAGCGCGGGGACGGGACCCCGCCTCAGGTCCGCGCCGTGCAGGCCCGCCGAGCCCGCGGCGGCGGCGACGCAGAGCAGCACGGCGGCGGTGGCGTGGGCGGTGGCCCGTGCCCGCTCCGAGCGGCGGTTCCGGGGCACCAGGAGCGCGCCGGCCACCAGGAGGCACAGGGCGACGGCCCCCGCCACGGGGGTGGGTGGCGCGTGCAGCGTCAGGGCCGCCGTGGCCCATGCGGCCAGGGCGGGCGGGACCAGTCGGAGGTCCGGCGGGCCCTCCTGCCTCGGATGCGCGGCGCCCAGTCGCTTGCCGGAGGCGGCGTGGACGGTCCGGCGGGTGGCGGCGGTCGGGGCGGCCGGGTCCGACGTCCCGCCGCCCGCGGCCGTGCGGGGTGCCGTCATGGCCGTACGCGGTCCCGGAGGTCCGCGAAGCGGCGGTCGCCGATGCCGTTGACTTCGCGGAGTTCGTCCACCGAGCGGAAACCGCCGTTCCGGGTGCGGTAGTCGATGATGTGCTGGGCCAGCACGGGGCCGACCCCGGGAAGGCCGTCGAGCTGGTCGAGCGTGGCGGTGCTGAGGGACACCGGAGCGGAGGGGCTGCCGGCTGCCGCGGCAGCACCGGGATCGCCGCCGGCGGGGGCCGCGCCCGGCGGCGCCGGGGCCCCGACGAGCAGGTGTTCGCCGTCGACGAGGAAGCGGGCGCGGTTGAGGGCGTCGGTCTTGGTGCCGGGGCGGACTCCGCCGGCCGCGCGGAGCGCGTCCTCGACGCGGGAACCGGCCGGCAGGCGGTGGATTCCGGGCTGCCGTACCTTGCCGCCGACGTCGACCACGATCTCGGGCGCCGCCGGGCCGCCGGACCGCGCCGCGGCGGCTGCCGGTGCCGACGTCGGGCTGTCCGCCGCTTCCGCCCCCTCCCCGCCGGGGACGGCCGCCCGGACCACTTCCGGGGCCCGCACCGGCTGGGTACGGCCCGCCCAGAAGTGCTGCACGGCGAATCCGAGGACGAGCACGAGCAGCGCCGACAGGGCGAGCACGCTGCGCCGCTCCAGGCCGCATCGCGTCTGCATCCACAGGGGAAGCCGCTCCCGCAGCGCGAACGCCGCCCGGTACGGTCGCCGGATCGGAGGATCCTCCGGCTCGCGGCTCGCGGGCGGCCCGGGCTCGGGCGCTCCCTCGGGCCTCCCTCGACCGGCGGGATCCGGGCCGTCCGTCCGGTCGGCGCCGACAGCGGCCCGAGTCGGCAAAGGTCCTTGGGCAACCGTCCTGCCCACCGTCCCCGAACGCCCTGGGACCACTGACGCCTCCGCCCTCACCGGGCCTCCCGGAGCGGCCGCGCCCGGGCGGGCACACGAACCCACCGAGCCCCGCGGAGGCGTCCCGGCCGCCCGCCGCTCCCCCACCACAGCGCCCCCGGCAGCCGCGCCCGGGCCCCCGCCCGACCGCACGGAGTCCCAGAGAGGTGCCACGGCCGCCCGAAAGTCCACCACCACGCCATCACCGGCATCCGCTCCTGGGCCGACACCCGGGCGTCCCGGCCCGAGCGAACGTGCCACCGCCGCCCGCCGGTCCACCAGCACCCTGCGGTCCGCAGGGGCTACGCGTGGAGGAGCGCCCGGACCCCGCGCTGCCGGCGGAGGTGCCACGACCGTCCGGCGGCGGCCCCTCGCGGTGAGGTCCCTCCCCTCCCCGGCCGTCCCGGGCGGCGGAGCACCCGCGCTTCCTGAGGCGAACGCCCGTGCCACCGCTGCCCGTCGCTCAGCCCTGGTCCGGATCGCGGCCCCAGGGCCCGCGGGAACCTCACGGCCCGCGGGAGCCTCACGGCCCGTGGGAGCCTCACGGTCACCGCCCCGGAGCCGGGCCTCCCCGGCAGCACCCTCCGGAAGCCCGGGTGCGGAAGCCTCGCGGTCGTCTCCGGCGGCCCTCTGCGCACCGGAGGTGTGAGGCGCCCCGGCGCCGGGTGCCCGCTGCCCCGTCGTCGCAAGGCCGGCGGCGGCCGACCGGTCCGCGGGAGTGGAACGGTGCACGGCCGCCTGCCCCACGGCCTGCCCACCGTGGTCGGGTCCGCTCCGTGCCCAGCTCGGGGCCCGCCTGGTGCCTGCGCCTCCGGCCGGGGCGGGACCCCTTTCGTCGCCGCCTTCGCCGAACAGGGCCTCGGCACGCCGCCGGAGTTCCTCCGCCGAGGCGTGCTGTGCGTGTCGCGCCCGGGACCGGGGCCTGCCGTCGCGGCGGTGGCGGGCGCGGCTGTCGGAGCCCGGGCCGCGGCCCGGCCCGCCGGTGGGGGTCGCCGTGCGTGAGCGTGATCGAAGTGCCATGCGAGGAGGATCCGGCACATCGGCCCATTCGCGTCGATCTTGGTGGATTCCCGTGGACGACTGCCGGGTTGTGGACAACTCCGTCACCCGTGCGAGCGGGCCGGCCTCACCGGGCGGAGACGACGACCCCCAGCAGCCCGGGGCCCGTGTGTGCCCCGATCACCGCGCCCACCTCGCTGACGTGCAGGTCGGCCAGTCCCGGCAGCCGGGTGCGCAGCCGGTCCGCGAGGGCCGACGCGCGGTCGGGGGCGGCGAGGTGGTGGACGGCGACGTCGACCTCCGCGCCGCCCGCCCGGTCGGCGGCGATCTCCTCCAGGCGGGCGATCGCCTTGGACGCCGTACGTACCTTCTCCAGCGGTTCGATGCGGCCCCCCGCCAGCTGCAGCAGCGGCTTGACCGCGAGCGCCGAGCCCAGCAGGGCCTGCGCGGCGCCGATCCGGCCGCCCCGGCGCAGATAGTCGAGCGTGTCGACGTAGAAGTAGGCCGAGGTGCCCGCCGCCCGTTTCTCCGCGGACGTGACCGCTTCGTCGACGGTGCCGCCCGCTTCCGCGGTCTCCGCCGCCGCCAGCGCGCAGAACCCGAGCGCCATGGCGATCATCTGGGTGTCCACCACCCGGACCGGCACCGGTGCCTGGCGGGCGGCGACGACGGCCGCGTCGTAGGTTCCGGAGAGCTCGGCGGAGAGGTGCAGGGAGACGATGCCCCTCGCGCCGGACTCGGCGGCCCTGCGGTAGGTCTCGGCGAAGACCTCGGGGCCGGGCCGGGACGTCGTCACCGGGCGCCGCTTCTGCAGAGCCTGGGCGAGGGAGCGGGTGGAGATCTCGGTGCCCTCTTCCAGGGCGCGGTCGCCCAGCACCACGGTCAGGGGTACCGCCGTGATGCGGTGCCGCTCCATCGTCCGGGCCGGAAGGTAGGCCGTTGAATCGGTGACGATCGCGACATGGCGGGACATGAGCTGGAGGTTACCTGGCGTGGTGCCCGTGCGGCAGTCCGGCCCGGCGGGCCGTGTCCGGCCGTGGCCGGAACACACCCCGCTCACACACCGCTCGTCCGCCGCTCGTCCGCCGCTCGGGCGGTCCTCAGGTGGTGCTCTCGGGGCGCGGCTTCTTCTGCCAGGGGTAGGTGGGACGCGGCGCGGGCGGGTCGAGGGCGGGCCGCGCGGCGTCCTGTTCGGCCCGGTGCTCGGGAGAGGCGGCCTCCGGGGCGTCCGGCCAGGTCTGGCCGGCCGTCGGGGCGTCGGCGGCGGGGGCGTCGGGCCAGCGCGGGGGCGCGGCCGGCTGTTCCGTCGTGGTCCAGTGGCGCAGCGCCCCGGTCTCCACGTCGATCTGCCGGCTCAGGGAGTCCAGGTCGTCGCCGGAGAAGCGGTGGGCACGGTCGCGGACCGCCCAGCGCAGGGAGTCGGCGGAGCTCGTGATGCGCTCGGTGCGCTCGCGCAGTTCGGGCAGGCGCGCGGAGAGGGTGGTGCGGTCCGGTTCGGACTCCAGGCGCCTGAGTTCGCCGTCCAGTTCGTGGCCGTGTGCGCTCAGGCGCTGGAAGAGGCCGAGGGACTCCTTGACCGACTCGTCCTCTCTCGCCGCGGCCTCCAGCGCATCCTGCGTGGCGCGCATGGAGGTGCGCAGCTTGAGGCGGAGCTGGGCGATCTCCCCGGCCGGGCCGGTCTGGGCGAAGGCCTTGGCCCTCAGGGTGTGGTCCTCGACCGTGCGGCGGGCCTGGGTGATGTGCCGGTCGGCGCTGCGCTTGGCGGCGCCGACGACCTTCACCGTGGCGTAGACACCGAGCACCACCAAGAGCACGAAGAGCAGGGCGACCACTGCGAACACCGCTTCCACGAGGCTCCTCCTCCGGGCCCTTCGGCCTGTACCGGCGCACTCCGCGCCGCTCTTCAACGGTAAACGCAACGGGCAGGTCAGGAGTTCCTCCAGAACCCCGAACCTGCCCGTAGGGGACTGCCCGGAGCCGCCGGTGAACGCCCGGCCCCGCGCGCTCACCTCACGCCGGGACGATGTTGACCAGCTTCGGCGCCCGCACGATCACCTTGCGGATCCCGGCGCCGTCCAGCGCCGCGACCACGCGCTCGTCGGCCAGCGCGGTCTTCTCCAGCTCCTCCTCGGAGATGCCCGGGGACACCTCCAGGCGCGCCTTGACCTTGCCCTTGATCTGCACGACGCAGGTCACGCTCTCGTCGACCACGTACGCCGGGTCGGCCACCGGGAAGTCCCGGTGCACCACCGAGCCGGTGTGCCCCAGCCTGCGCCACAGCTCCTCGGCGACGTGCGGGGCCAGCGGGGCGATCAGCAGCACCAGGGACTCCGCGACCGTGCGCGGCAGCGCCCGGCCCCGCTTGGTCAGGTGGTTGTTCAGCTCGGTGACCTTGGCGATGGCGGTGTTGAAACGCATGCCCTCCAGGTCGCCGCGCACCCCGTCGATCGCCTTGTGCAGGGCGCGCAGGGTGTCCTCGTCGACCTCGTCGGTGTCGGCGACGGTCACCTCGCCGGTCGTCTCGTCGACGATGTTGCGCCACAGCCGCTGCAGCAGCCGGAACTGGCCGACCACCGCGCGGGTGTCCCACGGCCGCGACACGTCCAGCGGGCCCATGGCCATCTCGTACAGGCGCAGGGTGTCGGCGCCGTACTCGGCGCAGATCTCGTCCGGAGTGACCGCGTTCTTCAGGGACTTGCCCATCTTGCCCAGCAGCCGGGAGACCCGCTCGCCCTGGTACCAGTAGCCGCCGTCGTGCTCCTCCACCTCGGCGGCCGGTACGGCGATGCCCCGGCTGTCGCGGTAGACGTAGGCCTGGATCATGCCCTGGTTGAACAGCTTGTGGAACGGTTCCGCCGAGGAGACGTGCCCCAGGTCGAACAGCACCTTGGACCAGAAGCGGGCGTACAGCAGGTGCAGCACGGCGTGCTCGGCGCCGCCGACGTACAGGTCGACACCCCCGTGCGGCATGCCCTCGCGCGGGCCCATCCAGTACTGCTCGATCTCCGGGTCGACCAGCTTCCCGGAGTTGTGCGGGTCAAGGTAGCGCAGCTCGTACCAGCAGGAACCGGCCCAGTTGGGCATGGTGTTGGTCTCGCGGCGGTACCGTCGCGGGCCGCGGCCGTCGCCCAGGTCCAGGGTGACGTTCACCCAGTCCGCGTTGCGGGACAGCGGCGTCTCGGGCTGGGTGTCGGCGTCGTCCGGGTCGAAGGTGCGGGGGCTGTAGTCCTCGACCTCGGGCAGTTCCAGCGGCAGCATCGACTCGGGCAGGGCGTGGGCGATGCCGTCCTCGTCGTAGACGATCGGGAAGGGCTCACCCCAGTAGCGCTGGCGGCTGAACAGCCAGTCCCGCAGGCGGAAGTTGACGGTGCCCTCGCCGTGACCCCCGCGCTCCAGCCACTCGATGATGCGGGTCTTGGCCTCGGCGACGCCCAGGCCGTCCAGGGAGACCTCGTCGTTCGACGAGTCGATGATCTTCGCGTCGTGGGAGGAGAAGGCGTTCTCCCAGGTGGAGGTGTCGGTGCCGCGGCCGTCGGTCGGCTCCACGATGCAGCGGATCGGCAGCTCGAAGGCGCGCGCGAACTCGAAGTCGCGCTGGTCGCCCGCCGGTACGGCCATGATGGCGCCGGTGCCGTAGCCCATCAGCACGTAGTCGGCGATGAAGACGGGGACCTGCTCGCCGTTGACCGGGTTGGTGGCGTAGGCGCCGATGAAGACACCGGTCTTGTCCTTGGCCTCGGCCTGTCGCTCGACGTCGGACTTGGAGGCGGCCTGCGCGCGGTAGGCGGCGACGGCCTCGGCCGGGGTCGCGTGGCCGCCGGTCCACACGTCGTGGGTGCCCTCCGGCCACTCCTGGGGCGTGAACTTCTCCACCAGCGGGTGCTCGGGCGCCAGCACCATGTAGGTGGCGCCGAACAGGGTGTCGGGGCGGGTGGTGAAGACGGTGATGCTCTCCCCGTCGATGGGGAAGCCGACGCGGGCGCCCTCGGAGCGGCCGATCCAGTTGCGCTGCTGCAGCTTGATCGCCTCGGGCCAGTCCAGGGCGTCCAGGTCGTCGAGCAGCCGGTCCGCGTAAGCCGTGATGCGCATGTTCCACTGGCGCAGCTTGGCCTTGAACACGGGGAAGTTGCCGCGCTCGGAGCGGCCGTCGGCGGTGACCTCCTCGTTGGCCAGCACGGTGCCCAGGCCGGGGCACCAGTTGACGGGCGCGTCGGAGGCGTAGGCCAGGCGGTACTGGCCCAGCACGTCGGCGCGCTCGGCCTCGCTCAGCTCGCCCCAGGAGCGGTCGCCGGGGACGCCGCGCTCACCGGATTCGAACAGCTCGACCAGTTCGGCGATCGGGCGGGCGCGCTTCGCCTCGTCGTCGTACCAGGAGTTGAAGATCTGCAGGAAGATCCACTGGGTCCACTTGTAGTAGTCCGGGTCGATCGTGGCGAACGACCGGCGCTTGTCGTGGCCCAGGCCCAGCCGGCGCAGCTGGGCCTTCATGTTCTCCATGTTGGCCTCGGTGGACACGCGCGGATGCGTGCCGGTCTGCACCGCGTACTGCTCGGCGGGCAGGCCGAAGGCGTCGAAGCCCAGGGTGTGCAGGACGTTGTGCCCGGTCATGCGCTGGAAGCGGGCGAAGACGTCGGTGGCGATGTACCCCAGGGGGTGGCCCACGTGCAGGCCGGCACCGGAGGGGTAGGGGAACATGTCCATGATGAACTTCTTGGGGCGGGCGGCCAGCTCCGCGTCGCCCGCCAGGTCACCCTTGGGGTTGGGAGCCGCGTACGTCCCCTCGGCGTCCCAGAAGTCCTGCCAGCGTGCCTCGATCTCGGCGGCCAGGGCGGCCGTGTAGCGGTGCGGCGCGGCCTCCGCGGCTGCGGGGTTCGTCTCGCTCATGATCCTCAATGCTCCATCGATCGTCTCTGCCTGCTGCTGCGGCTGGGCGGAAATGAAAAATCCCCTCGCACAGGAGGGGACGCCGCGCCGATTCCGGCCTGCCGGGTCACCGGCGGTCGGGACTGATCAGCGCGGCTCGCTAAGCAGAAGGCGTACGGCACGCATGGCGTCAGGGTACCGCAGCAGCCGATCCGGCCGCGACGCACGCACCCGCCCGTTTTGACCCAAGGTCAAAGGTTACTTCGCGTAACAACCGCTGAGGGGCATCACAACGGCCGGATCGTCTTTTGATAACAGCGCAATAACTCAAACCTCGTACTGATCGGTACGCCGAGGCTTAGAGTTCGGCAGCGGGACCGCTTTACCGAACCGTTCGGAGTTGCCCCCATGAACCCTCGTCCAGACAGCAGCCCTCCCCCCGCTCGGGGCCGGTCGGCTGCGACTCCGTCGTGCCCGCTCCACGTCGTGACGTCGGGAGGTAGGTCGTGAGGCCGGACGACAGCACGGCGGACGACTGGTTCGCCGAGTTCCTCAACTTCGGCGTGGGCGTCCTCTCGCTCGTCTGCCTCAGCTGCTCGGTGATCTGGGGCCTGGTCGCCCAGGACCGCATCCTGCTCGGACCGCGCCAGCGGATCCTGGCGCAGGCGGTGCACCGCACCACCGCGGTCGCCTCGGTCGTCTTCCTGCTGATCCACATCGTCATCAAGCTGGCCCTGGACCACACCACCTGGATCGCCGCGGTGATCCCCTTCGGACTGGCGCTCACCGACGACGAGGCCGTCGCCGGCCGGTCCTTCCTCATCGGACTCGGCACCCTCGCCGGAATGCTGATGATCTTCGTCGCCATCACCGGCGTGCTGCGCAACCGCTTCGCCTCCCCGGCGCCGGTCGCGGCCCGCTGGCGGGCGATGCACATGCTGGCCTACCCGGCCTGGTGCGCGGCACTGATCCACGGCCTCTACGCGGGTCGAGCGGCCAAGCCGATCTTCCTGATCCTCTACGGGCTGTCGCTGCTCGGCGTCATGGCGGCCCTGCTCGTGCGCGCCTCCCCGCCGCACGTCAAGCGCAGAATCGCCGACCGGATCACCGCCCTGCTCGGCACCTCCGACCCGTGGGGCCGTGAGCAGCTGGAGGAGAGCCGGGCCCGGACGGCCGAGTCCGCCCTGCCCGGATACGACGGCGGTCGCGGCTCGGCACGGGGCGAGCGGCGCCCGCGCGGCGAACGCCCGTCGTACGACACCGGTGAGCGCCCGATGTACGGGGGCGGCGGCCCGCTGTACGAGACCGCCGAGCGCGCGCCCGCCCCGGAACCGGCGAACGGTTTCGCGGCCGCCTACCGCGCGGTGTCGACGCCCGGCCGGCCCCCGGCCGCCCAGCAGCCCCTCACCGACGCGACCGCCCGCATGGAACTGCCGCTGGACCTCCAGCCCACGGATGCCTTCCCGCGCGTGGACGGACCCTCCAGCACCTCGGGCAGCTGGCCCATCCCGTCCCCGCCGCCGGTCGGTGAGGCCCCGCCCTCGGCGTACGACCCGCTCAACGACACGGGATACACCATCCCGGCGTATGACAATTCGGTCGGCTCCGGTTTCGGTTCGAGTGATGTGTACGACACCGGTGAGACGAACGGCCTCTACGGCACGTACAACCCGGGTGACACGTACAACAGCGGTCCCGCCAATGAACCACTCCCCGGTGCGTCGCCGTCGTCCTCCTACGACTTCGACGCACCGGGTTCGGGCGAACCTTGGAACACGCCCTCCGGAGGCTTTAAGTGAACGAGGCCCTGCCCGACGTACCCGAAGTCCGCGTGGTCGGCCTTCCCCAGCTCACGTCGGGCTTCGACCTTGTCGACCGGCTCGATCTGCCCATGCACCTCAAGGTGCACGGGCCGCTCGAGCCCCTGGGCGGTGAGCAGCTCGCGCAGCTCGCCGAACGCATCAACCTCAGGGGCCGCGGCGGCGCGGGCTTCCCCTTCCACAAGAAGCTGCGCTCGGTGGCCGAGACGGCCATCAAGCGCGGCGTGCGGCCGGTCGTCGTCGTCAACGGAAGCGAGGACGAACCGGCCTGCCGCAAGGACACGGTGCTCATCAACCGTGCTCCGCACCTCATCCTGGACGGCGCGCTGCTGTGCGCCGAGGCCATGGGTGCCCGCACGCTCGTGGTGGGGGTCACCCGGGAGTCCACCCAGCGCTCCATGGAGGCCGCGCTCGCCGAGCGCGGCCTGAACAACGGCCGCCGCTCCGCGCTGCGCGCCCGCGTGCAGCGCAACCCGGTCCGCATGGTGACGGGGGCCGCGGCCTCCCTGATCCGGTCCATCGACGGCGGTCCGGCGATCCCGCCCGGCCGCAAGACCAGCGCCTCGAAGAACGGTGTCGGCGGCGCGCCCACACTGCTGTCCAACGCCGAGACGTTCGCGCAGCTCGCCATCGCCGCCCGCATCGGCCCGGAGCGCTACGGCAACACGGGGCTGTACGACGAACCGGGCACCGTGATGCTCACGGTGTCCGGGGCGGTGGCCCGCCCGATGGTGATCGAGGTGCCGACGGGTGTGCCGCTGCGCTACGTCCTCCAGCTCGCCGGTGCCCCGCCGATGCCGCAGGGGGTGCTGACGGGCGGCTACCACGGCAAGTGGATCGACGCGGCGACCGTCAACGAGGCGATCGTCTCCCGCAACTCCCTGGACGCGGTGGGAGGTTCGCTGGGCGCGGGCGCGATCCTGCCGATCAGTCAGGACACCTGCCCGCTGGGCGAGTCGCTGCGGGTCGCGCAGTGGCTGGCCGAGGAGAGCGCCGGCCAGTGCGGCCCCTGCTACCTGGGGCTGCCGGCGGCCGCGCGCGGACTGGAGGACATCCTCAACGGGGGCGGTCCGGCCGCCCTGGAGGCCGTCAAGCAGGTCGCCAGGAACGTGAAGCGGCGGGGCGCCTGTTCGCACCCCGACGGCTCCGCGATGTTCCTGGAGTCCACCGTCAAGGCGTTCACCGACGACCTCGCCGCCCATGTCCTCGGCAACGGCTGCGGACGGCCCGTGGCGGGCGTCCTGCCCCTCTTCGAGGGAGGCAGGGCCCCTACGGGCATTCCGGGCGGCGGGGGCGAGGAGAACGGGCCCAGCCGCCAGAAGATCTACGTCGACTGGACGCTGTGCCGGGGCCACGGCCTGTGCGCGGACATCCTCCCGGAGGTCTTCCAGCTCGGCGCGGACGGCTTCCCGACGGTGGCTCAGGCGCAGGTGCCGCGTTTCGCGGAGGCCAAGGCGCTGCGCGCGGTGCGCCGCTGTCCGGCGCTGGCGCTGCGCATCGAGGACGAGGCCCCGCAGGCCAAGGCGCCGTCGCGCAACCTGCCGGTGCTGTCCCAGGGGCGCGGCCGGCGGGCCCTGGGCCGCTGAGACCCGGGGGGGTTCGTCCGGCGTCACCCGCCGGGCGGGCCCTCGCACCTGCCGGCCCCCAACGAGCGAGGGCGGACCATCCGTTCGGATGGTCCGCCCTCGACTTCTGTGGAGCTAAGGAGAATTGAACTCCTGACCTCCTGCATGCCATGCAGGCGCTCTACCAACTGAGCTATAGCCCCTTGCCCTGCTCCGCCCGGTTTCCCCGGCGGCGTCGCCAACTTTACACGGTCCACCCGGTCCAACACCAAATCGGTTTCGCTCCGCCCGGCCATGTCCGGAATGCCCCAGGGTCACGGGCGGGATCACGCGGTGACGAACGAATAGAAACGCTTGAGCGTGCAGTGCTCCTCGAGCAGCCGCCCGTAGATCGGCTCACCCTCGAGTTCGCGGTACGTCTCGATGGGGTCGCCTTTTATGATCAGCGCCCGCGCGCACTCCTCGCACCAGTACTGGTACTCGGGATTGATCGGCTCCATGTCGCGGACGATGGGCGTGCCGCTGCCGCACCAGTCGCACTTCCGCCTGTGTGCACCCATCGATCAGCTCCAGCTGTGGCCGCAGGCCGTGCACACGAAGGAGATCCCGCCGTTGTCCCCGAGCACCTGGGCGACGTGCGCGGAACCGCAGGAAGGGCAGCTGAGCCGGGTCGAGGTCCGTCGGGTCGACACCGCTCCGAGGAGGTGGTCGACCTCCTCGAGGATGCTCCCTGGCATCACAACTCCCTCCCGTCGGGCCGCGCCCCCTTCCGGTCGTTTGATTCTGCCACGACCGGGCCGACACGGTCAGCGACGCCGTGGTACCGGTCGGGACACGGCTGGACGTCTCGCGGAGGTATACGCCCGAGGGGGCCGTCCTGCTCATCGGCGGACAACGAAAAAACCCGCCTCCCTGAGGGAGGCGGGATCTTCGTCATGTGGAGCTAAGGAGAATTGAACTCCTGACCTCCTGCATGCCATGCAGGCGCTCTACCAACTGAGCTATAGCCCCTGGTTGCCGCGGAGTGCGGCTTCCCGGTGTTTCGCCCCGCTCCGCGGGGCGAACAAGAAGAACTCTAGCCTGCGACCTGCCAGAAAGTGAAATCCGGGTCCCGGGGCGTCCCGGGGCCGGATCGGGGAGCTCTCAGTCGTCGTCGCCGAGCACGGGTTCCGGCAGGGTGCCGGCGTTGTGCTCCAGCAGGCGCCAGCCCCGTGCGCCCTCGCCCAGGACGGACCAGCAGCAGTTGGTGAGGCCGCCCAGGCCCTCCCAGTTGCGCGGGTCCATGCCGAGCAGCCGGCCGATGGTGGTGCGGATGGTGCCGCCGTGGCTGACCACGACGAGCGTGCCGTCCTCCGGTAGCTTCTCGGCGTGCCGGAGCACCACGGGGGCGGCACGGTCGGCGACCTCGGTCTCCAGCTCTCCCCCGCCGCGGCGGACGGGCTCGCCGCGCTTCCACGCGGTGTACTCGTCGCCGTACCTGGCGATGATCTCGTCGTGCGTCAGCCCCTGCCAGACGCCCGCGTAGGTCTCCCGCAGTGCCTCGTCGTGGGTGACGTCGAGGCCGGTGAGCGCGGAGAGCTCCGCGGCGGTGGCCGCGGCCCGCTTCAGGTCCGAGGCGACGATCGCGTCGGGCCGCAGACCCGCCAGGAGGCGGGCGGCCCTGCGGGCCTGGGCGAAGCCGGTCTCGGTGAGTTCGACGTCCGTGGAGCCCTGGAAGCGCCGCTCCACGTTCCACGCGGTCTGGCCGTGCCGCCACAGGATGAGGCGGCGGCCCCGGCGCTCGCCCTCACCGGTGGCGCTCACCGCCACTCACCACCCGGCTGCGCCGCCTCCTCGGCCTCCTGCTGCTGGGCGTGCTCGGCGGCCTTGCCCTTGGTGGCGCGGGCGTCCTCGGGCAGCTCCAGCTCGGGGCAGTCCTTCCACAGCCGCTCCAGGGCGTAGAAGACACGCTCCTCGCTGTGCTGGACGTGGACGACGATGTCGACGTAGTCGAGCAGCACCCAGCGGGCCTCGCGGTCGCCCTCGCGGCGGACCGGCTTGGCGCCGAGTTCCTTGCTGAGCCGCTCCTCGATCTCGTCGACGATCGACTTGACCTGGCGGTCGTTGGGTGCGGAGGCCAGCAGGAAGGCGTCGGTGATGGACAGCACGTCACTGACGTCGTAGGCGACGATGTCGTGCGCGAGCTTGTCGGCGGCCGCCTGGGCGGCGGTGTGGACGAGCTCGAGGGAACGGTCGGTTGCGGTCACTGCCAGGCTTTCGGTAGGCGGTCGTTTGCCCTCAAGGGTCTCACGGACCGCCCGGCGCACCCCACGTGATAGGACGCGGGGTGCGCGGGGGCCGGCTAGGAGCCGGGGTCGTAGTCCTGGCCCAGGACCACCGAGACGCGGGCGTTCGCGGAGGTCTTGCCCTGGCTCACGGAGTCGGCGGGCAGCCCCAGGGTCTTGGCGACCTCGCCGGCGTTCTCCTTGTCGGCGGCGTCCGCGTAGACGACCTCGGAGGTGGCCTCCGCGTCGGCGGTGCCGGCCTCACGGAAGGTGAAGCCGCCGTTGAGGAGGACCACGCGGGCCTTCTCGGTGCGGTCGTCGACCCCGGTGGCGTTGCGCACGGAGACGCTGACGGCGGCGTCCGGGTCGGGGCTCTTCGCGGTGCCGCCGAGGACGTCCTTGACCACGCCGTCGCTCGCCTCGGCGGTGAGCGTGCCGTCGTCGCGCACGGGCAGCAGGGCGGTCTTGTGGTCGCCGCCCTTGGCGAGGTCGGAGAGCCGGGCGAGGAAGGAGCCGAGGTCCTTGTCGGTGAGGGGCGGCTCGATGATCTGCCCGAGGGTCTGGATGGTGAGGGTGGCGGCGTCCGGGTCGGAGGTCATCTTGCGCAGGACGCCGTGCAGGACCTGTCCGAACCGCTCCAGCTGGGCGTTCTGGGCCTCGCCCGAGCCGAGGTGGGTGGCGTAGGCGACGGCCGCCTTGCCGCTGAGGGTCTGCTTCTTCCCCTTCTTGACCAGAGGTGCCTCGCCCTTCTTCGCGTCCGGGTCGGGCACGTCGGTGTCGGTGTCGACCTCGATGTTGCCGACGAGGTCGACGAGGGTGAGCAGGAACGGGGTGTCCAGCCTCCAGGTGCCCTCGATGTCGGTGCCGAGGACGGTGTCGAGGGAGGTCCGGGTGCCCTCGGAGCCGTCGTCCTCGACCGACTTGGCGAGCGTGGTGGTGCCGCCGTCGTCGGCGGTGAGGGCGAGGGAGTTGGGCAGCAGGACGGTGGTGCCCTGCTTGGTGGTGGTGTTGTCGACGAGCAGGGCGGTGGTGGTGCCGCCCCGTTCGGTGTCGTGCAGGTGGACGACGAGCACGTCCCGCTTCTGGGCGCCGGCCGCGGTGGTGGTGCCGGTCTCCGGACCGGAGGACAGTCCCGGCAGCTTCCCCGCGTACCAGAGGTAGCCGACGCCGCCGGCCACGACCAGGGCGAAGGCGACGACGAGGGCGATGACGCGGCTGCGGGCGCGGCGCTTGGCCTCCTCGCGGCGCTCGGTGCGGTTCTCGGTGAACTTGAGCCAGTCGATGACGTCCTCGGAGTCGCCGTCGGGCTCCTCGACGAAGGCGAACTGCTCGGTGCGGTAGTCCCGGCCGGGCTCGTCCTGCGCCGGGTCCTCGTCGACCGGTCCCGCCTGCTGCGGGATGTGCGCGGTCTGTTCGGCGACCCGGGGCTGCTGCCCCGTGCCGCTCTGCGCCGTCTGCCCGTAGGGGTCGTAGGACGGCTGCTGGTGTCCGCCCGTGCCGTACGGGTCGTAGGAGTCGTAGGACCCGTAGGAGGGTGGCTGGGGCTGCTGCGGGGCGCCGCCGGTCGCGTAGGGGTCGTACGAGGGCTGCGGGTGTCCGCCGGTGGCGTACGGGTCGTAGCCGTAGTCCTGCCGGCCCTGCTGCTGGTAGCCGTCGTACTGCTGCGGCTGCTGGTAGCCGTCGTCCTGCTGCGGCTGCCGGTCCGTGGCCTGGCGGTAGACAGGCCGGCCGTACTCGTCGTAGCCGACGAGCTCGTACGGGGCGCCGTCCCCGTATCCCGCGTCGTATCGGTCGTTCACCGGTGCCCCTCTCGGATCACTCGCCGCGGTACAGCTCGCGCTTGTCGATGTAGCGCACGACTCCGTCCGGCACCAGATACCAGACGGGTGCTCCCTTGGCGACTCTCGCACGGCAGTCCGTCGAGGAGATGGCGAGGGCGGGAACCTCCACCAGGGAGACACCGCCCTCGGGGAGTCCGGCGTCGCTCAGGTGGTGTCCGGGCCGGGTCACGCCGATGAAGTGGGACAGGGAGAAGAGTTCCTCGCTGTCGCGCCAGGTGAGGATCTGGGCCAGGGCGTCGGCGCCGGTGATGAAGAACAGGTCCGTGTCCGGGTTGAGGGCGCTCAGGTCGCGCAGGGTGTCCACGGTGTAGGTGGGGCCGCCGCGGTCGATGTCGATGCGGCTCACCGAGAACTGCGGGTTCTCGGCGGTCGCGATGACCGTCATCAGGTAGCGGTCCTCGGCGGCGGAGACCGCCCGGTGGCTCTTCTGCCACGGCTGGCCGGTGGGGACGAAGACCACTTCGTCCAGGTGGAACTGCGCGGCGACCTCGCTGGCCGCCACCAGGTGCCCGTGGTGGATCGGGTCGAAGGTGCCGCCCATCACACCCAGACGGCGCTTGCCCCGCTCGGCCGGGCCACTGCCGGGGCCGGTAGGCATGTCCTGCTCTCCCATGCGTGCAGACCCTACCGGCCCGGCCCGGGCGCCCCGTCCGCCAGTGCCCTCCCGGGCCGGCCGACGAGGATCAGCGGTCCCGGTTGAAGCGGGTGGTGATCCACAGCAGGGTCAGCAGGGCCAGCAGGACCAGGCCGCCGACGAGGTAGGGGTTGAGACTTTCGTGGTTGCCGCTGTGCTCTCCGCCCTCGGAGGCGAGGGTGACCAACTGGGCAGCGGCGCTGTGGAAGCTCATCTTCGGCAGAACCAATCGCGTGGGCGGGACAAGGACGTCGGCTCATCGTATGCGGGCGTCTCCGCGACGATCACGCCGACTCCACCGTTGCGGGCGTCCGTGGCGTCCTTCAGCGCCGCGGCAGGAACCTTGCCGGGCTCTCAGTCGTCCTTCCGGCTGTAGCCGCGCAACAGGAACCACGCGGTGAGCGCACAACCCACCAGCATGACGACCAGAACGATCCGGATCACGATTCCCGCGCCTCCTCGGCCCCGCAGAGCGTCCGTACTGCCCGTCCACGGTATCTCCGCCTAGGCTGGGGCTTCGCCGCGGGGGAGCGAAGGGCCGCGACGCGGGGCCCGTACAGGTCACTCAGACGCACATGGGGGAAACATGTCCGACGGCCACCAGCACAACGGGCACGAGAGCGTGCCGAGCAGGCAGCGCAGGCGCTTCCCCGGAATCTCCTCGCGTGCGTACGAACACCCCGCCGACCGCTCCGCACTGGTGGCGCTGCGGAAGCTGAGCGGCTTCGACACGGTCTTCAAGGCGCTCAGCGGGCTGCTGCCCGAGCGCAGCCTGCGGCTGCTGTTCCTGTCCGACTCGGTACGGGTCTCGGACCGGCAGTTCGCCCACCTCAACGACATGCTGCGGGACGCCTGTTACATCCTGGACCTGGAGAAGGTCCCGCCGATGTACGTCAACCAGGACCCGAACCCGAACGCCATGTGCATCGGTCTCGACGAGCCGATCATCGTGGTGACGACGGGACTGGTGGAGCTGCTCGACGAGGAGGAGATGCGGGCGGTCGTCGGGCACGAGGTCGGGCACGCCCTGTCCGGGCACGCCGTGTACCGGACGATCCTGCTGTTCCTGACGTCGCTGGCGGTCCGGGTCGCGTGGATCCCGCTCGGCAACTTCGCGATCATGGCGATCGTGACGGCGCTGCGCGAGTGGTTCCGCAAGTCGGAGCTCTCCGCGGACCGTGCGGGGCTGCTGGTCGGCCAGGACCTGCGGGCGTCGATGCGCGGTCTGATGAAGATCGCGGGCGGCAACCACCTGCACGAGATGAACGTGGACGCGTTCCTGGAGCAGGCCGAGGAGTACGAGGCCGGGGGCGATCTGCGCGACTCCGTGCTGAAGATCCTCAACGTACTGCCCCGCTCGCACCCGTTCACCACGGTGCGGGCCGCCGAGCTGAAGAAGTGGGAGGCCTCCCGGGACTACCAGCGCATCCTGGACGGCCACTACCCGCGCCGCGACGAGGACAAGGACGCCTCGGTGAGGGACTCCTGGCGGGAGTCGGCGAGCGCCTACGCGGGCGAGGTGAAGAACTCCAAGGACCCGCTGATGAAGCTGGTCAGCGACCTCGCGGGCGGTGCCGGCGACCTGGGCGACCGGGTCCGCCGCGGCTTCGGCGGCTTCGCGTCCCCGGGCCCGGGGCAGGGACCGGCGCAGCCGGACGGCCCGGCGGACCCGGACGCCGGAGGCCCGCCGCGCGGCGACGCCTGACGTCCCGCGGCCTCGGCCCCGCGCCGGGACGCGCCGGGACGCCCTGCCGGAACCCCTCACCGACCCCGACGGCTGGGGGAGCCGGTGACTGGACCGGGGACGGGGGCGGGCGGCTGTCCGCCGGGCGGGTCGTGGGTCCTGGCCGACGGCGGGGACCGGGATCCCGTGCGAGGCCCCGGGGACGGTGACCGCGCGTCGGGGGCGCTCAGAGGTCCGGCTGGGCGGCGGGTGACAGGGAGCCGCACACGGCCGGGGCCGTGTCGGTGGTGTAGGGGTCGGTGCCGACGGGGGCGTCCTTCTCGGCCGTCTGGCCGGCGAGCAGCGGGCGCAGCCGGCCGGCGGCGTCCTCGGCGCAGGACAGGGGTCCGGCCTGGAGGTGGGCGACGACGAGCTCGGCCTGGTGCAGGCGCAGGTCGTCGTGGTCGAAGCGGAAGTGCAGTTCGCGGCGGACGGTGAACAGCGACGCCTCGGCGTCCCGGCCGGCGCCGGCCGGCCGCACCGCGTACACGAAGGTGTGGGCGGTGGTCACCTCGAGGGTGGTGGAGTCGGCCTCGGCCGCCCGCATGGTGCCGCGGACGCGGATGCCCTGGTCGGCCAGTTCCACCCGGGAGGGGTCGAAGCGGACCAGCCATCCGGTGGGCGCGTGCCGTCCGTCCGCGGCCGGCCGGTCGAAGCTCCGGTCGAACTGGCCGTGCTGCCCGGAGTCGAGCAGCAGCCGTACGGGGCGGGTCTCCCCGCCGGTGAGCACCCCCGGGTCGAGGGAGGACCGTACGAGATAGTCCTTCGCGGTGAGCAGGGCGGTGACGACCTGGCTGTCGGAGAAGTGCTCGGTGCTCCGGGACGGCGGGAGGGGCACGCCGTCGGCGCCGGTGTTGAAGGGGGCCGCGGGGCTGCGCGCGTACAGCCGCTCGACGTCGGTGGTGCCGGGCACCTCGCCCTGGGGGGCGAGCGGGACGACGGCCGTCCGCAGCGGCTCGGCGGGCCGCTGGCCCGCGGGACTCCGGTAGGGGCTGCGCACGCCCAGGTAGACGGCGGTGCCGAAGGCCACCGCGATCAGCAGGACCAGGATCAGTGCCTGCCGGGACAGTCCGCCCCTGCGCAGGGGTGGACTGCGGCGGACGGCCGGGGCGTGGGCGGTGATGCGCTCCCGTGCGGAGTACTCCTGGAGCCGGGCAGCCCGGACGAAGGACTCGTCGAAGACGACGGACCGGTACTCGTCCTCTCCGCCTCCGGGGGCTCCCTCGGGTGTCCCCTCGGGCGGGTCAGAAGGCCCTCCCATATCTTCAGGGTAGGTCCGGGGGCGGCGCGGTAAACGCCCGCCGGGTCTCGAGTTCCCGCCGGCCCGCGGCGGGTCTCAGGGGCCGCCGCCGGGGATCACCGGGACGGCCGGCTGGGAGTAGTCGGCCGACGCGGAGGGCACGGCGGCGCTGCCCAGCTCCACACCGGTGGTGGCGGGTGGCGGGGCGGGGTCCTGCCGGCCCGCGGAGCCGCCCCGGTAGACGGCCGAGAAGGCGAGCGCGACCATGCCGATGCCCATCACCAGGGCGAGCACCCAGGCGACGGGACGGTGCCAGCGCACCTGCCTGCCGAACGGGCCCAGGGAGCCGTAGTCGTCCTCCAGTGCGTCCGCGTCGGCGTCCGGGTCGTCGTGGTGCGGGCCGCCCCGGTAGCCGCCGTACGCGTCGTCGTAGCGCTCGCGGCGCGCGCGGGTGCGGTGGGCCTCGGCCTCGCTGGCCTCGGCTCTGGCCTGGGCGGCGGCCAGGAGGCGTTCGACGGCGGTCGGCTCGTGCACCTTGGCCGCGCGTACGAAGTCCTCGTCGAAGACCACGGAGGCGAACTCTTCGTCCGACACCCCGCGGTCGTGGTCGTCGTCGGGCTCCCTGCCGTCCGGGAACGGCGTGCCCCCCACGTCCTCCGGCACGCGTCCAGGGTAGACCTGGGGGGTCGTTTTGGGCAGACGGTATGGAAATTCATCCATCTGCCGGGACGCCCGTCGCGGCGGGCGTCCGCCGCGCTCGCTTCAGCGCCGTACGTGGCCGTCGCCCGTGACGATGTACTTGGTGCTGGTCAGCTCGGGCAGGCCCATCGGGCCCCGGGCGTGCAGCTTCTGGGTGGAGATGCCGATCTCCGCGCCGAAGCCGAACTGGCCGCCGTCGGTGAAACGGGTCGAGGCGTTCACCGCGACCGTGGTGGAGTCCACCAACTGGGTGAAGCGGCGGGCGGCCTGCTGCGAGGTGGTGACGATGGCCTCGGTGTGTCCCGAGGTCCACAGCCGGATGTGCTCGACGGCCCGGTCGAGGGAGTCGACGACGGCGGCGGCGATGTCGTGGGAGAGGTACTCGGTCTCCCAGTCCTCCGTGGTGGCCTCGACGACGGTGGCGCGGGAGTCCTTCGCGTACGCCATGACGCGCTCGTCGGCGTGCACGGTCACCCCGGCGTCGGCGAGGGCGTCCAGGGCGCGGGGCAGGAACTCGGCGGCGATGTCCTGGTGGACCAGGAGGGTCTCCGCGGCGTTGCACACGCCGACCCGCTGGGCCTTGGAGTTGACCAGGACCTCGACGGCCGTGTCGAGGTCGGCCTGCGCGTCGACGTAGACGTGGCAGTTGCCGGTCCCGGTCTCGATGACCGGGACGACCGACTCCCGCACGACCGTGTCGATGAGGGAGGCGCCGCCGCGCGGGATGAGCACGTCGACCAGGCCCCGGGCGCGCATCAGCTCGCGCACGCTGTCGCGGCTCTCGCCGGGCACCAGCTGCACGGCGTCGGCGGGCAGCCCGGCGCCGTGCACGGCGTCGCGCAGGACCTTCACCAGGGCGGTGTTCGAGCGGTACGCGGAGGAGGAGCCGCGCAGCAGGACCGCGTTGCCGGACTTCAGGCAGAGGGCGGCGGCGTCGACCGTCACGTTCGGCCGGCCCTCGTAGATGATGCCGACGACGCCGAGCGGCACCCGGACCTGGCGCAGGTCGATGCCGTTGGGCAGGGTGGAGCCGCGGACGACCTCGCCGACGGGGTCGGGCAGCGCGGCCACGTCCCGTACGTCGGCGGCGATGGCGCGCACCCGCTCCGGGGTGAGCGTGAGCCGGTCGATCATGCCCTCGCTCAGGCCGCTCTCGCGGGCCTTGGCCACGTCCTGGGCGTTGGCCTCGACGATCTCGCCCGCGCGGACCTCCAGCGCGTCGGCGATGGCGAGCAGCGCGTCGTCCTTGGCGGCGCGCGGCAGCGGCGCGAGGGTGGCCGCGGCGCCCTTGGCCCGGTAGGCGGCCTGGTCGACCGGGGACATCGAGTCGTACGGCGAGAGCGTGGTCATACAGGGAAGGGTAGTGCGGGCGGCGGGCGTGGTCGGCGGTCGTTCCGAACCATGAGACCCGTGTTCAGAAGGGGTGGACGCCGACGGGGGTGGCGAGGACCGGTCCGTATCCGGCGGCGACGCGCTGGTGGTAGGTCGGCCGGTCGATGACCTCCAGGCCGACGATCTCCCACGGCGGCAGGCCCGCGGTCTGCCGGTGCTCGCCCCACAGGCGCAGCGCCACGGCGGCCGCGTCGTGCAGGTCGCGGGCCTCCTCCCAGTAGCGGATCTCCGCGTGGTCCTCGGCGTAGCGGCTGGTCAGCAGGAAGGGGTGGTCGTGGGCCAGTTGTTCCAGGGCCCGGCGGAGCTCCGCGACGGGGGCCGGCGCGCCGGAGACGCTGAGGGTGACGTGCCACAGCCGCGGGAGGTCGTGCGGTTCGCCGCCCGGGAACCGGTCCCCGGCCGCGACGGCGGTCAGGGCGCGCTCCTCGCCGCCCGCGCGGTCGCCACCGCGGGACGCCGTCGTACCGGGGCGCACTCGTCTCACGACGGCCTCCTTCACACGCGGACCGCCCGGGGGTCGGGCGGGCTTGTCCCTGCGACAAAGTTGAGCAGCCCGCCGCGGATCGCGGGGCGATTTTGCGGAACGTCCACCACCGAGGGCGGACGTTCCGGCACATTACGGATGCAGGACCACCAGATCGTCCCTGTGTACGACCTCGCGTTCGTACTCACGTCCGAGATCCCGGGCGAGTTCGCGGGTGGAGCGGCCGATCAGGAGGGGGATCTCCTTGGCGTCGAAGTTGACCAGCCCCCGGGCCACCGCGCGCCCCTCGCGGTCCCGCAGCTCGACCGGGTCGCCCGCGCTGAAATCGCCCTCGACGCCGGCGATGCCGGCCGGCAGCAGCGACTTGCGGCCCTGGACGACCGCGCGCACGGCGCCGTCGTCGAGGGTGAGCGAGCCCTGCGGGGTGGAGGCGTGCTGGAGCCAGAGCAGCCGTTCGGCGGAGCGGCGCCCGGTGGGGTGGAAGTAGGTGCCGGTGTCGCCGCCGGCCAGGGCCTCGGCAGCGTGCACCGTGCTGGTCAGGACCACCTGGATGCCGGCGGCGGCGGCGATCCGTGCGGCCTCGACCTTGGTGACCATGCCGCCGGTGCCGACGCCCGCCTTGCCCGCGCTGCCGATCTCCACGTGCGCGAGGTCCCCGGGGCCCCTGACCTCCGCTATGCGCGAGGTGCCGGGGCGGGAGGGGTCGCCGTCGTAGACGCCGTCCACGTCGGACAGCAGCACCAGCAGGTCGGCGTGGACCAGGTGGGCGACGAGGGCGGCGAGCCGGTCGTTGTCGCCGAAGCGGATCTCGTCGGTGGCGACGGTGTCGTTCTCGTTGACCACCGGGAGGGCGCCCATCGCGAGCAGCTTGTCCAGGGTGCGGGAGGCGTTGCGGTGGTGGGCGCGGCGGCTCATGTCGTCGCTGGTCAGCAGCACCTGCCCGACCCGGACGCCGTAGCGCGCGAAGGAGGCGGTGTAGCGGGCGACCAGCAGCCCCTGGCCGACGCTGGCGGCGGCCTGCTGCCGTGCCAGGTCCCTGGGGCGGCGGCGCAGGCCCAGCGGGGCGAGTCCGGCGGCGATGGCGCCGGACGAGACCAGGACGATCTCCCGCTCTCCCCCGCTCCGCACTTTCGCCAGCACGTCGACGAGCGCGTCCACGCGGTCCGCGTCCAGACCGCCCGCCGCGGTGGTCAGCGACGAGGAGCCGACCTTGACGACGATCCTGCGTGCCTCGCCCACGGCCCGCCTTGCCCCTGCCACCTTGCCGCACGTCCCCTCACGTCGATCGTCTCACCCGCCAGGCAATCTACGCGAAGCAGAGCGAAGGACGCTCGGCGATATCAGCGACCGGACGGGTCCGGGCCGGCGCCCGGAACAGGGCCGTGCCGCACGGCGGACACGGGTGCCGGGGTTCCCGGACACGCGCGTGTCGTCCGGTGGTCGGCGGGCGTTAACCCGGGCGCACGCCCGTGACGACCCTGGAGTGACCGCAGTGCCCGTACCCACACCCCCTCGGCGGTTCGGGGCGGCGATCCGCCTGCCCCGCTTCCCGCTGCTCCGTCCGACCGGCCGTCCCGCCGTCGTCCAGGCACTGGTGGCGGCCGCCCTGGTCGGGGCCTGCGCGGCCCAGGCCGTGGCGGCCCTGTCCCCGCACGCACCGCTGCTGGTCGCGGCGACGGCCCTGTCCCTGGCCGTCGAGGGTGTGCTGTACCGGTGGCAGCGGGGGGTGCTGACCGTGTTCGCGAAGGCGCACGCCGACATCACCGTCCGCCATGTGCTGCGCGATCTGCTGCTGGTGGTGGGCCTGCTGCGGCTGGGGGAACAGCACCGGGAGGGCGAGTACGCGGCGATCGCCGCCGGGCTGCTGGTCTGCTACGCCCTGCACTGCGCCGTCCAGGCGGTGTCGGTGCTGGTCCGCCGTTCCCGCACGCTGCCCGTGGTGACCCGCAACATCGACGTCTCGGCGCTGCGCCTGACCCCCGCCCCGCCCGCCCTGCTGCGCCGTCCGGGCCACCGGCTGCTGGTGCTGGGCCTGCCCGCGACGGCCGGTCTGGCGGCGACCGCGGCCGCCGACGACACCCGGTGGGCGGCGGCCGGTGTCACGCTGTCGCTGGTGCTCACCCTGGCCGGTCTGGCCGCCCTGCTGCTGCGGCTGCTGCCCGGGCGGCGGCCGGCGGACGAGCGGGAGGTGCTCGACTGGTTCGACACGTGGCTGGCGGAGTACCGGCCGACGGTCGGGCTGTACTTCTCCGGCGGGGCGGCCTCCGCCTACCAGGCCGGCATGTGGCTGGAGCCCCTCGCCCGGCTGGGCGCCCGTCCGGTCATCATCCTGCGGGAGCGGTTCATGGTGTCCAGGCTCGCGCCGACCGACATCCCCGTCGTGTGCCTGCCGAAGGTGCCCACGCTGATGCGGCTGGAGCACTCCACGCTCCAGGTGCTCATCCACCCCTCCAACTCCGGCAAGACCTCGCAGGTGCTGCGCATCCCCACGATCAAGCACGCCTTCGTCAACCACGGCGAGAGCGACAAGCTGTCGTCCTGCAACCCGTACGCGAAGGCGTACGACGAGGTGTGGGTGGCAGGTCCGGCGGCGCGGGAGCGCTACGCGCTGGCCGAGGTGGGCGTGGAGGACAAGGACGTGGTGGAGATCGGCCGCCCGCAACTGGACGCCGTGCGCCCCTACGCGGGCCCGCCCGCCGGATCACGTACGACGGTGCTGTACGCGCCGACCTGGGAGGGCTGGGACGGCAACCCGGGGAACACGTCGGTGGTCGCGGCCGGCGAGAACCTCGTACGGGCGCTGCTCGCGGATCCCGGGGTGCGGCTGCTGTACAAGCCGCACCCGCTGACCGGCTCGGTGGACCCGCGGGCGGGCGCCGCGGACCGCCGCATCCGTGAGCTGATCCACGCGGCGAACCGGTCCCGGACCGGCCGGGTCGCGGAGCCGTCGGCGGAACTGGCGCGGCTCACGGCGGAGCTGGACCGGCTCACCACGTCCGATGTCCGGGCGGGCGCCGACCAGGTGGAGCGGATGCTCGCCCAGAGCGCCCCCGAGCCGGGCCGTGCGGAGGCGGTGACGCGCCTGACCGCGGCCTGGGAGGAGACGTACTGGGCCGTGCTGCCCAAGGAGGAGCACCAGGTCGTCACCGACGCCCGGCCCTCCCTCTACGCCTGCTTCAACGTCGCCGATCTGCTGATCAGCGACGTGTCCAGTGTGATCACCGACTTCCTGGCCAGCGGCAAGCCCTACGCGGTGGCCAACACCGGGGACCTCACGGAGCCGGAGTTCCGCGAAGCCTTCCCGACGGTGGCGGCGGCGACCGTCCTGACGCCGGACGCGGCCGGGGTGCCCGCGCTGCTGGACACCGTGCGGCATCCGGAGAAGGACGAACTGTTCCAGGCGCGAGCGGAGTTGAAGCTGCGGCTGCTCGGCCCGGCCGTCCCGGCGTCCCAGGAGCGCTTCGCGGCGGCCGTCGAGGCCCTGTGCGCGGCGGCCCGGGAGCACCGGGCCCGCACCTCGCACACCGCGGAACTGCCCGGTCAGCGCCGGGAGACCGCCGGGGCGGGGCCCGCGACGCTCACAGCGCGGCGGCCTTCCCCCGGGGTCTGACCTGGCGGGACGCGCGCAGGATCCGGCGGACCCTGCGGGCGGCGCGGCGCACCGGGGAGGGCGTGCCGTCCTCGCAGTAGCCGGGGATGGCGCGGGCCTCGTGCGGGGAAGCCCGGTACACGGCGTCGGGTATGCCCGCCGCACGGTCCCGGAAGTGCGGGTAGGCGAGGTAGGCGTGGCGGCCCCGGCGCTTGAGCACGGCCGGCGGCTGCTGCTTCGAGCGGAGGAACTCCAGTACGTCGATGAGGAGTTCCGGCCGCCGCTCGGCCACCAGGTGCAGCCGCAGCCGCTCCTGCACCTTGAGCAGCCGGGCGACGCCCTCGGTCCAGTGGCGTTCCATCAGCGGCCGCGCCAGTTCGAGTTTGCGCTCGCGGACCTCGGCGGTGTCCCTGAGGAACACGGGGCCGAACTGGGGCAGCAGGGTGATCGTGAACGGCCGCAGCATCAGCAGGTCGCGGCGGGGGCCCGCGGGGACGAGGCCGGCGATCAGGTCCATCAGGGCGCGGGCGGAGTCGAAGCGCAGGGTGTAGCCGCCGCTCTTGGTGACGTGCTTGCCGTCGTCGCGGCCCACCAGGTAGTAGCAGGTGTAGTCGGCGACCACCGAGACGCCGTCCGCGCGCAGGTAGGCCTCCATGGTGAACAGCGCGTCCTCGCCGGTCCACAGGGACTCGTCGAACCGCATGCCGTGCCGTTCGAGCAGTGCGCGGCGGAACAGCTTCTGCGCGCTGAGGGTGTACTTGATGTTGGACGAGTAGACGTCGGTGCGCTCCAGCGTCCTGCCCCACATGGACTTCGGCGCGCCGCGGTTGACGCCCTCGATCCGGCCCAGGACGACATCGGTCCCGGCACGGTCGGCCATGTCGACCATCCGCTCGAGGGCCTCGGGTCCGAGCCGGTCGTCGGCGTCGAGGAAGAAGACGTAGCGGCCGCTCGCCTTGTCCAGGCCGACGTTGCGCGGGCCGCTGGGGCCGCCCGAGTTCGGCTGCCGGATCACGGTGACCGGCATGGGGGCGCGGGCCGCGAACTCCTCCAGGCACTGTCCCGTGCCGTCGGTCGAACCGTCGTCGACCGCGACGATCTCGACGCGCTCCGGGCCGATGGTCTGCGCCTCGACGGACGCGAGGCACTCGACCAGGTACGGCATCGCCTCGTATGCACCGATGATCACGGTGACATCAGGCTGTGCCACGGTCACGCTCCCTCTTCACAGGATTTTTCCCTTGCATCGCCTCAATATCTGTGTGTTAGACGGGTGTTCGAAGCAAAGGGTTGTGCCGGCCCTCCGCTTCAGTGGCTCAGGTCACAGCGTGGCCGCGGATTCTCCGGGGTGTCCGAAGGGGCCGGGTTCACGAAAGTCTTTCGTGAACCCAGCCCCTTCGGCTGCCGTGCGGGGGGGGTCTGGTCAGCGCGCCTCGACGCCCTCCGTCTCGCTCTCCGCCGACGTCCGGGGGGCGGGCACCACATCCACCGGTTCCACTTCGGGACCGCCGGCCGTGATCCGGTTCTCCTGGCCGAGGTTGCGCGCCTCGGCCTTCAGGGCGAGCTGCGCGACGGCGGCGTTGAACCGGTCGATGGAGGTCGGTTCGTCCGGGCCGAGCAGGTAGTGCTTGAGCTCCTCGCGGTTTCCGGCCAGCGGGTCGGCGGCCCTGTCGCGGACGGCGTCGAGCAGTACGCCGAGCTGCGCCGCGTCGTTGGAGAGGATCACCGCGGCCCGCACCGCCGTGTTCTGCCGCCTGAACTCCTCCGCGCCGAGTTCCGCGGAGTCGGTGACCGCGTACGGCTTGCCGCTGGCGATGAAGTCGGACACCACGCTGGAGATGTCCGAGACCATCGCGTCGGAGACGTTGAAGCAGTCGTACAGGCGCGGCTCGGCGCCGGTGATGACGCGGTGCTCCCACTCGGGGAAGGAGCTCCAGTAGGCGGCGTTCCACTCGGCGCGCAGCCGGGCGGTCTCCTCGTGCCGGGCGATGTCGACCAGCCCGTCGCGGGTGGCCTCGGCCTCGTCGCTCTTGTCGACGACGCCGGTCAGCCGGGCCAGCCGGGCCTCGATGCGCGCCAGTTCGGCCTTGGCGCGCGACTGGGCGGCGGTGTCGGCGCGGTAGCGGGGGTCGGCCGCGCGGGCGGCGGCGGCCTTCTCGACCAGCGCGGTGATCCGCTGGTGGGCGGCCTTCGCCTTCGCGCTGCGGGTGCCGGTGAAGGGGTGCGGCTTGTACAGGACGCGCACCGCCGGGTCGGTCTCGACCAGCTTCCGCACGATGTTCTCGCCGGCGAGCAGGAGCGAGGTGTTGCCGGGGTTGTCGTCCCAGCCCTCCCAGGTGGGCGCGTACAGGATCGTCGGCATGCGGTCGCCGGGGACGTCCTGCCGGGACCGGATCGGGGCCAGCTGCGGGCGGCCGACCTCGACGATGTCCTCGTCGCGGATGCCGACGTCGGCGATGGCGTAGCGGTCGCGGCCCGCGCGGCCGGCCGTCCACACCTCGTCGTAGACCTTGCTGAACGGGTTGACGCTGGCGAGCTTGTCGCTGTCGCCGTGCCCGATGAAGACGTGCTTCATGGTGGGGACGCGCAGCAGGTGGATGTTCTTGCCGACGTTCGCCGGATACAGCGCGACCCGCACGGTGGACAGGTCCATGTTCATCAGGTGCACCCCTCCGGGCACGCAGACGACGGGGACCGTGGTGGGCGCCAGCTTCTCCAGGATGACGTTCTCGCGCAGGATGACCAGCGGCCGGGTGTCCAGCCGCGCCATGGTCTCCAGCCACATGTTGACCTGGTAGGCGGAGTCCTTGGAGCCGGAGAAGTACAGCACGGTCTCCGGGCGGTAGTCGCGCAGCCAGCCGTCCAGGGCGCCGAGTACCTTCTTGGCGTTCGGCGGGACCCTGCGGCCGCGCAGGTAGGGCAGCAGGGCGAGGAGGTACAGGACGGCCACGCCGACGGTGATGCCGATGCCGGTGTAGCCGATGGCGGCCGAGTCCAGGGAGGCGCCGACGAGGATGCCGGCGACGGCCGCGAGGTCGAGGTGGAGCATCTTCTCGGCGGCCCGGTGGGTCAGCGCGCGCGGCGGGGCGTTCGGGATGCGGATGCGGGAGACCAGGTCGACGTTGCGGGTGGCGACCGGCAGGCTGCGGCGGTGGCGGATCAGGGTGGTGACCGCTCCGTGGCAGACCTGGAGTCCGTAGAACGCGACGAAGCAGGCGATCGCCCCGTAGTAGATCAGGTTGTCCGCGAGGGCGAGGCGGGCCAGCAGCAGGATCAGCAGGAGCTGCCGGATCAGGAAGCGGATCGACAGGCCCGCCCGCACCTTGCTGAGGCGGTTGACCAGGTAGCTGCCCTTGCGGTGCAGATAGTGGTCCGCCAGGTACGTCACGGCGGCCGCGGCGGCGAAGGCGGGGATGCTCGGGACGAGCGCGGCCAGCATGAGGCCGGCGTAGCCCAGCGTCATGAGGACCGCCGCGGCCAGTTCGGCCGCGCTGCCCACCCGGGCGACGCGTATAGCGGTGGATATCACGGAGAAACCTGCTCTGGGAGGGGAGTGCCGGTTTTTGAGTCTGCGTATGGGATGGCTACGGATTCAGGCCCCCGCGAAGCCCCGTTTCTGCATTGTTAACGGGAGACCGCAGAGGCCTGAATTTCCGGAGTCTAATGGGCTGTGATTATTACACGCCGTCCTGTCGGTCCAGCACGGAGGCCAGCGCGCCCTCGAATCCGGAGGCCCGCGCGGCGTCCGCCGTCGGGTCCTGCTGCCGTACGTCGATGACGTGCCCGGTGAGCTCCGACAGCAGTACGTCCAGCGAGGTCCGCGCCACCGCCTCGGAGGACAGCAGGCTGCCCGCGGGCTCCTGGCCGAACGCCTTGGTGCGCATCGGCGTGGCGGTGCGCTCCGGGTTGATGCAGTTGACGCGGACGCCGTCGCCGGCCCACTCGTCGGAGAGGGCCTGGGTGAGGTTCACCATGGCGGCCTTGGTCGAGGAGTAGAGGCTGTACTCGGCGCGTCCGCGGGTGTAGCTGCTGGAGGTGTACAGCAGCAACTGGCCCTTGGTCTCGGCGAGGTACTTGTAGGCGGAGCGGGCGATCTGCACGGGGGCCAGGTAGTTGACCTTCAGCGCCTCCTCGATGGTGGCGTTGTCGGTCTCTGCCAGCTTCCCTATGCGCAGGACGCCCGCGGTGTTGACGACGTAGTCGATGCGGCCCGTCTCGGCGTACGCCTTGGACAGCGCGTCGTCGACCTCCTCCGGGTTCTCCACGTGGGTGCCGGTGGTGGAGCGGCCGAGCGCGAAGACGGTGGCGCCGTAGGACTCGGCGAGCTGGGCGATGTCCTGGCCGATGCCGTAGGAACCGCCGAAGACCACCACGGTCTTGCCGGTGAGCAGCTGGCGGTAGGCCTCCTCGCCGTTCTGCTCGGGGGCGGCGGTGGAGCCGAGCTGGAAGAGCTTGTCGGCGATGAAGACGTCGACGGGCTGGGTGACCTTCATGTTGTACTCGTCACCGGCCACGACGTGGATCGGCACGTCCGGCAGGTACTTGAGCACCACGGAACAGTCGTCCGTCGCCTGGAAGTTGGGGTCGCCCGCGGCGACCTCGTAGGCGTGGCGGATGGTGGACAGCTTGAAGGCCTGCGGGGTCTGGCCGCGGCGCAGCCGGGAGCGGTCCGGGATCTCGGTGATGAACTCGCCGTCCTCGCCGTGGGTGCGGGTGACGATGATGGTGTCCGCGGACGGGATGGCCACGTCGACGGCCTGGTACCGCTCCAGCGCGGTCACGCAGTCGTCGATGACGCGCTGCGACAGCAGGGGGCGTACGGCGTCGTGGAAGAGGACGTTGCGGTCCTCGCCCTCGGCCAGGCCCTCGCCGAGCGCCGCGATGGCCCGCTCGGTGGTCTCGTTCCGCGTCGCGCCGCCCTCGATGATCCGGGTCACCTTGGTGAAGCCGGCCTTGGCGACGATCTTCTCCACGTCGGGCACGTATCCCGGGGCCATCAGCACGATGATGTCGTCGATCGAGCCGGCCTTCTCGAAGGTGGCCAGGGTGTGCTCGATGACTGCCTTGCCGGCGATCTTCAGCAGCTGCTTGGGAATCGACAGACCCACCCGCTGGCCGGTGCCACCGGCCAGGATCACTGCGGTGGTTCGGGGCTTGGCTATGTGCTGGGACACAGGTGACCTACCTTGGGGCGACAGGGAACTTCGAAATGGTCCCACTTGTGGTTACCGCAGTGCAAGGTGAGAGCCCCCCGCCGCCAATGCGCTCGCAACCTGTCATTCACCTAGGACTCCTGGCACTTCGTGAGGGTTCCCCGAACGTGCCGTGAATTGTTGTGAGTAACTGCACAGGAGTTATGCCATTGCCGTGCGTGACGAGTGGGACACGCTCGGCGCTCCGGCGCAGCCCACGTTCTCTTCGTGCAGCGGTGACCGAGGACCTTCGCACGTTCCTTCGACGATGTCCGGTGAACGGTACGCCCTGTGCCCGCGTGCGTCGTCATCGCGGGGTCGGCCGGGTGTCCCGCACGGGGCTCGTGCCGCCCCTCCGGTGGGGTGGGCCGCGACTCCGGTGCCGGTACGGCGGGCGGGCGCGCGGGCAGGTGGCGGCGCACGGGTCCGAGGGGCCGGGCGCCCGGGGACACGCGCGGGCGTGCCGCCGGGCCGCCGGGAGCGCTCCCGGGGTCGCTCAGGGCTCGTTCCGGCGCCGACGCCGCGGGTGCGCGGATCTTCAGCCGGGGGGCGGGGCTGCACGAATTCTTCGCATATTCGATCGCGCCGTTCCACACGATCTTCGAATACGCCATTCACCGGACGCTCATTGCCGTGGAAATTCCATGTTGAGATTCCGGGGCATTGCCGTTTCGTCCGCGCTCTGCCGCCATGAGAGGAGCCCGGCACCCGCGTGGGTGCCGGGCTCATCCTGTCGGGCCGCCGTACGGCTAGAACGGCTCGAAGTCGTCGAACTCCCGCTGGACCTCGTCCCGCTCGGCCTGGCGGTCGCGGCGGCGCTGGGCGGCCGGGCGGGGGGCCTCGAAGCGGTGGTCCTCGCCGCGGCGGCCGAGCATCTCCGCGCCCGCCGTCGCGGTCGGCTCCCAGTCGAAGACGACCGCGTTGTCCTCGGGACCGATGGCGACGCCGTCGCCGGTGCGGGCGCCGGCCTTCATCAGCTGGTCCTCGACACCGAGGCGGTTGAGCCGGTCGGCGAGGTAGCCGACGGCCTCGTCGTTGTTGAAGTCGGTCTGGCGGACCCAGCGTTCGGGCTTCTCACCGCGCACGCGGAAGAGCGGCTCCCCGCCGGTCTCCTCGCGGGTGACGGTGAAGCCCGCGTCGTCGACGGCCTTGGGCCGGATGACGATGCGGGTCGCCTCCTCCTTCGGCTTGGCGGCCCGCGCCTGAGCGACGAGGTCGGCGAGCGCGTACGACAGTTCCTTCAGCCCCATGTGGGCGACGGCCGACACCTCGAAGACGCGGTAGCCGCGCGCCTCCAGGTCGGGCCGCACCATCTCGGCGAGGTCCTTGCCGTCGGGCACGTCGATCTTGTTCAGGACGACCATGCGGGGGCGGTTGTCCAGGCCGCCGTACTGCCGCAGCTCCTCCTCGATGATGTCGAGGTCGGTAAGGGGGTCGCGTTCGGACTCCAGTGTGGCGGTGTCCAGCACGTGCACGAGCACGCTGCACCGCTCGACGTGCCGCAGGAACTCCAGCCCGAGGCCCTTGCCCTGGCTGGCGCCCGGGATCAGCCCCGGCACGTCGGCGATGGTGTAGACGGTCGACCCGGCGGTGACGACGCCGAGGTTCGGGACGAGGGTGGTGAAGGGGTAGTCGGCGATCTTCGGCTTGGCCGCGGAGAGCACGGAGATCAGCGAGGACTTGCCGGCGCTCGGGTAGCCGACGAGGGCCACGTCGGCGACGGTCTTCAGTTCCAGGACGACGTCCCTGAGGTCCCCCGGCTCGCCGAGCAGCGCGAACCCGGGTGCCTTGCGGCGCGCGGAGGCGAGGGCGGCGTTGCCGAGCCCGCCGCGTCCGCCCTGAGCGGCGACGAACGACGTGCCGTGGCCCACCAGGTCGGCGAGCACGTTCCCCGCCTTGTCGAGGACGACGGTGCCGTCCGGCACGGGCAGGACCAGGTCCTGGCCGTCCTTGCCGCTGCGGTTGCCGCCCTCACCGGGCTTGCCGTTGGTGGCCTTGCGGTGCGGGGAGTGGTGGTAGTCGAGGAGGGTCGTCACGGACTGGTCGACGGTGAGGATGACGTCGCCGCCGCGTCCGCCGTTCCCGCCGTCGGGTCCACCGAGCGGCTTGAACTTCTCACGGTGGACGGAGGCACAGCCGTGGCCTCCGCTACCCGCGGCGACGTGCAGCTCGACGCGGTCCACGAAGGTGGTCATGGTGGGGTGCCTCCAGAGACGTATGAGCGGTTCTTTGTCTTAACACGCGAAAGGCGGACCCGCCTTCCCGACCGGGAAGTGAGGTCCGCCTCGCGAAAGCTTCCGATCAGGCGACCGGAACGATGTTCACGACCTTGCGGCCACGGTGGGTGCCGAACTGCACCGCACCGGCGGCCAGGGCGAACAGCGTGTCGTCGCCGCCGCGGCCGACGCCGGCGCCCGGGTGGAAGTGGGTGCCGCGCTGGCGGACCAGGATCTCGCCCGCGTTCACGACCTGACCGCCGAAGCGCTTCACGCCGAGGCGCTGAGCGTTGGAGTCACGACCGTTACGGGTGGACGATGCGCCCTTCTTGTGTGCCATCTCTCCTCAGTCCCTTACTTCGCAGCCGCGGGGATCTCAGTGACCTTGATCGCCGTGTACTGCTGGCGGTGGCCCTGACGACGGCGGTAGCCGGTCTTGTTCTTGTAGCGCAGAATGTCGATCTTCTGGCCCTTGTGGTGGTCCACGACCTCGGCCTGGACCTTGATGCCGGCCAGGACCCACGGGTCGCTGGTCACGGCGTCGCCGTCGACGACGAGCAGGGTCGAGAGCTCGACCGTGTCGCCCACCTTGGCGGTGGAAATCTTGTCAACCTCAACGATGTCGCCGACAGCAACCTTGTGCTGGCGACCACCGCTGCGCACGATGGCGTACACGCGGATCTCACTCTCACTCGAAGAACGGCACCCCCGCAGGCCAGCCACCCGGCAATGAACACGGACGACCTCTCCCGGCCACCGAGGCACCCGGAAGGAAGAGGTTTACGGGGATGTGGCGGCCCCGATGGACACGCCGACGGTCAAGGTTACGGGGCCCGGCTTGAGGGGTCAAACCGGGCCCCGCGCGTCTTGCGCCTCGCCACCGGCAGCTATGCCGGCATCAGCACTCTTCCAGGTCCTCCGCGTGCGTCGGCTTGATACCGAAGCACGCAACGACCGACCTCATCGAGGGGGCAAGGAAAAGCTGAAAGTAATAACCGCCTCGCCTGCGGTCATCGATGAATCCCAGAGCCAGCTCGCCACCCTCGAACAAACGTAGCTCATTGAGCGCACGTTGGAATCCGATGGACGGTTGACCGGACCGCTGCGCAGCCCGCTGGCGCCTTCCAAAGATGCTCGCCAGGCGGCCCACTGGTACGGCTTCGCCTTCCACCTCATACCCAGCGCCCTCGGCCAGAGCAGCTCGAGCGAGAAGCCGCACTTCATCATCTCCAGCCAGAAGCTCCACAAGGTGGCTTCTGGCGATACGTCCTTCTGCGCCGCGGCCGCTCACGGGGACGCCCTGCCCCTCGCTTGGACTCATCCGCCGCCTCCCGGCTTACGCCAAGGGCCTCTGTCAATGCTAATTTCAGCACCTTCAATGACACCACGCAACGCATGCTCCATTTCTTCATAGACTTCATAGTCAGTGTCATGAATCTGAACATCTCGACCGGCCGGGACGCTGGACCTGGGAATTCTCAACACGACCCCCCCGGGACCCAATTCATCGGCTGCGTCAAGGGCGACGTCTTCGTAATCGTGTGTCCACGAAGTGAATTCACTATCGGTATTCCCGCCCGCGTGTCGGCCCGGGTCAGAATGGCCTCCGAGCGGCACGGCGCGGCCCTCCAACGCGTCATCGTACTTGTAGTGCTCGTTGGGCACTCCGCGGTACAAGTAGTCACCGCCCACGTCGCAATTGTGAACGAGGAGGGGCGTGGTGCCAGCCAGGACGTAGTAGGCGTGGATGCCCGTGACAGTGAGATCGTGGGTGCGCTGGCGCTTCTCGAAGTGGCGGTTGGCCGTGACCTCGACCGCCTCACCCGACGGCGTGTGGAGCGTCATGCCCGGCTCGAGATCGCCAGCCCTGATCCAGGCCTGCTCCGACGTCACCCAGAACGGGTGGGTGGTCGTGGCGACCAGAGCCTGGGACTTGCCCGCGGAGGTCTTCACCGTGAGGTCGGAGAAGTGCTTGTCGTCCTCGGTGACGATGGTGCCGGCGACCTCGCGGACCGTCTTCTCGCCGGTCTTGGTGTCGGTGGTGACGACCTTGTCGCCCAGCTTCACCTTCTCGATCGGCTTGGTCTTGCCGTTGGCCAGCAGGACCTTCGTGCCGGGCAGGAAGCTATGGCACTCGGGCTTTTTCCTCTTGAGTGCTGCTGTCGCCTTCTTCCTGGCGTCCGCTAGTTTGTCCTTGGCCTTGGCCAGCGCGGCCTGAGCCTTGCCCAGGGCTTTGTTCGCCTTGTAGAGGGCTTTCGTCCCGCCGATCAGGTCCCCGATGAGCCCGGTCACCCGCTTGGCGAGTTTGACGGCCTTGGCCCAGTTCCACGGTGTCCCGTACTTGGCGAGGATCTTGCCCGCCAGGCCGCCCGCGAAGCTGCCGGCGATGTTGAGCAGGGTCTCGCCACAGGCTCCGACGTCACCGCTGGAGATGCAGTCCAGGGCCGCGTCGACCCCGAGGATGTCGCGGACGATCTTGACCAGGGCCTTGCCCGCCGTCTTGATGCGCTGCTTGGCCTGCGCCTGCTGCGTCTTCGCCGCTGCCACGTTCTGGGCTGCTCCGTCGACCTCCGCCTGGGCCTCAGCGACCTTTCCGCGATCGTGGTAGGTGCTGCCGCCGCAGACGCCGTTCGGAGAGCGCTTGGTGGCGCAGGGCTCCAGGCCGTCGGGGTCGGAGAGGGTGACCGGGGTGTTGTCGGCGTAGGCGTAGCCGTTGATCTGATGCGGCCGGGTGTAGTCGATGATCGGATCGACCGAGATGAACTTGCCGAGGTGTGGGTCGTATTCGCGGGCTCCCAGGTGCGTGAGCCCCGTCTGCGCGTCGATCGTGCCGCCGACGAAGCCCTTCTCCCCCGGCCAGGAGCCGGTCTTCTCCCCACGCTCGACGCCGTAGGGGTCGAAGCGCCGCTGGGAGATCGCACCGGTGGCCGCGTCGATCGCCAGCTCGCCCGTGCCGTGATGGTCCGAGGCGACGAAGGAGAGCTTGCCGTCGGTGCGGACGGCGACCGACTGGCCGGCGTACGAGTAGTGGCGGGTGGCCGACGTCTTCGTGCCGTCGGCCGACAGCTTCAGCTCGGTGCCGGGGAGGTAGACGGTCGTCCCCGAGGAGTCCTTGCGCAGGATCCGGCTTCCGGAACCGTCGTACAGGTAGCTGGTCTTCGAGCCGTTTGCCTCGGTGACCTCCCGCACCTTCCCGGTGTCCGTCCAGGCCAGGGTCTGGGCGTCGCCGCCGATGGTGCGCTTGGTGGTGTTGCCCGCGTCGTCGTACTCGTACGTCGACTGCCGGTCCCCGGTCGGGGTCTTCTCCACCACCTTCGTGACCTGGTGCGGGCCGTCGCCCTGGGAGCCCGCACCGCCGTACTCGTAGCTGCGGGTGATGTTCTTCGAGGCGTCGAGTCCGGTGTCGTGCTGCGTCTCCGAGACGCGGTTGCCGATGGCGTCGGTCTCGTAGGACTTCCAGTACGGGGCCGGACCGCCCAACGCGCTGGTTCCGGGTGCGGCGTCACAGGCCGCCGGGCCGCTGCCGTCCACCGGGGTGGTGGAGCCGCGCGTGCCCATGCCGGCCGCGGTCGCCTCGGTGGCCTTCGGCGTCCAGGCATCCTTCAGGCGCTGCCGGGTGTCGTAGGCGAAGCACTGCATGTCCGGCGAGGCGGTGTCGGCGGTGTCCGCGATCGACAGGACGTTGCCGGCCTGGTCGTAGGAGTAGCGCGAGTCCTTCGCCGGGGCGGTCGCGCCGTAGACGTCGACCACCGAGCGGGTGAGCCGTTGGGTGCCCTTCTCGTACTCGAAGGTCTGCCAGACCTTCTTGCCGCTGCCGGTGGACAGCTGCAACTGCTGCAGCGCGCTGTCGCGGGAGTAGACGGTGTCGGTGACGTACGAGGTGGTGCCCTTCATCGACTTCGGACGCTGCAGCGCGTCGTAGGTGTAGGTCAGCACCTCCTCCGGCATGTCCGCGATGGCCGGCAGGCCGGTGCTCTGGAGGGTTCCGTCCTTGTTGTAGGTGGAGGTGAAGGTGTAGGTGCCGGCCAGGGCGCCCTGTGAGGCGGGGACCTGATAGGCGGTCTGCAACGGGCGGTAGAAGGCGTCCATCGACTTGACGGCCGTGCCGAAGTACTCGGTGGGTGACGTGTAGCTGAGGAAGGCATAGGGCTGGCCCAGCCAGTCCGCCCTGTCGTACCGGGTCTCGGTGAGCTTCGTACCCGTGTGGGGGTCGCCCTGCCAGGTGGTCAGGACACGGCCGAGGCCGTCGTAGACCGTGGAGGTCTTCTTGTCCCGGCCGTCGTACGCGGCGACCGGACGGTCCAGCGCGTCGTACTCCGTGCGCGAGGTGCCCGCGTCGGGGTCGACCGACTTCGTCTTGCGGCCCAGCTGGTCGTACTCGTACCGCCACACGTTGCCCTTGGCGTCGGTGACCGTCTCGAGCTTGCCCGCCGGGGTGTACGTGTACTTCGTCGACTCGTACGGCACGCCCACGCCGGGCGAGGAGCCGCGGTGGTGACGGATCTCGGCGGTGTTGCCCTGACCGTCGGTGACCGTCGTGGTCGGCAGGGCGCCGGTCGGCGGGTCCACATGGGTCAGCTCGCCGTCGTACGTGGTGGTGGTGCGCCACTGCTCCGCGCCGCTGACCGCGGCGATCTCAGCGGTGGGCCTGCCCAGCCCGTCGTACGTCAGGAGCGTCTGCGCGCCGACCTCGCTGTCCCTGACGGCCAGCAGCTCACTGGAGGCCGCGCCCGCCGCGTTGTACGTCGCGTTGGTCTTCTTGATGTTGCCGGTGCCGTCGTAGAACGTGTCGGCGACCATCCGGGTCCCGTCCGGGCCCTCGGTCTGGATCTGGCGCGGCCTGAGCAGGGCGTCGTAGAGCTGGTACTCGGCGCCGTAGGACCCGTCGTTCTCGACCTTCTCGGTCTTGATCGCGGTGACCTTGTCCTTGCGGACGGTGTACGAGTACTTGATGCTCGGCGCCTTGTCGGACGGCCGGTCCGCCAGCCACACCGACGTCAGACGGCCCAGCGCGTCGTACGCGAGGTCGGTGCGCTTGCCGTTGGGGTCGGTCTGGCCGGACGACATGCCCCAGGCGGGGGCGTAGTCGGTGGTGGTGTTGTGGCCGAGGGCGTTGGTGACGATCGTCCGCGTCAGCAGGCCGTTGGTCTCGGTGTACCTGGTCTTCGTCTCGTTCTGTCCGGCGTCCTTCTGGGACAGCGGACGACCGAGGGCGTCGTAGGTCGTGGTGCCGGTGACCTGGTACGTCGCGGTGGTGCCGTTGTGCGACGTCATCCGCTCGGTCCTGGTCGCGTCGCCCTTGACCGGCGCCGCGCCGAAGGCTCCGTTGTCGTAGGAGGTGCGCTCGTCGGCGAGGACCTGCGTCCTGCGGTCGGGAGTGGTGGAGCACTTCACCGAGACGGACTCGCTGCGCGCGGGCAGCGCGAGGATGTTCTTCGCCGCGTTGTCCGCGTAGGTGGTGCGGGTGCAGGTGTCGTCCTTGGCGGTGGAGACGTCGCCCTGGTCGTCGACCTGCGTCACGCGGCCGGTGCGGTTGCCGGTCTCGTAGGTGGTCGTGGACTTCGTCTCGCGCCAGGTCCCGTCGGAGAGCAGGTTGAAGCCCCGGCCGGTCTGGGTGCGGACGATCGACGCGCGGGTGGTGCCCCAGCTCTTGGTCCGGGTGGCGGTGTAGTGCTTCCAGGGGGTGCTGATCGTCTTGGAGATCAGCTTGCCGCCGTCGTAGGTGGCCGCCTCCAGCTCGTGGCCGGTGAACTCCTCCGCGTCGGTGTGCTCCGCTCCGGTGGAGTCCTTGACCTTCACCGACCGGGTTCCGCCGGCCGGGTCCTTGTCACCGTCCATGCCCTGGAGGAAGGTGTGGTCGACCCGCGTGGTCTGCTGGTCGGCGGTCCCGCTGGTGACCTTGACCTTGCCGTAGCCCTGCCAGCCGCCCCAGGTGAGGTACTTCTCCTCGGTGATGCCGTCCGGCTTCGCCTTACGCCAGGCGGCGTCGCCCTGGTAGGAGTAGCGGGTGACCATGCCGTCGCTGCCGCCGGTGCGGTCGGTCTCGATGACCGCGGCGACGACGTACTTGTGGAACCAGTCGGTGATCGGCTCGATGGAGCCGGGCGGTGCCCACTTCACCGGGTAACAGCGCTTCGTCGACTCGCCGGGCTTGGGCAGCGTCGCTTTGGTGCAGTCGGCGGGCGCGTAGTTGACGTCGAGCTGGGCGCCGGTCTCGCTGAGCACGGCGGAGAGCCGGTAGCGGTGGAAGGGCGCGATGTTGTCGCCGATGGCGTCGACGCGGTTGGCGAGCTGCTCGCCGAAGAGGTCGACGGAGGGCAGCTTCACGGCGGTGCCGGCCCGGCCCTCGTGGTCGATCTTCGACAGCCAGAGGGTCTTGGAGTCGTCACCGTTGTCGGTGAACAGGTGCGTGAAGGTCCAGGCGTCCACGTCCTGGTAGCCCGTGGCGTCCTTGCGCATCTGCGTGACGATCGACGTCAGGCGCTTGGTGGTGAAGAACGTCTGCACGGGCGAGGTGCACTTGGCGTCGGCCTTGCACTCCTGGTCGACCGGTACGTCCGGCCAGCGGGCGGCGTCGGCCTTGGTGCGCTTGCTCTCCGCGCAGTCGAAGTCACTGGTGGGGAGGCAGCGTTCGGCCGTGTTGAACACGATGCGGGCCGGGGCCTTCGCCGCGTACACCTGGCCGTCGCGCTGACCGTAGTCGACGCGCTCGAGCCAGCCGCCGCGGTGGTACGCCGTGCCGTTGACGTCCGTCTTGCCGTTGAGCGCGTAGTGGTTGGTCTCGCGCTCGTAGTAGTAGGACATCACGTTGCCGTGGGTGTCCTTGACGTAGTCCAGGCTCCAGCGCCATGCCTGCTTGCAGTGGGCGGAGGTGAACGTGGCGTTGTAGCAGGGCTCACCGGAGTCGTCGCCGAAGACGGGGGCCGTCCAGACGGAGGCGGTCTCCTCGTTGCCCGTGGCCCAGCCCGGCAGGCGGTTCTTCCCGAAGTAGTACTCGGTGCCCTCGGGCGTGGTGATGCGCCAGTGCTCGCCGTCGTTGTCGCCGTTGACGGCACCGGTCAGCCGCTCGACCTTGGTGCCGTCGTCGGACGACATGTGCCACTCGCCGGTGGTGTCGTCCTTGACCAGCTCACCGGACATCCCGTTGAGCATGACGGTGGCGTTGTCGTACGCCCAGCACTGCTCTCCGGAGCCGCTGTGGCCGTCGTCGGAGCAGGGCTTGTAGCGGCGCTCGATGTAGCCCGGGTCGTAGGAGAAGCCCTCGCCGATCCAGGAGCCCTGGTTGTTGGTGGCCGCCGTGCGCCCGTCCGCCGACTGGGAGGAGTAGCCGAGGCCCACGGTGGGCGTGAGGCCGCCGGGGGTCGGGACGGTGCGCAGCGGATAGTTCCAGCTGAACCCGCCGGAGGAGGTGGCGACGGTCCATTCCGCCGACGGGGACAACGCGGTCGCCTTGTACGTGCCCTGGGCGCCCGACGGTCCCGCCGCGACCGCCACCAGGGAGGCCGCGCCGGCGGCCATGGTGGAGGCGCCCTCCGCCGGGGCGGGGGCGGCGGTGACGTCGGCGGAGACCGTGCCGGTCCTCACGTCGTTCACCGTGGGCAGCACCTTGGGCTGCTCGGGGCACTCCTTGCTGCCCGGTGCGGCGACGGTGGCGCAGGCGGGGAGCTGGACCAGTCGGAGGCGGGAGGCGTAGGAGCCGCCGAAGCCCTCGGCGAAGTCCGAGTAGTCCACGGTCAGGCGGACCTTCGCGGGCGCCTCGGCCTCGCCGTCGGCGCGTTCGACGCCCAGCAGGACGCCCGCGCCGAGCCGCGCGGCGCGGGCCGGGTCGAGGACGTCGACGCGGACGCTCTCGGCGGCCGCCGCCTTCGCACCGGCGGCGGCCTTCGCCTTGCCCTTGGCCGACGCGGTCCCGGTCCCGGCGCTTGCCTTGCCGACCGTGACCGGCAGCCCTCCGACCTCGGTCGGGCCGGCCGCGCCGACGGTCAGCTCGGCGCCGCCCTGCCGCGGCCACGCCGCCTCGTCGAGGCCCTTGACCGCGGCCGCACGGGCCGGATCGGAGGGGCGGGGCTTCGCCTTGGCCGAGGTTCCCTTGGCGGGATCCCCGTCGTCCTGAACCCCGGGGCGGCTGGTGCGGCCCCGGTTCCCGTCGTCGAGCACCACTGCCTCGACCGACGACGCGGACAGCGCGAGCGAGAGCCCGAGCACTGTCGCGACGACCGTCGGTCTGGGCATGCGGCGGCTCAGTGAGCGGCCACGGAAGAACATCCGTCAACTTCCTGATCGTAGGGGGTGGGAGAAGAGCAGGCGGGACGGGTGTGCCGGGCCCTGGTGGACCCGGCACACCTCACATATGACGGTCCGTCACATGTCGGGGAGGGCCGTCAGCGCGGCCATCTGCTGCACCGCGACCTGGTCGGCCGCGCCGCCGTACACCCGCACCTCGTCGATCGCGCCGGCGAAGTACTCGCTCGCCCCGCGCAGCGAGCGGCCCACCTGGAGGCCGCCCGTGGCGGCCCAGAGGGTGGTGTCGTCGCCGTGGGCGCCGGCGACGAGCTGGCCGTCGACGTACAGCCGGATCGTGTTGGAGAAGGCGTCGTAGACGACCGCGAGGTGCTGGCCGGAGCCGCCGGTGTCGGGCAGTGCCTGGTCGTCGGTGAAGGTGACGACCTCGGGCGCGGCCACGTCGGTGCGGGCCACCGCCAGCTCCCACTGCTGCGTCGCGGCCTGGTAGCGGACCTGGACGCGGTTGGCGTTGGCGCCCGGCAGGGACAGCACCGTCTGCGACTTCTCCGGGTCCAGCGAGGTGAGCTGGGCGCGGGCGGACACGGTGAAGCTGCCGGTGCCGGTGACCGGGGCGGTGGCGGTGGACGCGTAGTCGCCGTCACCGTCCAGGACGAGGTTGCCGTCGCCGACCAGGGCGGCGATGTCGAACAGCGGGTCGGCCGGGCGGTAGATCGAGGCGTTGCCCGCGAGGGTCAGCGCCTGTCCGCCACCGGTCTCCGCGGACGCGCCGTTCACGGCCTCGTCGAGCTGCCAGTAGCCCTTGCGTTCCGGCTTGACCGTCATCAGCTCGCCGACCTGGGCGGCCGGCAGGACGCGGTCGAAGACGCGGACCTCGGCGAGGTCACCGGTGAAGTGGTCCCGGTAGCCGCTCTTGGCCGTGGCCCGGCCGATCTGCAGCGGTCCGTACGACTTCCAGGTGGAGCGGCGCTGGGCGGCCCACTTCGACTCCTGGTTGATGTAGAGCCGCAGTTCCGGACCGCCGGCCTTCTGGGCGTCGTACACGCCGGTCAGCAGCACCCACTGGTCCTTCAGGACCGTGGTGCCGCTGGCGACGGCTTTCCACTCGCCCAGCGAGTCCACGTCGTTGACGGGGACGGAGAACTTCCAGGCCTTGGCGGTCGCGTCGTAGCCGAGGGTGAAGCCGGGCTCCCCGGTGCCGTCCTGGCTGACGACGGCCATGTCCCGGTCGAGCGCGGTGGGCCGCACCCAGGCGCTGACGCTGAAGCTCCTTGCGGTGTCCAGCACGGTCTCGCTGACGTCGAGGTAGGCGTCGGCGCTGCCGTCGAAGTGGGCGGCCTTGTCCACCGTGCCGCCGGGGCCGTCCGCGCCGAAGGCGACGGCGGTGCCGGCGGTCGCCGAGAACTGGCCGCTCTCGTCGTGGGCCTCGGTGCCGTCGGACGGGTCGGCGAGGTTCCACTGGGCGACGACGGGGCTGCCCTCGCTCACCAGGAAGTCGTACAGGGTGCTGCTGGCGTGGCCCGCCTTGTCGACGGCGGTCACCTCCAGCACCTGGCGCCCGGAGCGGGTCGGCATCCACTGCGTCGACACCGGGCCGCCGGCCTTCGCCGGGGTCAGCGTGGCGAGGGCGGCGCCGTTGAAGCCGTACTGGTACTTGACGACGTCGGTGTCCGGGATGGTGTCGTTCGGGTTGGGCGAGAAGGTGAAGGTGCCGTAGGTGCCCACGCCGTCGTGGTAGACGGTGTCGGACGGGTACTCCTTGGACAGCACCAGCGGCTTGCCCGGCCACGTCTTGTCGTAGACGAACTCGCAGCGCTGGGCGGGGTCCCCGGCCGAGCTCCACGGGCCGTAGCCGTCACCGTCGGTCGCCCGGGCGCTCCAGTAGATGACCGTGTTCTGCGGGATCGTCGACGTGACGGTGTGCTCGAACTTGGTGGCGGGGGTCGGCGAGAGCCAGTCCTTGGTCAGATAGGAGTAGGTCTTCGCCTCCTTGGTGACGGGGTCGGTCCAGTCCACCTTGAACTCGACCTTCACCTTGTCGGTCCTGCCGTTGCCGTGGTCGGGGTCGCTCGCGATGGCCTTCAGGGTCGGCGGCCGGTCGGCGGTCGGACGGCCCGCGCCCCACTTGCACACACCGCCCGGGTCCGTGGACATGTCCGCCGTCCGGATCTGGCGGGGCAGGTTGTTGTACTTGATCGACAGGTAGGCGTTGCCGCAGATCCGCTTCCACTCGGCGAAGCGGGACTCGTCGGCGGCGCGCAGGCCCAGCGTCATCGAGTTCCAGCCGTCCGCGGCCGCGGTCTTGATCTCGCTGGTCAGCTCGCCGCTCTCGCCGGCCTCGAAGTGGAGGTTGGCCTGGCTGGAGCAGGAGGTCGGGGAGATCGCCTTGTCGACGGTCCCGATGTGGTCGTCCCAGTCGTCCGAGGTGTTGGACCAGTTGCTGGACGAGGTGATCGTGTGGTTCTTGCCGCCGATCCGGTAGAGCCGGATGGGCTCCGCGGTCGGTTTGGCGCTGTAGATGTGCTCCACCCGGGCGGAGAAGGTGGCGCCCTTGATCTGCTTCCCCTTGTAGAAGGAGAGCGGCATGGTGAACAGCACGCGGCGGGTGCCGACGCCGTTGCAGGAGACGGGGTTGTAGTCGGTGGGGCACTTGCCCACGCCGGCACTGCCCGAGTACTTCCAGTCCTGCTCCGAGGGCATACCGGACATCACGCCGGTCCAGGCGGTGCGGGGCGTGGTCCGCGTGATGGGGTCGATGACGACGGGGAAGACGGTGTCGTCGCCCCGGAGCAGTTTCTGGTCGGGGATGAGGCTGAGCCGTCCCTTGGCGACCTCGATGTCCAGCGGGGCGACGCGTCCACCGCCGCCGGGTCCTTCGAGCGCCGGCTCGGGCGCGGCCTGCGGACCGGGGGTGGCGGTGGAGGCCGCCTCCTCCCCGGCTCCGGCCACCGCGGCCCGCAGCGCCTTGGCGACGGCCTTCGGTCCCTGCTTCGCGGCTGCCGCCTCCCGTACGGCGGCCGAGTCCCACATGGCCGGCTTGCCGGCCTGGAAGACGGTGCCGCCGACGGCGGTGTCCTCGGCGACGATCGCGCCGGTGGCGTCCTCCGAGACCTTCAGGCCGTCGGCCTTCAGGCCCAGATCGAGTCGGGCGAGGCGCGGGTCGGCCGCCGCCTCGGGCGTCTTGACGACGAGGAGGTGACCGAAGCCGTCGGTCTCGGCCCGCACGGCCAGGTCGACGCCGGGCAGCACCTCGGCGTAGGTGGCGGTGTCCCCGTCGACGCGCGGCTCGGGCAGCTTCCCGTACGGCCAGGAGAGGGCGAATTCGCGGCCCGCCTTCCGCATCGTCACGAACGGCCGGCCCGCCTGGGCGGCGGAGAAGGTGAGGTCGACGGTGGCGGCCTTCGGGCTCCAGGTGCCGTCGGCCCGCTTCACCAGCCCCGGGTCGACCTTGACCCATGTGCCGCCCTGGACCGTGCGCACGGGCTCGGTGTACTCCCGGGCCGTGAAGCTTCCGTCGGGCTCGGCGAAGATCTCGCGGCGCTCGCCGCGCAGCCCGACGACCTCGGTCTGCTTGCCGGTCTTCCGGGCCGCGGCGAGCGCCTGCTGCTCGGTCACCACCGGCTGGTCGGCCGCGACCGGTGCCGGTCGCTCCGGGCCGCCGCCGTCCGGCAGGGCCACCGCTCCCGCCACCACCGCTCCGGCGACGGCGGCCGCCACGGCGGCGCGCAGCGCGAAGGCGCGCCGTACCGGTCTGTGTCTGTCTGCGGACACGCGTCCACTCTCCCGTTCGTTCATGTCTGTCCCGCCCCTGCGGCCGCCGACCGCGTCGGTTTTTGAAGATGTCGTCATCGGACCGTCGCCCCGAAGGCGGTGCCGGTCGCCGGGATGCCGCCCTCGCCGGGTTTCCACGTCTGCGCCGGGGCGCTGCCCGAGGCCGCGTTCCACGGGAAGCCGTGGACCGCGTGGCCGTCGGCCGGGCCGTAGGGGACACCGACGTAGAGCAGCGACGGACTGCCGCCGAGGCTGATGCCCGCGTAGGTGCGGGAGGCCGGACCGGAGGGGATCCCGTTGCCGGGCTCCAGCCAGGCGTCGGAGGCACCGGGCGCCCCGATCGCCGGGAGGATCTGCACACCGCCCGCCTCGGGGGCGGCCTCCGTCGACTCCTCGCCGGGTACGCCGACGGCCAGGCGCAGGGTGGCCGCCGTGCTGACCACGTTGGTGGCGGTGTTCACCGCCGCGAGCCGCTGGCCGAAGAAGTCACCGGACTCCGCCTCGCCCTCGACGCCGTCCATGTTCTGGTCGATCCAGTTGAGCAGCGCCACCGTGCCGTCCGCCTTGACGTGGTAGACGTGCACGGCTCCGGCGTCGACGGCGGTGCCGAGGTCCTCCCCGGGGACGCCGACGGCCAGCACCGAGTCGGTGACCGTGGGCGCCCCGGAGGGACGGTACGGGGCCATGGCGAGTGCGGTGCCGAAGCGGTCGTCGGTCTGGGCCGCGCTGTCCGGTCCGGGTGTGCGGCCCTGTCCCATGCCGAAGAGCGGGTCGGGTATGCCGAGTTCGTTGATCGACGGCCGGAAGGCCACCACGGCGCCCGCGAAGGCGACCGTGCCCAGGCTTTCGCCGGGGGCGGAGACCACGAAGTGCCGGTCCGTGGCGGCGATCGCCGCACCGAAGCGGTCGTACGGTTCCGCGTCCTCCCAGACCCCGGTGGTGTCCTGGCTCACCGAGGCGGCCTGGTAGTCGGTGCCCCAGACGTAGCCGATCAGGCCCATGTCGGTCCCGCCGCCTCCGTCCTCGCCCGGAACCCCGATGACCAGGAACGGATAGCCGGTCGGCGAGGTGCCGGCCGCGACCGCGTAGCCGAGCCAGTCCTCGGGCTCAGGGCCGCCGCCCAGGGGCTGGTTCTCACCCTGGATGAAGCCCCGGCTGGGGAACTCCTGTCCGACCGCGGTGGTGGACCCGTAGATGACCTGCACGTAGCCCGCGTCCCGGACGGTTCCCACGTCCTCGTACGGGACGCCGACGGCCAGGTCGCTGCACCCGTCCTTGTTCGCGTCGTACACCGCGAGCGAGAAGCCGAAGCGGTCCCCCGTCTCCGGGCCGTCGGCCACGTTGGGGGTGTCCTGGGATATCTCGACGACTCCCTTGCCGCCGCCGAGCACGATGTGGACCAGGCCGGCCTTCTCCCGCCCCGCGACCGTGGCGTCGGGATCGGCTATCGCCGTATCCCGTATGCCGTCCCCGTTGAAGTCCGATGGGGTGCCGGCGCAGGCGGCGGCCGCCGTGGCGGGGGTCTCGCCGGTGAGAGGGCCGAAGCCCAGCAGGAGCGCCGCAGCCGCCGCGGTCGCGGCACGGCGCAGCCACGGCTTCCTGCGGCGCGGCGGCCGTCCGAGGGGCGGCGTGAGCGGATGCCGGCGTGCCTCGTGTCCCGTCGGGGGCAGGGGTTGCCTCTTTCCTGTCCTGGTGCCGGTGCGGTCCGGCGGCGGTACGGGCGCCGTCATCGGACCGTCGCTCCGAAGGCGGCGCTGGCCTCGGGGAGGCCACCTTCACCTGGCCTGAGCGTCACCGTCGGGGCTCCGCCGGAGGCCACGTTCCACGGGAAGCCGTGGACCGCCCGGCCTTCGGCGGGGCCGTACGGCATGCCGACGTAGAGCAGCGCGGGGGTCGCTGCGAGGGAGAGGCCGGCGAGCTGACGGTGGTCGGGGACGCCCGGGATCCCGTACCCGGGGTCGATCCACTCGTCGGAGGCGCCGGGCGGACCGATCAGGGGGATGATGTGCACGCCGCCCTTGTCCCGGTGCTCGTCGGAGGACTCCTCGCCGGGCACGCCGACGGCCAGCCGGGTGTTCGCGGCGGTGGAGGTGGCGTTCGGTGCGGTGTTGACGGCGGCGAGCTGCTGGCCGAAGAAGTCACCGGCCTCCGTGTCCTCGGCCACGTCCGTGCTGTTCTGGTCGATCCAGGCGACCTCGTCGTAGGTGCCGTTCGCCGCGATCCGGAAGACCTGGACGGCGCCCGCGTCGACCGTCGTCGACAGGTCCTCGCCCGGGACGCCGACCGCGAGCAGCACCTGGGTCGTGGTGGTGGCGCCGGAAGACCGGTACGGGACCATGGCGAGCGAGGCGCCGAACTGGTCGCCGACCTCCTCGGCCCCGCTGATCCCGTCCAGGTCCTGGGACAGCCCGCCGAGCGGCTTGGGGTAGCCGGAGGTGAGCGCGTGGCTGAAGTACCCGGCGCCTCCGGCGAAGGGGGTGGTGCCGATCGCCTCGCCGGGGTTGCCGACGGCGAAGTGGGTGGGTGTCGCGGCGATCGCGGAGCCGAAGCGGTCGTCCACCTCGGCCACGCCGGCCACCGCGCCGGCCTTGTCGGTGTCCTGGTGGTTGAGGGTGGCCGTCTGCGCGGTGCCGCTGACGTAGTGGAAGCCGCCCGCGTCCTCGATGTCGCCGATCGACTCGCCCGGGCAGCCGATCAGCAGATAGGGCGTGCCGGAGGCGGTCTCCCCCGCCGCGAGCGCGTAGCCGACCCAGTCCTCGGCCTCGGGGCCCCCGCTCAGGGGCTTGTCCGAGCCCTGGAGGAACTCCTTGACGGCCTTGCCGCCGTTGAGCCCGGAGGGGGAACCGTAGAGGAGTTGCACGACTCCGGCGTCGGGGACCGTGCCCAGGTCCTCGTACGGTGTGCCGATCACCAGGTCGCTGCAGCCGTCGAGGTCGGCGTCGTAGACGGCCAGCGCGTGGCCGAACCTGTCGCCCGTCTCGGGGCCTCCCGGCAGGCTGTCCAGCGCCTGGGAGACGGTCAGCGTGCCCTTGCCACCGCCGTAGACGACGTGGACCTCGCCGGCTTTCCGCACTCCGGTCACCGTGGCCTCCGGGTCGGCGATCGCCGTGTCCCTGACTCCGTCGCCGTTGAAGTCCGATTCGACGCCGGAGGGACATGCGACGGCGGCCGCGGCGGGCGTACCGCCGGCTCCCACGCCGAACGTCAGCAGCGCTCCGACGAGGACGGCGACAGAGCTCCGCCGCCTCCACATTTTCCCCACCCTTGACACAGATGCCCCGCAAACAAGAAGGAACAAAAATTGAATGGATCATTGCTTCACGCGAAGTGGGGAGGCAATAGCCGCCCATCTTTCGATGGCCATGACATAAATCACAGGAAGCGCACAGGTTCTTCAGGACTCGGCCACAGCCCGCCGCCCCCCCTCCCTCGCTTCCCCGTACGCTCTCGCGGCGTAAATCCGGCGAAGAGCCACCAGCTCGACAATCCCTCCACCGCCGCGTCCCCGTCGGCGTCGCCGATCGCTCCACTCTTGCCCGCACATGCAGCAATTGCGGCTACCGGCTGTTCACGTGGGCTCGCCGCTCCGTCGCCGCGGCCGGTCCGTGTGCCGTGGTCCGGCACGCCGCCGTCCGGGGCGGACCGGCGGCCGTTTCGAGGCGCGAGCGAAGGAATGACCGGAAACAGTCGTGCCAGAAAAGGATCGGCCGGATAATGGGGACGGCCGCCTCATCCACCGCCTTCCCGCCCATTTCACGCATGCGCGGCGCGCGGGGCGTCCGGATTTTCGGAAGGATTCCTGCGGAATTCCGGTCGGGAGATCCCGCGCGGTGATTTCGAGTCTCCGGGGAGGGCGGGCCGGCATCGGGCCCCGCACCGCAGGCGTGCGCGTGACCGTGCGGGCGACGGCCACCGGCACCGGCCGCGTATGCTCACCGGGCGTAGCAGCCATCCCGGAAGCGAGAAGACGAAGTGAACTACAGGGTCCAGCCCAGCGCCCAGGTCGACGAGAGCGCCGAGATAGGCACCGGGAGCAGCGTCTGGGACCTCGCGCAGATCCGCGAGGGTGCGGTCCTCGGCGAGGGCTGCGTGATCGGCCGCGGCGCGTACGTCGGTTCGGGCGTACGCATGGGCGACAACTGCAAGCTGCAGAACTACGCGCTGGTGTACGAGCCGGCCGAACTCGGCGACGGTGTCTTCATCGGCCCCGCCGTCGTCCTCACCAACGACCACAACCCGCGCTCCGTGGACCCCGACGGCAAGCAGAAGCGCGGCGGCGACTGGGAGGCCGTCGGAGTGAGGATCGCCGACGGCGCGTCCATCGGCGCCCGGTCCGTGTGCGTGGCCCCCGTCACCATCGGACGCTGGGCGATGGTCGCCGCGGGCGCCGTCGTCACCAAGGACGTGCCGGACTTCGCCCTGGTGGTCGGTGTGCCCGCCCGACAGGTCGGCTGGGTCGGCCGGGCCGGGGTCCGGCTCGTCGAGCGGGCCGGGGAGGACGGCGTCTGGGAATGCCCGCAGTCCGGCGCCCTGTACGACGAGAAGGACGGCGTCCTGCTCGAGCGGGCCGTCTGACACCTGCCGCAGGAACGGAGGGGGCCGGCGGCGTACCGAGTACGCCGCCGGCCCCCTTGCCCGTCCCGGCCGTCAGTCCCTGTCGTCCAGCAGCAGCCGGTCGAACTCCGGACCGACCACGGACCAGTCCCACGTCGCCAGCGCGTGCTTGGCGGCGGGCTCCGTGGCGGCGCGCCATGCCTCCTCCGACTGCGTCAGCGCCAGGATCCGCTCCGCGGCCTCCTCCGGTGTCCCGACGACCCAGTCCGCCGGGAAGAGCGTCCGGGGGCCGTTCTCCAGCGAGGCGAAGAAGGGCCAGTCGCGGACCACCGGAAGCGCGCCGCTGACCGCTCCCTCGACCAGACCGCAGTGGAAGCTCTCGCGTACCGAACTGCTGAGGATGACGCCGACCTCCGTGAGCGCGGCCGGCACGTCGTCCGTCTGCCCCACGCGGTGCACCGCGCCGACCGCCTCGAGCTCCTCCAGCTCCGAGGCGAGCAGGTCGTCGTACGCGCGAACCGCGGCGCTCGCCTTGCGGTTGAGGCCCTCCCCGATGATCACGAGGCGGTAGCGCTCGTCCTTCTCGCGCAGCAGCCGCAGCACCTGCAGCGTCCAGCGCGGGTCCTTGGCCACCGCGCTGACACCGACCATGCCGAGGACGAAGCGGGCGTCGGCACCGCTCTTGTCCTGCTGGAAGGGGACGAGGTCCATGGCGTTGGCCACCACGTGGGGCGTGGCGGTGTCCGTACGCGCGAGCTGGGGGAGCACCTTCTCCGTCAGTTCCCGCAGGTGATCGCTGACCAGGATCAGGTCATCCACCCGGGTGAAGTCCACGACGTGCGGCCACCAGGCGAACACCTCGTAGCTGTGCAGGCGGACGACGACACGTGCGGTGCCGGGGTCGACGGCCGTGAAGATGCCGGCCGCGTTGGTGCACCAGTCGATGAAGACGGTGTCGGCCCAGTCGAGATGGGGCCTCAGGGCCGCCTCGAGCTGGGCGCGGAACTCCGGCCGGCCTCCCAGCGCGTGCTCCGTGATCCGCTTCAGGCTCTTGGCCAGCGGGCGGATCGTGGCGTCCTCGTTGACATCGAGGTAGCGGATCTCCACGTCGGGGTGGTGCTCGTAGCGTTCCCGGATGGCCCGCAGGAAAGCGTCGTTGGCATACGTCGTGACCAGCAGCCGCAGCGGACGCCCGGCCGGCGCGGGAGCGGCCGGCAGGGCGCGCCCGCGTGGCGCGGACAGCGCCTTGAAGGCGGCGCTCCGGCGGAAGACCGCGAGGTAGCCCTCCGGGTCGTCGGCCATCGGCGACGAGGTGCCGTCGAAATGCAGGCCACGGTTGAAGGCGAGGGAGAAGGCGGTGGACAGCTGGTCGGCCGCCGCTGACAGGTCCTTCTTCTTGAAGCGCTGGTCCGCCAGGTTCAGCGCGGCCTCTATGGCCTTGGCGCGGACCGCGGGGTCGTCGTGGCCACGGGCCAGGTCGGCACGGGCCGCGTCGGCCAGCAGGGCGGCGCTCAGCTTGCGGTTGGCGATGCGGTCGGCGGCCTGGTTCAGCACGATCGTGGCGCCCTTCCTGCGGCCGCCCTTCGCCATGCTCAGGCTCACTCTGCGGGCGAGCTTGGCGCGCATGCGGTCCGGCACCTTCGGGGCGACGACCGCGGTCCGCCACGCCTTGGCACCGATCGAGGTGCGCATCACGGCGGGTGACGACGCCCTGCGCAGGACGGCGCCGGCGCCGTGCCGCACGGACCGCTTCGTGGTGCGCAGGGTCACCGCCGGGGAAGGCACGGTACGGACCGCGTCACGCAGTGCGTACTGGACGCGGTACGTGTCGCGCGCCTGGAGCGCGCGGAGTGCGGGGGCCACGCCGAAGACGGCGTCGGCCCGCCGGTTGCGCTCGGCGAGCCGCCAGACGCTGTAGACGGCGTTGGCGTCCAGGGCTACGAGGACCTGCGCCTTGCGCGCGCGAGTGAGCACCCAGCGGCTGCGCTCCGCGCTCGCCCACGTCCGGCGGGACGGCGGAAGCTTGGCGACGCGTTTGGCGAACGCGGTGCCGCGGTCCGCGGCGGCCTCGGTCAGGGAGCACACGTCTGCCGCGTCGAGGACGCCGTCCACCGCCGCCCGGTCGAAGTATCCGGCGAGGTGCACCGTGGCTCCCGCGGCCCGCAACTGCTCGACGGCGGCTTTGAGCATGGAGAGCGTCGGCGCCGTGCCGGCGATCAGGAGTACATGGGTCATGCGAGGAGGTCCTTCACCTGTTCTGCGTCCGTTCCGGGCACGGTGCGGTGCGCCGGCCCGGTGGGGAGGGCCGGCGTCCGCCGGCCCTCCTCGTCACCGGGCCGACGGACCGGTCGTGGCCGTCCGTCAGACGGCGCTCGAGTACGCGGAGCCCTCCGGCTCCGCCGCCGGGGCCGGGGGCTGCCGGTCCTTCGACGCGGCAGGCGCCCGAGTGCCGGGCAGCAGCCGGTCGTAGATCTCGCCCAGCACCACGGCCTGGGCCTCCCAGGTCCACTTCTCCAGCAGACCCGGAGTGTCGTAGGCCTTGCGGTAGCGCTCCGGGTCGGCGAGGACCGCCTTGACGGCGCGGACGTAGTCCTCGACGTCCTGGGCCTTGAACACCTCGCCCTGGCCGGTCTTATCGACCATCTCGGCCATGGTGCGGATGTCGCTGACCACCAGCGGCAGCCGGGCCTGGGAGTACTCGAAGAACTTGTTGCTCAGGGCCAGTTCGTGGTTGGGCAGGTGGTGCAGCGGGCTGACCGCCGCGTCCGCCGTGGCCAGGAACTCGGGGACCTGCCAGTGCGGCACGAACGGCAGGAGATGGACACGGTCGCCCACTCCCAGCTCCTCGACCAGCTCCATGACCTTGTTCGTGGCGGGGAACGGCTTCCGCCCGGGCGGCAGGGAGACCAGGGCGACGTGCACGTCGGGCAGGTGCACCAGACCCTCGATCATGGTTTCGACGCCGCGCACCGGGTTGATTCCGCCGCAGTAGGCCAGCAGCGGGGTGTCCCGGTCGACGCCGCACAGCTCGCGCAGGTCCGGGACCGGCTCGACGTCGGCCACCTCGTCCGGCGCCGGACGGGTCACCGGGGCGTTGAGGACGACGTACGGCGTCTCCTTGAGCTTGTGCCCCTTGACCAGCAGGTCGGCGAGGGAGGGGGAGACGGTGATCACCGCGTCGGCGAACACCGCGTGCTCCTTCTCCCAGGCGACGTGCCCCGGGAGCCAGCGCTCATGGTGGGAGTGCAGCCCGGGGACGAACTCGTGCGCGTCCCAGACCAGTTTGACGGGGTGCCCCGCGCCCCGGAGCCGGACTGCCGCACGTGCACCGACCCCCAGCATGCGGAAGTCGTGCGCGTGGATCAGATCGGGCTTCAGCTCGTCGATGTGCTTGGCGAAGGCCAGCTCGAAGTCCCACAGGTACGGCAGCAGCCGCCGCCAGGCGCGCTCCCCCATGGACACCTGCCAGAACTTGGTGACCGCCTTGTCGAAGGGGGAGTCGAACTTTTCCCGCTTGCGCTTCGCCCGGTGCGTCGCCCGCGAGCGCAGCGCGACCCACTTGCCCGTGACCTTCGCCGCGGCCTTCGGGACGACCAGCCGGGCGGGCGAACCGCCGGCGCTCGGCTTGCCGGGCCCGTCGGCCTTGGCCGCGGTCGCGCGGAACCGGAGGTCGGCCCGCCAGGCCTTCACCTGCTGCTTGCGGTAGGAAGCGATCTTCGGGCTGCGGTAGGCGAGCGGGGCGCGGTGCCGCAGCCCCTTCATGTCCTGCTGGCGGGGCGAGAGCGGACTCGGCTTCGGCACCAGCCGGACCTCGGCGTCGCCTATGGTCCAGGTCTGGATCTCGCGCGTGTTCGATATACCGAAGAGGATGACGTCCCATCCCGCTTCAGCGGCGGACCGGGCGGACTTCTGGACGCGGGAGTCGTTCTTGACGCCGTTGTCCACGAGCATCACGATTCGGCCTCGAGTTCCCTTGGGCCGGCGCTGCCCGTCAGCGCTGTCGAGCTCCATAAATACGTGTGCCTTTCGTGATCTGAAGCTTTCGGCACATGGCAGGAGCCCGCACGAAGGATCGAGCTCACACACCAGTTCCGTTCAAAGCGGGCGCCTCGTGCACGCAGTTGCACGCAGACGGCACGGCCACATAACCCGGCCCGCATCAAAGCATACCGGCAGCGCACCTCCCGCCCGGGATCCGGTCCGGTCGTCCCGGGCGCACTGTCAATCATCGACACGCTCGTATGATCAGGGTTCGGTCGTCCGTCGCCTATTTCGGCAGGAGCAGTACACGTGAAGGTCATCAGTGTCGTGGGCGCGCGCCCCCAGCTGGTCAAACTCGCCCCCATCGCGGCCGCTTTCGCCGACACTCCGCACCAGCACGTCATCGTGCACACCGGCCAGCACTACGACGCGGACCTCTCCGACGTCTTCTTCTCCGGCCTCGGCATTCCGGACCCCGACGTGCACCTGGGTGTCGGCTCGGGCGGTCACGGCGCGCAGACCGGCGCGGTGCTCACCGCCATGGACGAGGTGCTGGAGGCCGAGAAGCCCGACTGGGTGCTGGTGTACGGGGACACGAACTCCACGGTCGCCGGAGCGCTTTCCGCGGTGAAGCTGCACTACCGCGTCGCCCACCTGGAGGCCGGGCTGCGGTCCTTCAACAGGCGCATGCCCGAGGAGCACAACCGCGTTCTCACCGACCACGCCGCGGACCTGCTGCTGGCCCCGACCGAGGAGGCCATGCGCCACCTCGCGAACGAGGGTCTCGCCCAGCGCTCCACGCTCGTCGGTGACGTCATGGTGGACGTCTGCCTGCGCATCCGCGACGCCGTGCTCGCCGGCGAGCACCCGCGTCCGGCGCTGCCCGAGGGCATCGACGCCGACGCTCCCTACCTGGTGGCGACGCTGCACCGGCCGGACAACACCGACGACCCGGAGCGCCTGGCCGCCATCATCGGCTCGCTGGCCGCACTGCCCGTCCCGGTGGCGCTGCTCGCGCACCCCCGTCTGGTGGCCCGTGCCGAGGAGCACGGCCTGAAGCTGGACCAGGGCGCGGTGCACGTCGGGCGTCCGCTCCCCTATGCCGGCCTGGTCGGCGCCGTCCTCGGTTCCGCAGGTGTCGTCACCGACTCGGGCGGTCTGCAGAAGGAGGCCTTCCTGCTGGGCCGCGCCTGCACCACGATCCGTCCGGAGACCGAATGGGTCGAGACCCTCGAAGGCGGTTGGAACGTGCTCGTCCCGGACCCGCACGAGACCCCGGACTTCGCGGAGCTGGCCACGCGCCCCGCTCCCGACACCGAGCGCGGTACCCCGTACGGTGACGGGAACGCCGCGGTGCGGGCCGTACAGGCCATCGTCGAGGGCTGACACCACCGTCCTCCCGTCACCGTTCAACAGTCTCTCGGAGCACTCCCTTGCGAAACGTGATCAAGCGCCTCAGCCCGTCGGCTCCGGGCGCGGTGCCGTCCGGCGTCAGGACCACGGGGCCGCGTCCGGACGGCGTCCGGCCGCACATGATCTACCTCGCCATCGGCTTCCCGCCGGCGGCGAAGAGCTGTGCGTACCGGATGCGCGAGACGGCGAACAAGTTCGTCGAACTCGGCTGGGACGTCACGGTGCTCACCATCGCGGAGGAGTCGTGGGAGCGGGAGTACGGCCTGGACCACACCCTCTCCGCCCCGGTGGACCCGCGCGTGCGGATCGTCGAACTGCCCCTGGCCCGTGAGGATCTGGAAACCGACATCCGACTGTTCACCGAGGACCGGGCGCTGAACCCGATCCGCTGGATGCAGCGGGAGCGGGAGCGGCACCTGGAGCACTTCCCCGAGCCGGTCTTCGGTGGCTGGCGCGCGGCGCTGGAGCAGGGCGTCCTGGACATCCACCGCGAGTTCCCGGCCGACCTGCTGCTGGCCAGCTGCGCCCCCTACGTCAACCTGGCAGCCGCCAGGAAGCTGTGGGACACGCACAAGGTCCCGTACGCGATCGACTTCCGGGACGGCTGGTCGATCGACGTCATCGGAGGCGGCGAGGCGTTCACCCGGGACTCCGAGGCCGGCCGGTGGGAGGAGCGCGTCCTGTCGGACGCGACCGCGATCTGGTGCGTCAACGACCCGATCGCCGACTTCTACCGCGAGCGCTACCCGGAGCTCGCCGAGCGGGTCCACGTCGTGCGCAACGGTTTCGATCCGGACAGCGTCCCCGAGGCCCACGGCGCACCGGACGCGGAGCAGGGCCTGACCTTCGGCTACCTGGGGTCGGTGAACTTCAAGCCCGCCTTCCTGGCCACCGTGCTGGACGGCTGGCGCGCCGCCAGGGAGCGCGACCCGCTCGTGGCTCGCTCCCGGTTCGAGATCCGCGGGCACATCGGCGCGGGCGCGAGCCGTGAGGCCAACGCCCACATGACGCTGATCCGGCAGGCCGAGTCGGACGGGGTGTTGTTCGGCGGCCCGGTGGCCAAGGCCGAGGTCGCGGCGACCTACGGCCGCTGGGACGCGCTCGTGCTGATGCTCGTCGGCGGACGGTTCGTCACCTCGGGCAAGGTGTACGAGTTCATGGCCTCCGGACTGCCGGTGGTCTCCTGTCACGAGGTGGACCACGACGCCTCCCACGTACTGGCGGGACATCCGCTGTGGACCGGCGCCGTCGGTCTGGACGCGGAGGGCATCGCGGACTCGTTCGTGCGGGCGGCCCGGATGGCCGTGGAGGCCACCCCGGAGCAGCGGGCGCAGGCCCGTGACCACGCGGCCAGGTTCACCCGGGGCCTGCTGATGGCTCCGGCCGCCCGGAACCTCACCGCGGCGGTCCGGCCGGCGCTCCTCGAGAAGAGCCCGAGGGCATGAAGAACATACGACGGGGGATCCGCGCGGTGACCCGCGGGGGACTCCACCCCAGGGTCCTGCGCACCGGAGCGGGGGCCCGGGCGTGGCGGCTCATGGTGACCGCGCCCGGACTGTCCGACCCGCTGCGGTACCGGCTCGCCCACCGGGTGGGCGGAGGCCTGGACCAGGTCAACCGGCCCGAGGGCGCGGTGCGCACGCTCAGCTCCGCCGCGCGCCTCACGACCGATGCCCGCCGCCGGGCCGACCTGCTCGGTGAGGCGGCCCGCGTCGAGCTGGCCCGCGGCCGGGCCCCCCGCACCCTGAACGCCGCCGTCGGCGCCGAACTCGCCTGGGCCGACGCCCGGTGGGCCGGAGGCGACGCCCGGGCGGCCGCGGCGTCCGTGGTCACGGCGCTGCAGCTCGCTTTCCACCGAGTGCTGCACCTGGACCGGACCAGCTCACCGCTCGCCGACGCCCCCGAGACGTACACGGCGCCGCTGCGCGCCAGCGCGGCCGTCCGGGCGCTGACGGAGCCGGCCGGCCGGACCGTGCCGCCCGCTTCCCCCGGCGGGCGGCCGCTGCGGCTGCTGTTCGTCACCCGCGGCAACGCCAACTTCCTGCACCGGATCCGCGGTCGCTACGAGGACCACCCCGATGTCGAGGTGCGGTTCCTCGACGTGAAGGAGGTGCCGGAGCTCGACGGGATGGCCACCTCCCTCACTCGTCTCGCGGCCCACCGGCTGGGCGCCGACCCGGATTTCGGCCGGCGGGCCGAGGAACTCCTGCGCCCCCATCTGGACTGGGCGGACACCGTCTTCATCGACTGGTGCGTCGGTCCCGCCGCGCTGTTCACCTGTGTCGACCCGGGCAGCACCCGGATCGTCGTACGGCTGCACAGCGCCGAGACCTTCAGCCCCTGGCCGTTCCTGGTCGACTTCTCCCGTGTCGACGACCTGGTGTTCGTCGGTGCTCACCTTCGGGACCTGACGGTGGCCACGGTGCCTCAGCTCGCGTCCCCCGCCGGGCCCCGGCTGCACGTCGTCGCCAACGCCATGGACCTGGCGGGTCATGTCCTCCCCAAGAGCGAGGACGCCCGGTTCACCCTCGGTCTGACGGGCATCTCGTCCGTGGCCAAGGACCCCCGGTGGGCCATCGAGGTGCTGCGGATCCTGCGCGCCCGCGACTCCCGTTTCCGTCTCCTCCTGCTCGGCGAGGACGTGGACGCGCGCTTCAGTGCCGCGTCCCGTGCCTACGCCCGGCATTACCGCCGCGAGGTGGCTGAACTCGAGCCCTCCGGTGCGCTGCGCAGGCTCGGGCAGCAGGACGACGTGCCTGCCGCGCTGACCGGGATCGGTGTGATCCTCAGCTCCTCCGTACGGGAGAGCTTCCACTGCGGGTTCGTCGAGGGCGCCGCGAGCGGTGCCGTGCCGGTGTGCCGTGACTGGCCCTTCTTCACCGGCCGGGCCAACAGCGCCCGCACCCTGTTCCCGGCCGACTGGGTCGTCGGCTCGGCCCAGGAGGCCGCCGACCGGATCCTCGAGGTCACCGCCACCCCCGAGAGCTGGCGGAAGGCCGGCCGGGCAGCGTCCACGGCCGCGCTGGAGGCCTGGGACTGGCCGGTCGTACGTGGGCAACTGGACCGCCTCCTGCTCCCCTAACGCTGAAGGAACCCTCCGTGACCTCGATACCGGCGCCGGGCCGCGACCGGCTGCCCTCGCTGACCGGACTCCGCTTCTGGGCGGCGCTACTGGTGGTGCTATACCACCTGTCCCGGCAGGTCGGCACCGTGCCGGGGGTCAGTGAGGCGGTCTGGTACGGCCGGAGCGGTGTGACGTTCTTCTTCGTCCTGTCCGGTGTGGTGCTCGCCTGGACCTACGACGGAGCGCGTGTGCCCACCCCGGTCTTCCTGTGGCGTCGCTTCGCCCGCATCTGGCCGCTGCTCGCCGTCAGCACCGCCCTCTCGGTCGCCGTGTGGGCCGTCATGGACCGGGCCGTGTCGCTCAAGGCGGTCGCTGCGACGCTGCTGCTGGTGCACGCCTGGTTCCCCGATCCGGTGATGTTCACCGGCGGCAACCCGGCGGCTTGGTCGCTCACCGACGAGGCCTTCTTCTACCTGTGCTTCCCCGCCCTGCTGGCACTGCTGGCGGCCCGCAGGCCACGGGTCTGGGCGTGGACAGCGGTCGCGGTCACCGTCGCCGCCCTGGTGCTGTGGCCCGCGCTGTCGGGGCTGCCGCCGACCACACGCGGCTGGGCCATGGACTACCTGCCGCTGACCCGGTTCCTGCAGTTCGTGCTGGGAGTGGTGGCGGGTCTCGCGCTCAAGCGCGGCTGGCGCCCCCCGGTGTCGCTGCCGGTGGCCGCCGGGCTCGTCGTCGCCTGGCACGTGGCTCTGATCCCCTGGCACCACGCGGTCCCGGACGCCCTCTGGTACAGCCCGTACACCGCCTCCCAGTGGCTGTCCGCGCCGATCTTCGCCGCTCTCATCTGCGCGGCGGCCCGCGCCGACCTCGACGGGCGGCGCACGGGCCTCGGCGGGCCCTGGATGATCCGGCTGGGCCACTGGTCCTTCGCCTGGTACCTCATCCACGAGATCGTGATCCGCGCCGCCGTCTTCCAGTGGGGCCGCCCCGGCCCGGGCGGCGAGACCCTCCTCTTCTGGGCCGGTGTGCTGCTGGTCAGCCTCGCTGCCGCGGGCATCGCCTACCAGTGGGTGGAGCATCCCGCCGAGCGCCGGCTGCGCCGCCTGGGTCCCTCCGTCCGGCGTCCCACCCGGTCCGGGTCCCCACCGATGGCGGACGCCCGGTGACTTCCGTCACCTCCGCGTGAACGGCTCCGGCCCCGCCCCCTGCATGGGGGCGGGGCCGGAGCCGTTCGCGCGGGGAGTCAGCCGCCGATGACGACCCGCCGGACGCCCTTCCAGGCCTCCGGGTCGGTGGTGCGGCGGCCGTCGACGAGGACCGTGACGTCCGGCAGGTCGGCCGGGGTCAGGGTGCGGTACTCGGCGTGGTCGGCCTGCAGGATGGCGGCGGTGACCGTCTCACCGGCGTGCGGGGTGAGACCGTGCGCCGCCAGCTCCTCGGCGGTGTACATCGGGTCGGAGACGAACGGCACCGCGCCGCGCGCCCTGAGCGCCTCGACGGTCGGGAAGACACCGGAGAACGCCGTCTCCTTGACGCCTCCGCGGTAGGCGGCGCCCAGCACCAGCACGTTGACGCCGGTCAGGTCGCCGTAGGCGGCGGCCAGCAGGTCGACGGCGTACTCGGGCATCGCGGCGTTCGCCTCGCGGGCGGAGCGGACCACGGTGGCGGCGGGGTCGTTCCACAGGTACATCCGCGGGTAGATCGGGATGCAGTGGCCGCCGACGGCGATGCCCGGCTGGTGGATGTGGCTGTAGGGCTGCGAGTTGCAGGCCTCGATGACCTTCTTGACGTCGATGCCGTTGCTGTCGGCGAACCGCGCGAACTGGTTGGCCAGGCCGATGTTGACGTCGCGGTAGGTGGTCTCGGCGAGCTTGGCGAGCTCCGACGCCTCCGCCGTGCCCAGATCCCAGACGCCGTTGGGACGGGGCAGGTCGTCGCGGGCGTCGAAGTCCAGGACCGCCTCGTAGAAGACGACACCGCGCGCCGCGGAGGCCTCGTCGATGCCGCCGACCAGCTTCGGGTAGCGGCGCAGGTCGGCGAAGACCCGGCCGGTGAGCACGCGCTCGGGCGAGAAGACCAGGTGGAAGTCCTCGCCCGGGGTCAGGCCCGAGCCCTCGGCGAGCATCGGCGCCCAGCGGGTACGGGTGGTGCCGACCGGCAGCGTGGTCTCGTACGAGACGAGGGTGCCCGGCCTGAGGCCCTGGGCTATCGCCTTGGTAGCGGCGTCCATCCAGCCGAAGTCCGGCACGCCCTCGGCGTCGACGAACAGCGGGACGACCACGACGACGGCCTCGCACTCGGCCACCGCGGCGGCCGTGTCCGTCGTCGCGCTCAGCAGGCCCGCGTCGACGGCCTGCTTCAGCTTCACGTCCAGGTCGTGCTCACCGGGGAAGGGCTCGACGCCGGCGTTGACCAGCTCGACGACCTTCTCGTTGACGTCCGCTCCGATGACGCGGTGGCCCTTGGAGGCGAACTGCACGGCGAGCGGAAGCCCGATCTTGCCGAGCGCTACTACACAGATGTTCATGGTTCGGTCGTTACTTCCTCTTGAGACCGCGGACGAGTGTGGTCTTCACCCGGGAGGCCAGGGACTTCTTCGGCGGGTACAACTGGGCCGTGGCGACCACCACGCGTCCCTTGTCGTTGACGAGGGCGGCGGCGCGGTAGGGGTCGTCGAGGCTGCCCCAACGGCGGGACAACGGCATGGGCTTGCCCTTGCCGGGCACCGGGATCTCGTACTCCGTCCCGGCGAGCCGCAGGTAGACCCGGGCGCCGAGCTTGGCGTCGCACCGCTCCAGCGGGATGCGGGCGTGCAGGACCGTGCCGGCGCCGTCCCCGGCGGGCTCGGTGCCGTGGTGGCCCACCGGTTTCGGGAGGGAGTGGTCGGCCGGCAGTTTCCTCGCCCCGGCCTTGTCGGCCGACTTGGGCATGGCCCCGCGGGCCAGCCGCAGGACGGCACCGGCCGTGTCACCGACGACGGGCACCCTGACCGACGCCGTGTACGTGATCTCCTCGCCCTCCTGTTCCCAGGCGGAGGCGAGCAGTTCGGTGCCCTGTGCGAGCCTGCCGGGGACCGCCTCGCCGACGAGTTCGTAACACCGGTCGGGCAGGCCGGTCAGGGAGTCGCGGAAACCGGGGTAGCGGGCGTAGGCGCGGTCCCCCTCGGCGACGAAGGGTGGGGCCCCGTGCTGCATCTCCGAGGTGATGGCCTCGCACAGCGTGTCGATCGCCCCGGCCCGGGCCAGGCAGATGCGCACCCGGCGCTTGACGTCCATCGCGTCCCGGATGCCGTCCGTGAAGTAGGCGTCGGCGAGCCGGGCGATGCCCGCGCAGATGTCGCGCTGGAGGTCGCGGTCGAGGGCGGGGAAGTCGTCCTGGATCAGCTTGGCGAGTTCCCAGGTGAAGTGGCGACGGAGCACGGCGTCGCGCTCCGGGCCTGCCGGGAGGAGCCCGGCGGTGAAGTCCATGATCTCCGCCGTGCAGCGCAGCCGGGCCAGGTGGTCGGCGCGGTAGGTGATGTTGCTGGCGTCGCCTCGCTTCACCGCGTAGTAGCAGGTGTAGTCGGCCACCACGGAGATCTTCCGCGCGCGCACGCACGCCTCGATGGTGAACGGCTGGTCGCTGCCCACGGGCAGGTTCTCGGGGAAGCGCAGCTTGTGCTGCTCGACCAGGTCGCGCCGGAACAGCTTGGTGTTGGCGAGAGTGAAGGGCAGGGCGGAGCCGGTGAGACGGACGTCCGGGTCGCTCTTCTTGTACAGCGCCTGGTGGACGTACCGCCCGTTGGTGCCGACCATCTTGCCGACCACGATGTCGGAGTCGTTCGTGTCGGCGCACTTCACCATGCGCTCCAGGGCTTCCTCACCGAGGTAGTCGTCGGAGCCGATGAAGTAGACGTAGCGGCCGGTCGCGACGTCCAGCGCCCGGTTGCTGGGTGCCGCCGGGCCTCCGGAGTTGTCCTGGTGGATCACCTTGACGGTGCCGGGGTAGCGCTCGGCGAACCGGTCCAGCTCGGCGCCGCTGTCGTCGGTGGATCCGTCGTCGACCGCGACGATCTCCAGCCGCTTGCGCCCGATGCTCTGTCCGATGAGGGAGTTCAGACACTCCGTCAGGTAGGGCATCGTGTTGTACACCGCGACGATCACGCTGACGTCCGGTGCGGTGCGCCTGTGGCGCTCAGCCGCCATGACTGATCAGGTCCTCCGGCAGGAGCGAGACACTGCGGCTGTCCGCCGCCGACTCCAGTACCGCCGCGGCGACCTCGACGGTCCGCAGGCCCTGGCGCAGGGTGCAGATGTCGGCGGGCCGGCCGAGGACCGCGTCGCGGAACAGCTCGTGCTCGACGAGGAGCGGCTCGCGCTTGGGAATCGCGTACCGGATCATGTCGCCCTCGGCGACGCCGCGGAATGCCTGGAGGGCCTCCCACTCGGTGGCCACCGCCGAGTTGGAGTGGAAGGTCAGGTCGGCGGTGAGGGTGTCGGCGATGAAGCAGCCGCGCTCGCCGGTGACCGAGGTGAAGCGCTCCTTGAGCGGGCTCAGCCAGTTGACCAGGTGGTTGACCATCGTGCCGTCGTCGAGGCGGCCGACCGCGGAGACCATGTCCTCGTGGGGGCGGCCGCTCTTGGAGACGGTGTGCGCGGCGATGGAGGTGTACGTACGGCCGGTCACCCAACCGGTGAGGTCGATGTCGTGGGTGGCCAGGTCCTTGACCACGCCGACATCGGCTATCCGGTGCGGGAAGGGGCCCTGGCGCCGGGTGACGACCTGGTACACGTCGCCGAGTTCGCCCGCCTCCAGCCGTGCCCGCAGCGACAGCAGCGCTGGGTTGCAGCGCTCGATGTGCCCGACGCCGGCCACCAGGCCGCGCGACTCGAAGGCCTCCACGAGCCGGCGCGCCCCGTCCACCGTGTCGGCGAGCGGCTTCTCGATCAGCGCGCAGACGCCCGCCTCGGCGAGCTGCAGGCCGACCGTCTCGTGCAGCGCGGTGGGGCAGGCGACCACGGTGTAGTCGACGCCGAGGTCGATGAGTTCCTCGACGGTGGCCAGGACGGGCGCGCCCTGCGCGGCTCCGTGCTTGTCGCCCATCGGGTCGACGACGCCGACGAAGTCGACGCCCTCCAGACCGGACAGGACGCGGGCGTGGTGGCGCCCCATGGAACCCAGGCCGACGAGTCCGGCCCGCAGCCGCTTCGCGGTGCTCACTTCTGCTCCCCCAGCGCGTTCACGGCGGACACGATGCGCTCCAGGTCCCGCTGGGCCAGGCCCGGGTGGACGGGCAGCGAGACGACCTCGGCCGCCGCGCGCTCCGTCTCGGGCAGGTCCCAGGTCCGGCCGGCCTTCTGGTCGGGCTCCCAGTACGGCTTGAGCCGGTGGATGGGCGTCGGGTAGTACACGGCGTTGCCGATGCCGGCCTCGGTGAGGCGGGCCATGGCGGCGTCCCGGTCCCCCCGGACGCGCACGGTGTACTGGTGGTAGACGTGCCGGGCGCCCTCGGCGACCTTCGGCGTGACCACGGTCGGCGCGGTGATGTGCTCGGTGAGGTAGGCGGCGTTGGCGATGCGCCGCTCGGTCCAGGCGGGGAGCTTGCCGCGCTGCACCCGTCCGATCGCGGCGGCCACGTCCGTCATGCGCATGTTGGCGCCGACGATCTCGTTCGCGTAGCGCTGCTCCATGCCCTGGTTGCGCAGCAGGCGCAGGACACGGGCCACCTCGGCGTCGCCGGTGCTGACCATGCCGCCCTCGAGGGCGTGCATGTTCTTGGTCGGGTAGAAGCTGAACGTTCCCGCGCTGCCGAAGGCTCCGACCGGCGTGCCGTGCAGCGCGGCCGCGTGGGCCTGGCAGGCGTCCTCGACGACGGCGAGACCGTGCCGGCCGGCGATGTCCATGATGCGGTCCATGGCGGCCGGGTGGCCGTACAGGTGGACCGGCATGATCGCCGCGGTGCGCGGGGTGAGGGCCGCTTCGACGGCGGCCGGGTCCAGGCAGAAGCTGTCGGGCTCGATGTCGGCGAAGACCACGTCGGCGCCGACCAGCCGTACCGCGTTGGCGGAGGCGGCGAAGGAGAACGACGGCACGATGACCTCGTCCCCCGGGCCGATCCCCAGGGCGAGCAGGGCCAAGTGCAGTGCGGAGGTGCCGGAGTTGACGGCGACGCAGTGCCGCCCGCCGACCAGCTCGGAGAATTCCTCCTCGAAGGCGGCCACCTCCGGCCCCTGTACGACCCGGCCGCTGCGCAGCACGCGCACCGCGGCCTCGATCTCCTCCTCGTCGATGACGGGCCTGGCGGCCGGTATCAACTCATGGGCGTCGGTCATCGACGCTCCCCCTCCTCGTTCGGCGGCCTCGTGGACGCCTCGCGATGTGATCGGGAAGGGACGGTCCCGAGCGCGGGACGTCCGTGTCCGTGCTGTTTGAATTCAACCGATTGCCGTCGGCGGCACCGGCCTCCGCGCGGGCTCAGGCCCCGAGGAGCCTTTGACGGAGAACAGCCGCCTCCCGCACAGGTCGCGGTGAGCGGCTGGGTCCACGGCGGCGGAAGAACAGCGGCCGAGACCGCGATTACGTTACCAGCAGATGAGAGGGGCGATTCCTCATAGTTACCACAGAGAAACCTTCGAATGGTCAATAAGTGACCACATGCGCGCACGGTACGACCTCGCTCGACATTCCATGTGACGGACAGTCATCAGTGGTGCACGGCACGGCGCGGGACACCGGTGGTTGTCCGGTGTCCCGCGCCGTTCCCGCCGGGACCGGTCAGTCCTCGGTGCCGGCCGTGACCGAGGACGGCGGCTGCTCCGCCGCGGCCGCGGTCTTCTTCGACGCCGTCTTCCTCGTGGTCGTCTTCTTGGCCGCGGCCGTCTTGGTGGTCGCCGCCTTCTTGGCCGTCGTCTTCTTGGCGGCGGTCTTCTTGGCCGTCGTCGTCTTCTTGGTGGCGGCCTTCGTCGCCGTGGCCTTCTTGGCCGCCTTGCGGGCGGTCTTCTTGGCCGGAACGGCCTCCGCCTCACCGTCGGCGGTCTCCGCGCTCTCCGCGCTCTCGCCGACCGGCTCCCCGGAGGGCGCCTGCTCCTCCGCGGGGGCGGACGGGACGACCACGACGGCCGTGTCCTCCGACGCGGTGGACGTGCTCGGCTTGCGCACCGCGCGGCGGCGCGGGCGGGCCGGGGCCTCGGGCTCCGCCGGGGCGGCCACCTCGGCGGGGGCCTCCTCGGGCGCCGGTGCCTCCTGCGTCCTCACGGGCTCCGCGACCGTGACCACCGCGGCCTCCGCTCCCGCCGGGGAACCGGCCGGTGCGGACACCTTGCGGGTGGCCCGGCGACGCGTACGGGCCTTGGGCGCGGCCTCCTCGGGCACCACGGCGTCCTCGACGGCCGCGGGCTCGGCGAGCGCTTCGGCGGCCGACTCCGGCTGCACCGGACGCGCGGCCTCCTCGGCTGCCGTCACGTCCTGGGCCGTCGGGGCCCCGGCCGGCACGGACTCCACGGCCTCGACGGGCTCCTCGGTCCGCTCGTCGACGGCCTCCGCCGCCTGCGTGGCCTCGGCGGCCCGGGCGGTCTCCCGCTTCGGCGCGCCCGCGGGCGCGGACGCCCGCCGGCTCGCCCGGCGGCGCGTACGGCCACGGGTGGCCGCGGCCTCCGCCTCGGCGGCGCTGCTGTACAGCTCCTCGTCCGGCGTGAACTCGGGTACCGGGAGGGCGGCCGGCTCGGCGGCGACCTCGGCCACCGACTCGGCCTCGGCCTCGGCTTCCTCCTCCGCCGTCCCGGTGTCCACGGCCTCGTGCTCGTGCTCGTGCGGCGCTTCCGCCCCGCCGGCCCGCGCCCGCTTCCTGCGCTTGCCGCCACCGCCGGCGGCGGCCGGCTGGTCCAGATGCACCAGGACACCGCGCCCGTTGCAGTGGACGCAGGTCTCGGAGAAGGACTCCAGCAGGCCCTGGCCGACCCGCTTGCGGGTCATCTGCACCAGGCCCAGCGAGGTGACCTCGGCGACCTGGTGCTTCGTACGGTCGCGGCCCAGGCACTCCAGCAGGCGCCGCAGCACCAGGTCGCGGTTGGACTCCAGGACCATGTCGATGAAGTCGATGACGATGATGCCGCCGAGGTCGCGCAGCCGCAGCTGGCGCACGATCTCCTCGGCCGCCTCCAGGTTGTTCCTGGTGACCGTCTCCTCGAGGTTGCCGCCCTGACCGGTGAACTTGCCGGTGTTGACGTCGACGACGACCATCGCCTCGGTCCGGTCGATGACCAGCGAACCGCCGCTGGGCAGCCAGACCTTGCGGTCCAGCGCCTTGGCGAGCTGCTCGTCGATCCGGTAGGTGGCGAAGACGTCGACCTCGCTGGTCCACCGGGACAGCCGCCCGGCCAGGTCCGGCGCCACGTGCGACACGTACCCGTGGATGGTCTCCCAGGCGTCGTCACCACTGACGACGACCTTGGTGAAGTCCTCGTTGAAGATGTCCCGCACGACCCGGACGGTCATGTCCGGCTCGCCGTACAGCAGCGTCGGCGCGGTGCCGCCGTTCTTGGACTTCTTCCTGATCTCCTCCCACTGCGCCTGGAGCCGCTCGACGTCGCGGCGCAGCTCGTCCTCGCTCGCGCCCTCGGCGGCGGTGCGCACGATGACGCCCGCGTCCTCGGGGACGATCTTCTTGAGGATGGTCTTCAGCCGGGCCCGCTCGGTGTCGGGCAGCTTGCGGCTGATGCCGGTCATCGAGCCCTCGGGGACGTACACGAGGTAGCGGCCCGGAAGGGAGACCTGACTGGTGAGGCGGGCGCCCTTGTGCCCGATCGGGTCCTTGGTCACCTGGACCAGGACCGACTGGCCGGACTTCAGCGCGGACTCGATGCGGCGCGGGCCGTGGCCCATGCCCAGCGCCTCGAAGTTGACCTCGCCGGCGTAGAGCACCGCGTTGCGGCCCTTGCCGATGTCGATGAAGGCGGCCTCCATCGACGGGAGCACGTTCTGCACCTTGCCGAGGTAGACGTTGCCGACGTACGAAGTGGCCTGCTCCTTGTTGACGTAGTGCTCGACGAGCACCCCGTCCTCCAGGACACCGATCTGTGTGCGGTCGCCGTACTGGCGGACCACCATGACGCGCTCGACGGCCTCGCGGCGGGCCAGGAACTCGGCCTCGGTGATGATCGGCACGCGGCGGCGGCCCTGCTCGCGTCCCTCGCGGCGGCGCTGCTTCTTCGCCTCCAGGCGCGTGGAGCCCTTGATGGACTGCACCTCGTCCGACGGTTCGCTCGCCTTGCGCGGCTCGCGCACCTTGACGACGGTGCGCTCGGGGTCGTCGGTGGAGGTGTCGCCGTCGCCACCCCCGCTGTCACCGGCCCGGCGACGGCGGCGACGGCGACGGCGGCTGCTGCTGGAACCGCCGGAGTCCTCGCGGTCCTCGCGGTCCTCGGCGTCCTCCTCGGTCTGCTCGGCGGTGTCCTCGGCGTCCTGGGCGGCCTGCTGCGAGGCGGTCCGCTCGGTGTCGGCGTCCTCGTCCGCGGACTCGCCGCCCTCGGCGTCGGAGTCGGCGGACTCACCGCGCCGGCGGCGACGGCCGCCGCGGCGACGACGGCGGCGCGCACCGGAGGACTCGCTGTCGTCGGAGTCCTCGGTGTCGGCGTGGTCGTCGGCCGGCTGGTCCGCCTCGTCCGCCTCCTCCGCCTCGTCGTCGGCGTGGGTCGCGGGAGCGGCCTCGGCGGGCTCGGTCTCGTCACCCGCGCCGCGGCGACGGCGACGGCGACGGGACGCGGCGGGCTGCTCCTGCGCGAACTCCTCGGTCTCGTCCTCCGGCTCGGCCGGCGCGACGACCTCGGCCGCGGCCTCGGCGGCGGCCCGCTCGGGGGTCTGGAAGCGGGGTTCGGTGAACACCGGCGGCTGGAACACGGCGACGGCCGGGCGTGCGGGGCGCCGGGGCGAGCCTTCCGCCTCGTCGGAGCCGGCGGATGCGTCGGATGCGGCAGCGGTGCGGCCGGTGCGCGCGGGCTCGGCGAAGCCGGCGGCGGCCTTGCGGACCGTGCGACGGCGGCGGCGCGGCGCGGCGTCGTCGTCGGCGGGGGCGGCGGCGGGGGTTTCGGCGGCCTCCGGGGCCTGCTCGGTCCCGGTCTCCGTCCGCTTCTCACTCTCGGCCACCGGGGCCTCCTCGGCGGCCGGGGCGGCCTGGGCGGGCTCACCCGCGTCGCCCTCCGCCGTCTCGGCGGTCACCGGGGCGCCGGCGGGCGCGGAGGCGCGGCGCGAGGCACGACGCCGGGTGCGGCGCGGGGCGGCGTCCTCGTCGGTCACGGCCGTCCCATCGGTTTCGGTGGTCTCGGCCGGCTGGGCCTGCTCCGCGGGGGTCTGCGCCTGCTCGGCGCCGTCCGCGGTCACAGCCGCCTCGGCGGGGGCCGCCGGCGCCGCGGCGGTGCGCGTGGCACGGCGACGGGTGCGGCGTGGAGCGGCGTCCTGGGCGGTCTCGCCGGCCTCGGGGGCCTCTGCCGCATCGGGGGCCGCTTCGGCCGCTTCGGCCTCTTCGGCGGTCTCCGGGATCTCGGGGGTCTCCGGGACGGCGGACGGCGTGGTCACCGTGCGCGTCGCCCGGCGGCGGGTGCGCCGGGGGGCGGCGTCCTCGGAGGTGTCCGCGGTGGCGGCGGGCTCGGGGGCCGGAGCGGTCACGTCCGCGGCGGGGGCCGCCGGTACGACGGTCTCCGCGGCTTCCGCGGGTGCCCCGGCGGGCGCGGCCGCGCGGCGGACCACACGGCGGCGCCGGGGCGCGGCGGCCTCGGTCTTCTCCCCGGCCCCGGTGCTGTCCGGCGCGTCCACGGGCTCTGCGGGCCCGGGCGTGTCGGCGACCTCCGCGGCCGGTACGGCCGGCGCGACGGTCTCGGCAGTCGTGTCGGCCGCGGCGGCGGGCGGGCCCGCCGGGCGGGACGCGGCACGCCGACGCCTGGGCGGCAGGGTGTCGCTGGGGGTGTTCGGTTCGGAGCCCTGGGTGGGCTCGATCGGCTCGAGCATGCGGGCGGTTCTCCCGTCAGGCTCCCGGGCGCCGCACCTGGCCCGGCGATGCCGGTGACGTCCGCGGCTCGCGCGGTGCGCGGTTGCCGCCGTCCGGGGCGCGGGCGCCGCTCGGGAGCTTTCTGTGTCCTGTCTCGCCGGTTCCGTACGCCGAATGCGTACGGCCTGGCGAAAGTCTTCTGGTCGGTGCGCTGCCCGACCCAGGTGGCTCCCGAGTTCGAGGGCGGCGCTTGTCCGACGTCCGTCCCTGCGCGGGACCTTCCCTACGCCGGCGCCGTCGCGGCGGCAGTGGCGCCGGCCGGTTGCGGCTCGGTCGCTGCTGCCTCGCGGTCGGGCGCGAGCGGGTCGGTCACCGTGCCGGTCTCTTCATCGAACAGCCCCTGCGCCAGCCTGGTCACCGCTGCGGGGACCGGCGGCGCCAGGTCGGCCACGGCGCGGAGACCGGACAGGACGTCGTCGGGTCGTACGGCAGGCGTCACGTGCCGAACAACCAGCCGCAGTATCGCACAGGGCCGGCCGGTCGGCCTATCAGGCTGCGACGATCCGGCCTCCACGCACTCCAGGGCCACGACCGCGGAGCGGGCGTCGAAGGTACGGACACCGTTCTTGGTGCGGCGCTGGACCTCGACGGTCTCGGCCGCGTCGAAGACGTCCACCGCCCGGCGGGCGTCCTCGGGGGCCACGCCGTCCAGCCGCAGCTCCCACACGGAGGCGGTGAGCCGGTCGGCGAGGCCGGAGGTACGGGCCTCGACCGCCTCGACGATGTCGAGTCCGGCGGGCATCGACTCGTCGAGCAGGCCTTTCAGCCGCTCGGGGTCGCGTGGCTCGGTGAGCGCGATCTCCAGGTACTCGGCCTCGCTGCCCGTGCCGGTGGGTGCGGCATTGGCGTACGACACCTTCGGGTGCGGCGTGAACCCCGCCGAGTACGCCATGGGCACCTCGGCGCGGCGCAGCGCGCGCTCGAAGGCACGCTGGAAGTCACGGTGGCTGGTGAACCGGAGGCGGCCGCGCTTGGTGTAGCGCAGTCGGATGCGCTGCACCGCGGGTGCGGGCGGCGGGCCTTCGGGCTGTCGCTTGCCCAGTGGATCTTCTCCTCGTTGCGAGGAGGCGCGGGGCGCGCCTCCCTTCTAGCGTACGGCTGTACGACGACCCTGGTGTCCCGGCCGGGGACCGGGGTCGCGGTCCCTTTCAGAGTACGTCCGAGCCGGGCCGGCGGTTCCCTCACCCGGGCGTACTGCGCGGGTTCCCACGATGTCCCGAGATCCACACCGGCGTGGACGCCGGCGCGGCCCGCGCGGATGCCCCACGGCGGCACGGACGTCGCTCATCCGCCGAACGCCCCTCGAGAAATCGCAGTGACGAGGCTCATATAAAGCAATGGTCAGCACGGCCGTTCACTCATTCGCCGCGCATCCAAGTGAAACAGGGGCCGTTAGTCGCTGTATGAAGGCAAGCAGGTCAGAGCCACCCCAACTCCACTTTGCAGAAACGATGTTGACCGCTCCCGCCGGCCCGATGAATCAATTCTGACATGAATGATGAACGCTACGACCCTCTCTGGTACAGCGCCGACATCCCGGACCAGTACACCGAGGCGGGCACCGGACGGCACCGGGCCGGAGCCGTCTACGCGGACCCCGTGGAGCCGGCCGTCCCGCCCTGGAACCCGGCGGCGGACCCGGCCGTCCCGCCCTGGGACCCGATGGATCCCTCCGTCCCGCCCTGGGACCCGGCCGAGGAACTCGCCTACCTGCTCCAGGAGGCCCGCGGCGAGGAGTACGGCAGAACCGTCCCGCCTCCGCGCGAGGAGCCCTCCGTCACCGCACCCCCCGCGGGCAGCCCCATGGGCAACCTCCAGGAGATCACGGCCGAACTGCCGCCCCTGCGCGCGCCGGCCCCGCGCGGCCACCGCAAGCCCCCGCGCAAGCGCCCCGACGCGCTGCGCGTCGCCAGTTACGTCATCGCCGCCATGGCAGCGGTCACCGTGTCCATGGTGAGCGTCTTCAGCGGCGTGGTCACCTACGAACCCCTGCTCCTCGTCACCACCGCGCACAGCAGCGGCAGTTCCTCCGCCTGGTGGCCCATCCTCGTCTACGGCCCGTGGCTGGCGGGCTCCCTCTCCATCCTCCGCGCGGCACTGCACCAACGGCGCGCGCTGCACTCCTGGTTCGTCGTCCTGCTCTTCTCCTCCGTCGCGGTCCTGCTCTGCGTGGCCCAGGCCCCCCGCACCATCACCGACACCGCCGCGGCGGCCCTCCCGGGCGTGGCCGCCCTGGCCTGCTTCCAGCAACTGGTCCGCCAGATCACCCTCACCCGCCCGCCCCGCCGCACCGTCGCCCCCCGTCACCGCGTCCGCCCGTACGGCCGCGAGGTCCCGTAGCCCGGCAGCCACAGGGGTGTTCCCGCGCTGTCCACCTCACGTCGCGCCCGCCCGCTCCAGGCGCACCACAACGGCCCGGGGCCCGTTCGCACCCAAGCGAACGGGCCCCGGGCCGTGCGGCACGCGGTCTCAGCCGACCGCGGTCGAGTTCTTGACCGTGAGGGGCAGCAGCTTCTTGCCCGTCGGTCCGATCTGAATGCTGGTGTCCATCTGAGGACACACGCCGCAATCGAAGCACGGGGTCCAGCGGCAGTCCTCGACCTCCGTCTCGTCGAGGGCGTCCTGCCAGTCCTCCCACAGCCAGTCCTTGTCGAGACCGGAGTCGAGGTGGTCCCAGGGGAGGACCTCCTCGTAGGAGCGCTCGCGGGTGGTGTACCAGTCGACGTCGACGCCGAAGGAGGGCAGCGTCTTGTCGGCGCAGGTCATCCAGCGGTCGTAGGAGAAGTGCTCGCGCCAGCCGTCGAAGCGGCCGCCGTCCTCGTAGACCGCGCGGATGACCGCGCCGATGCGGCGGTCACCGCGGGAGAGCAGGCCCTCGACGATGCCGGGCTTGCCGTCGTGGTAGCGGAAGCCGATGGAACGGCCGTACTTCTTGTCCCCGCGGATCTTGTCGCGGAGCTTGCCGAGACGCTCGTCGGTCTCCTCGGCGGAGAGCTGCGGCGCCCACTGGAACGGGGTGTGCGGCTTGGGGACGAAGCCGCCGATGGAGACCGTGCAGCGGATGTCGTTGGAGCCGGAGACCTCGCGGCCCTTGGCGATCACACGGGTGGCCATGTCGGCGATCTGGAGGACGTCGTCGTCGGTCTCGGTGGGCAGACCGCACATGAAGTACAGCTTCACCTGGCGCCAGCCGTTGCCGTAGGCGGTGGCGACGGTCCTGATGAGGTCGTCCTCGGAGACCATCTTGTTGATGACCTTGCGGATGCGCTCCGAGCCGCCCTCCGGCGCGAAGGTGAGGCCCGAGCGGCGGCCGTTGCGGGTCAGCTCGTTGGCCAGGTCGATGTTGAAGGCGTCGACGCGGGTCGAGGGGAGGGAGAGGCCGATCTTGTCTTCCTCGTAGCGGTCCGCGAGGCCCTTGGCGACGTCGCCGATCTCGGAGTGGTCCGCCGAGGACAGGGAGAGCAGGCCGACCTCCTCGAAGCCGGTCGCCTTCAGGCCCTTCTCGACCATCTCGCCGATGCCCGTGATGGAGCGCTCGCGCACCGGGCGGGTGATCATGCCGGCCTGGCAGAAGCGGCAGCCGCGGGTGCAGCCGCGGAAGATCTCCACGGACATGCGCTCGTGGACCGTCTCGGCCAGCGGGACGAGGGGCTGCTTGGGGTAGGGCCACTCGTCGAGGTCCATGACGGTGTGCTTGGAGACGCGCCACGGGACGCCGGACCTGTTCGGTACGACGCGGGCGATCCGGCCGTCGGGCAGGTACTCGACGTCGTAGAAGCCGGGGACGTACACCCCGCCGGTCCTGGCGAGCCGGAAGAGGAGTTCCTCGCGGCCGCCGGGGCGGCCCTCCTCCTTCCAGGCACGGATGATCCGGGTGGCCTCCAGGACCGCCTGCTCGCCGTCGCCGATGACCGCGCAGTCGATGAAGTCGGCGATCGGCTCGGGGTTGAAGGCCGCGTGGCCGCCGGCCATGACGATCGGGTCGTCCAGCGTCCGGTCCCTGGCCTCCAGGGGGATGCCGGCCAGGTCCAGGGCGGTGAGCATGTTGGTGTAGCCGAGCTCGGTGGAGAAGCTCAGGCCGAACACGTCGAAGTTCTTCACCGGGCGGTGGCTGTCGACGGTGAACTGCGGGACGTGGTGCTCCCGCATCAGCGCCTCGAGGTCCGGCCAGACGCTGTAGGTGCGCTCGGCGAGGACGCCGTCCTGTTCGTTGAGGACCTCGTAGAGGATCATGACGCCCTGGTTGGGCAGTCCGACCTCGTAGGCGTCCGGGTACATGAGCGCCCAGCGGACGTCGCAGCTCTCCCACGGCTTGACCGTGGAGTTGAGCTCTCCGCCGACGTACTGGATCGGCTTCTGCACATGCGGGAGCAGAGCTTCGAGCTGCGGGAACACAGACTCGGCGGCTTCGGCAGGCATCTCGCGAACCTTTGTGTGCTGAGTGGGGTGACCATTCAGCGTAACGCGGCCGGAGGGGTACTCCCTACGCCGTCCAGCGCCGGTGATCACCGGTGATCGAGGCCCAGGCGTCGGGGAGGGCGTGCTCGGCGAGCTCCGCGCGGCGTTCCTCGCGGGCGTGGAGGACGCCGTAGGTGAAGGCGTTCTCCCCCGCCGCGTGGGCGACGGCGGCGAGTTCCCGCAGGGTCTGGCGGGCCATGACGCTGTCCTGGTGGTCGCCGAGCAGGCCCTGGAGCGACTTCATGGACGCGACGAGCCGCTTGGCGGGTTTGCCGAGCGCGGGGGTGGCGGCCTCGGCGGCGTAGCGGGTGCGCTTGGTCTTCTTGCGGGCCTCGTGGATGGCGATGTCGCGGTCGGTGCCGGGCGGGAGGCCGAGAGCGTGGGTGACGAGTCCGGTGAGTTTGTCGAGGTCCTTGCGTACGGCCTTGGTGAGGACCTTCTCCGGCTCGGCTCCGGCCTTCTTGCGCAGGGGCGGGTGGTCGATCAGGGCGTCCAGGGTGTCGAGGAGGGTGAGGTAGCGGCGGGAGTCGAGGATGCCGGTGAGCCGTCCGCGGGCTCCGGCGTGGCGGGCCTCGGCCCAGTGGGTGAGGCGGTCGCCGACGGGGCCGTGGACGAGGTCGGGGGGCAGGTCGGCGAGGGCGGTCTCGAGGCGTTCGGCGAGGACTTCCTGGTCGCGGTCGAGGCCGAGCTCGCCGGCCAGCCACTTGAGGTCGGTGGCGACGGGGTCGGTCGTCTCCCGGTCCAGGACGGTGCGGAAGGTGCGGAAGGTGCTGCGCAGGCGGCGGGTGGCGACGCGCATGCTGTGCACGGCGTCGGGGAGGTCCTGGCGTACGGCGGGGTCGAGTTCGACGAGGGCGTCGCGCTGGGCGCGGACGTAGGCGAGGACGTGGTCGCCTGCGGTGACGGGTTCGCCGACCGTGCGGGAGCGCCGTTTCTGTTTCGGGGCCGCTTCGGGTGCCGTGGCGGGGGTGGGTGACGTGGCCGGGGTGGTGGTGCCGTGCGGGGCCGTCTCGGCCAGGGCCCTGGCCAGTTTGGAGGACGACCGCGCGGGGCGGGCGCCGGCCTTGCGGAGGCGTTTTTCGACCTTGTCGAGGAAGGCGGGGTCGCCGTCGTCGGCGAGTTCGACCTCGATCTCGGTCCACCGGGCGGTGCCGCCGGCACCGGTGAGGCGTTCGGCGTGGACGGTGTCGAAGCTGACCTCGGCGAGGAGCCGGCCGTCGGCGTCGAGGAGGTGGCGTACGTCACGGTCGGAGCGCAGGCGGACGACGGGGCGCAGGGGGTGGTCGCGGACGCGGGAGCGGACGAGGGCGGCGAGTTCGCCGGGGAGGGTGTCGGAGAGTGGGGCGCGGATCTCGTCGCGCACGCCGGGGGCGACGGGGAACTTGAGGTGCCAGCCGGCGTCGGCGCCGCCGGTGCGGCGGCGCAGGGTGACGGCGGACGCGGCGAGGCGTTCGTCGGCGGTGTCGTGGTAGACCGCGTCGAGGTGGGTGACGCCCTGGTCGTGGACGGAGGCGACGCCGGGGACGCGGGTCAGGTCGGGCAGCCCGCCGGTGTCGGACTCGTACTTGCGTTCGATCTCTCGCTTGGTGTCCGCCATGGGTCGAATCTAGTCGCCGTGGGTGCGGAGCGGCAGTGGGCCGCTCCGCACCGGTGACGTGCGGGGCTGCCGGAGGGGGCGGCGGTCGCGCGGCCCCGGGGGGTGTCGGGGGTCAGGCGGACATCGGCCGTTGCAGTTTGATCGACTGGAGCAGGCCGACCGCCAGCCATGTGGCGAACATGGAGGAGCCGCCGTAGGAGACGAAGGGCAGGGGCAGGCCGGTGACCGGCATGATGCCGAGGGTCATGCCGATGTTCTCGAAGGTCTGGAAGCCGAACCAGGCGACGATGCCGGCGGCGACGACGGTGCCGTAGAGGTCGGTGGTGTCGCGGGCGATGCGGCAGGCGCGCCAGAGGATGACGCCGAGGAGGGCGATGATCAGTGCGCCGCCGACGAAGCCGAGTTCCTCACCGGCGACGGTGAAGACGAAGTCGGTCTGCTGCTCGGGGACGAACTGGCCGGTGGTCTGGGAGCCCTGGAAGAGGCCGGAGCCGGTCAGTCCGCCGGAGCCGATGGCGATGCGGGCCTGGTTGGTGTTGTAGCCGACGCCGGCCGGGTCGAGTTCGGGGTTGGCGAAGGCGGCGAAGCGGTTGATCTGGTACTCGTCGAGGACGCCGATCTGCCAGACGGTGACGGCGCCGATCGCGCCGGCGCTCATCAGGCCGAAGACCCAGCGGTTGGAGGCGCCGGAGGCGAGCAGGACGCCGAGGACGATGACGACCATGACCATGACCGACCCGAGGTCGGGCATGAGCATCACGATCAGCATGGGGACGACCGCGAGGCCGAGGGCCTGGAGGACGGTGCGGTGGTCGGGGTAGGGCTTGTCGCCGGCGTCGACCCTGGCGGCGAGCAGCATCGCCATGCCGAGGATGATCGTGATCTTGACGAATTCGGAGGGCTGGAGGGAGAAGCCGCCGGGGAGCTTGATCCAGGAGTGGGCGCCGTTGATCGTGGAGCCCAGGGGGGTGAGCACCAGGAGGATCAGGAAGACCGAGGCTCCGTACAGCAGGGGCACGGCGGTGCGCAGGGCGCGGTGGCCGAGCCAGAGGGCGCCGATCATCAGGGCGATTCCGATGCCGGTGTTGAGCCAGTGCCGGACGAGGAAGTAGTAGGGGTCGCCCTGGTTGAGTTCGGTGCGGTTGCGGGTGGCCGAGTAGACCAGGAGGGAGCCGAGCAGGGACAGGGCGAGTGCCGAGAGCAGTATCGGCCAGTCCATGCGGCGGGCGAGGGAGTCGCGGGCGAAGAGCCTGGTCCAGCCGGCCCGCTCGGGTCCGTATCCGGAGACCTGGAAGCTGTTGACGCCGCCGGTCATGACGTCGTCCTCCGTGTTCCGGTCCGGCCGCGGTGGTGGTGTGCGCGGCAGCGGGTGCGGGCGTCGCCGGGGCGTGGTCCGCCGCCCCGGCGTCGTTCACGGCGGCGGGTGTCGCGGTTGGTGTTCTCCGGTGAGGGCGTCGTGCCGGTCTGCTGGGGGTCGGCGGGAGCGTCGTCCTGCGGGGTGGTGGCGCCGGGTGAGGGGGTGGCCCGGTCCTTGGCGGGATCCTTGGAGATCTTCGGGGACTGAATGGTGCCGTCGGTGCGGACCGTGGGGAGGGCCTTCTGCGGTGTGGGCAGCAGCGCCTTCTTCTTGTCGATCTCGCCCTCCGGGGAGACGCCGTAGAGGGCGTTGTAGATGTTGCGCACGGCGGGGCCCGAGGCGCCGGAGCCAGTACCACCCTGGGAGATCGTCATGACGATCGAGTAGTCCTTGGTGTACGTGGCGAACCAGGAGGTGGTCTGCTTGCCGTGGACCTCCGCGGTACCGGTCTTGGCGTGCATCGGGATCTCGTCCTGCGGCCAGCCCCCGAACCGCCACGCGGCCGTACCGCGGGTGGCGACTCCCTCGAGGGCTTCGTCTATCTGGGCGAGGGTCTTCTTCGTCATCGGCAGCTTGCCGTACGTCTTCGGTTCGATCTCCTCGACCGTCTTGCCGTCGGGGCTGATGACGGCCTTGCCGACGGTGGGGTGGTAGAGGCTGCCGCCGTTGGCGAGGGCCGCGTAGATGGTGGCCATCTGGATGGGGGTGACGAGGGTGTCGCCCTGGCCGATGGAGTAGTTGACGGAGTCACCCGCGCGGAGCCGGTTGCCTTCGAGGCAGTTCTCGTAGGCGATCTTCTCGGCGTAGCTGCCGTCCTTCTTGCCGTACTTGCACCAGGAGTCCTTGTTGGCCGTCCAGTAGTCCTTCTTCCACTGGCGGTCGGGGACGCGGCCGGTCACCTCGTTGGGCAGGTCGATGCCGGTTTCCTTGCCGAGGCCGAACTGGTGGGAGGTCTTGTAGAACCAGTCGTTGGTCTTCTTCTTCGGCTTGTTGCCGCCGTCGCGCTTCCACTCCTCGTGGGAGAGGCGGTAGAAGACGGTGTCGCAGGAGACCTCCAGGGCGCGGCCGAGGCTGATGCCGCCGAAGCTCTGGGACTCGAAGTTCTTGAAGACCTGGCCGCCGATGGAGTACGAGCTGGAGCACTCGTAGGGGCCTTCGAAGGAGTACCCGGCGTTGATGGCGGCGGCCGTCGGGATGACCTTGAAGATGGAGCCGGGTGCCGACTGGCCCTGGATGGCGCGGTTGAGCAGCGGGTAGTTGGAGTCCTTGCCGGTGAGGGCGGCGTAGTCCTTGGCGGAGATGCCGCCCACCCAGGCGTTGGGGTCGTAGGTGGGGTTGGAGGCCATGGCGACGACGCGTCCGGTCTTGGCCTCCATGACGACGACGGCGCCGGAGTCGGCCTCGTAATTGCGGTTGGTGTTGCGGTCGTGCTGCTTGCGGGCTTCCTTCATCGCCTCGTTCAGTTCGTACTCGGCGATGCGCTGGACGCGGGAGTCGATGCTGGTGACGAGGTTGGCGCCGGGCTGGGCGGGGTCGGCCTCGGCCTGGCCGAGGACGCGGCCGAGTTTGTCGACCTCGTAGCGGGTGACGCCGGCCTTGCCGCGCAACTGCTTGTCGTACTGGCGCTCGAGGCCGGAGCGGCCGACCATGTCGGAGCGCAGGTAGGGCGAGCTGGTGTCCTGCGCCTTCTGGATCTCCTCGTCGGTGACGGGCGAGAGGTAGCCGAGGACCTGGGCGGTGTTGGCCTTGCCGGGGCTGGTGTAGCGGCGCAGGGCCTGCGGTTCGGCGGTGATGCCGGGGAAGTCCTCGGCGCGTTCGCGGATCTGCAGGGCCTGCTTGGGGGTGGCCTCGTCGGTGATGGGGATGGGCTGGTAGGGCGAGCCGTTCCAGCAGGGCTGGGGGGTCTCGGCGTTGCACAGCCGGACCTTCTGTTCGACCTCTTCGGGCTTCATGCCGAGGACGCCGGCGAGTTTGGTGAGGACCGCCTTGCCGTCGTCCTTCATCTTCAGGAGGTCGGTGCGGGAGGCGGAGACGACGAGCCGGGTCTCGTTGTCCGCGAGGGCCACTCCGCGTGCGTCCAGGATGGAGCCGCGGACGGCCGGTTGGACGACCTGCTGGACGTGGTTGCCGGAGGCTTGTCTGGCGTACTGGTCGCCCTCGCGGATCTGGAGGTACCACAGGCGCCCGCCGAGGGTGCCGAGGAGGGAGATGACGAGGACCTGGATGACGACGAGCCGGATCTGGACCCGCGGGTTGCGGCCGGTCTCGGGGATGTTGGTCACGCGGTTTCCTCCTCTCTCAGAGCGTGTGGGCGTGGGGGCGTACGAGGGATGAACGGCCGGTGCGCCGGTCGGCGTTCCGCCGTCGTTCACTCGTCGGAGTGAAGTATCGGGAGAAGGTGCGGGAGGTCACAGTCGCTTGACCCCCTTGATGCGTCCGGCGCGGGCCGTCCGGGCCCGGGCCGCCTTGACCTTCAGTCCGCCGCGCTGGCCGCCGATGCGCAGTCCGGTGCCGCCGGAGAGCCAGCCGGAGGAGATGTCGCCGGACGCCGTGGAGCCGGTCTCGGCGAGCGGGTCGTTCTCGGTGCGCCGGGCCAGGGCCATGACGCCGGGCACGACGAACGGTGCGAGCAGCAGGTCGTACAGGGCTGCGGTGAACAGCAGGGAGCCGAGGCCGACATGGCGTGCGGCGGTGTCGCCGACCAGGGCGCCGACACCGGCGTAGAGGAGGGTCGAGCCGACCGCGGCGGCGACGACCACGACCATGGGGCCGGTGGCCGACCGGACCTGGCCGCTCTCGGGCTTGACGAGTCCGGCGAGGTAGCCGATGACGCACAGCACGAGGGCGTAGCGGCCGGCGGCGTGGTCGGCGGGCGGGGCGAGGTCGGCGAGGAGTCCGGCGCCGAACCCGACGAGGGCGCCGCCGACGTGGCCGTAGACGAGGGCGAGGCCGAGGACGGTGAGCAGCAGCAGGTCGGGGACGGCGCCCGGGAGGTGGAGGCGGGCGAGGACGCTCACCTGGATCACCAGGGCGACGACGATCAGGGAGCTGGAGAGCAGGATCCGGTTGACGCGCATGGGGTGACAGCTCCTACTGCTCTTGCTGGTTCGGGCCGTCGGCAGGGGCGGAGGGGGTGACGGTCACCGTCACGGTCGGTGTGGGGGTCGGCTCGGGCTTCTTGGGCAACACCGTGTCGCGCGGGTCCTTCTGGGGGGCCTGGACGACGACGCCCACGACGTCGAGCTTGCTGAAGCTGACGTAGGGCGTGACGTAGAGGGTGCGGGTGAGGTCGCCGCCGGAGGGGTCGACGCGGGAGACGACGCCGACGGGGACGCCGGGCACGAACGGCTTGTCGGCCTGTGAGCCGAAGGTGACCAGGCGGTCGCCCTTCTTGATCTCGGCCTTGCCGTTGAGCAGTTCGACGCGCAGCGGGCGGTCGCCCTGGCCGGAGGCGAAGCCGAGCTCGTCGGAGCCCTCCATGCGGGTGCCGACGGTGAAGTCGGGGTCGCTGGCCAGCAGCACGGTGGCGGTGTTCGGGCCGACGGTGGTGACGCGGCCGACGAGTCCGTCGCCGTTGAGTACGGTCATGTCGCGCTGGATGCCGTCGTTGGCGCCGGCGTCGATGGTGATGGTCCAGGAGAAGCCCTGGGCCGCTCCTATGGCGATGACCTGGGCGCCCTTGATGCCGTACTGGCCCTTGCCGGAGACGCTCAGCAGTTTGTCGAGCTGGGCGAGGCGGCTGCGGCTGCGGTCGTCGCTGCCGAGTTCGGCCTTGAGCGCCGCGTTCTCCTGCTCCAGCCGGGCGAGCCGGTCGTGCCGGTCGCCGGACTCGCGGACGGCGGTGACCGCGTTGCCGATCGGGTCGACCGCGCTGGACACGCCGTTCTCGATCGGGCCGAAGACCGTCGCCGCGGCCTGCCGGGCACCGTCGACCGGGGAATCCTCCCCACCACGGATGTCCACCGTGATCAGTGCGAACGCGATGGCGATCAGCAGCACCAGGAGCAGCCGGCTCTCTCGTGTGTCCCTCACGTGCGGCGGCCGTGCCTTCCTCGTCGAGAACGGGTGTGCGGTGTCGTGTTGTTCAGGTGTCTGATGGTGTGTGCGGTGCTTCTCGAGGCGTCGCGGGCGAGTTCACGCCTCTGCGCCGGCGATCCGCCGTACGGCCTCTATACCAGCGATCCGCCGTACGAGGGGTGAGCGTCCCGTACGGCGGAATCGAGGCGTTGTGTCATCTGCGGGGCTGGGCGTCAAGTACCTGCTGGAGCGCCTCGAACTCCTCGACGCACTTGCCGGATCCGAGCGCCACGCTGTCCAGCGGGTCCTCGGCGATGTGGATCGGCATGCCCGTCTCCCGGCGCAGCCGCTCGTCGAGGCCGCGCAGCAGTGCGCCGCCGCCGGTCAGGACGATGCCCCGGTCCATGATGTCGCCGGACAGCTCCGGCGGGCACTTGTCCAGGGTGGTCTTGACCGCGTCGACGATGGCGTTGACGGGCTCCTCGATCGCCTTGCGCACTTCGGCCGCGGAGATGACGACGGTCTTGGGCAGTCCGGAGACCAGGTCCCGGCCGCGGATCTCGGTGTGCTCGTCGTTGTCGAGGTCGTACGCCGAACCGATCGTGATCTTGATCTGTTCGGCCGAACGCTCACCCAGCAGGAGGGAGTACTCCTTCTTGATGTGCTGGATGATCGCGTTGTCCAGTTCGTCGCCCGCGACGCGGATGGACTGGGCGGTGACGATGCCGCCGAGGGAGATGACCGCGACCTCCGTGGTACCGCCGCCGATGTCCACCACCATGTTGCCGGTGGCCTCGTGGACCGGCAGCCCGGAGCCGATGGCGGCGGCCATGGGCTCCTCGATGATGTGCACCTGGCGGGCGCCGGCCTGGGACGACGCCTCGATGACGGCGCGGCGCTCGACGCCCGTGATGCCCGAGGGCACACAGACGACGACCCGCGGACGGGCCAGGTAGCGCCGCTTGTGGATCTTCAGGATGAAGTAGCGGAGCATCCGCTCGGTGATCTCGAAGTCGGCGATGACGCCGTCCTTCAGCGGACGCACGGCGACGATGTTGCCCGGGGTGCGCCCGATCATCTTCTTCGCTTCGGCACCGACCGCGAGGATGCCACCGGTGTTGGTGTTGATCGCGACGACGGACGGCTCGTTGAGTACGATTCCGCGACCCCTGACGTACACCAGCGTGTTGGCGGTCCCGAGGTCGACAGCCATGTCACGGCCGATGAACGACATTGAGTTCCCCATCAGGATTCGACTGGCCTTCCCACGAGCTTTTGAGGGCTTCTCAGGTCGGCGAGGTGGGTGCGGTGACGTGAAGGCTCCATCGTAGACGCGCCTTCGCGAACACTGCGCGAGGGTCTTCGCCATTGTCATCAGACGGCGTGTCGCCCTGCTTGTGGAGACGGGCCATCGGGGGCATCCGTTCCCCCGAACGCCGCGCATATGCCAAAAATGGTCCGGGGGCAAAGCCCCGAGACCATCCGACACACGGCAAACGCGCTGGACACGGCCGCGACATGATCGTTATGCGGAAATTCCGCGACGGCCGTTCGGGTGACGTTACGCGCGACCAGGGAAGAAGATCTTCACCTCGCGCTCGGCGGACTCCTCGGAGTCGGAGGCGTGGATCAGGTTCTCCCGGACGATCACGCCGAAGTCGCCGCGGATCGAACCGGGCTCGGCGGCGATCGGGTCCGTGGGGCCCGCCAGCTTGCGCACTCCCTCGATCACCCGCTCACCCTCGACGATCAGGGCCACGACCGGGCCGGACGCCATGAACCCCATCAGCGGCTCATAGAACGGCTTGCCCTTGTGCTCGCCGTAGTGCTGCTCCAGCGTGTCGTGGTCCAGGGTGCGCAGCTCCAGCGCGGTGATCTGCCAGCCGGCCTTGCGCTCGATACGGCTGAGGATCTCGCCGGTCAGGCCACGACGGACGGCGTCGGGCTTGAGGAGGACGAGGGTGCGCTGGGTCACGACGGAGCTCCTTGTGCGTGAAGTGGTGCGGGACCACGAGATTACCGGGCGTGTCGCGACATCTGTCACGCAGCGTCAGGCTGCTCCGCCTGCGCGGCGAAACGGGCCTTCGCTTCGTCCACCTTTCGCCCGAAGTGCACCGATGCCCACCACAGCAGGGCGAAGACCGCGCCCATGAAGAACATCATCGGGACGAACACACCGGAGACGATCAGCGCGATCTGCAGCGCCCAGCCGAGGGCCACCCCGCCGGGGCGGGTGATCACCCCGCACAGGGCCACGCACAGGAACATCGCGATGCCGCAGACCGTCCACACCGTGCCGGTGGACAGGTCCGCGTCCTTCATCGCCACCAGCCCGGCGAAACCGATGATGAAGAACTCGCCGATCAGCGTCGAAGCACAGAGCGTACGCACGGGAACTCAGCCCTTCCCCAGGAGCAGCCGGGCCTCGCCGACCGTGATGACGGAACCGGTGACGAGCACACCGCCGCCCGCGAACTCGCCCTCTTCCTCGGCCAGCGTGATCGCGGCCTCCAGCGCGTCGGGCAGTCGCGGCTCGACCTGGACGCGGTCCTCGCCGAACACCTCGACGGCGACCGCGGCGAGCTCGTCCGCGTCCATCGCACGGTGGCTGGAGTTCTGCGTGACGACGACCTCGGCGAAGACCGGTTCGAACGCCTCCAGCAGCCCGCGCACGTTCTTGTCGCCGCTCGCGCCGACCACGCCGATGAGCCGGCTGAACTGGAACGCCTCCCCCACCGCCTCGGCCGCCGCCCGCGCGCCCGCCGGGTTGTGCGCCGCGTCCAGGACGACGGTCGGCGACCGCCGTACGACTTCGAGCCGCCCCGGGGAGGCGACGGCGGCGAACGCCTTGCGCACCGTGTCGATGTCGAGCGGCTGGGCGTGCTGGGAGCCGACGCCGAAGAACGCCTCCACGGCGGCGAGCGCCACGGCCGCGTTGTGCGCCTGGTGCGCGCCGTGCAGCGGCAGGTACACCTCGGGGTACTCACCGCCGAGTCCGCGCAGGGTCACCAGCTGGCCGCCGACGGCGACCTGCCGGGCGACGACCCCGAACTCCAGGCCCTCCCTGGCCACCGTGGCGTCCACCTCGACGGCCTTCCTCAGCAGCACCTGCGCGGCGTCCACCGGCTGCTGCGCCATGATCACCGTCGCGTCGCGCTTGACGATGCCGGCCTTCTCGCCGGCGATCTCCGCGTGCGTGGTGCCGAGCCGGTCGGTGTGGTCCAGGTCGATGGGCGTCACCACGGCGACGCTCCCGTCGATCACGTTCGTCGCGTCCCAGCTGCCGCCCATGCCGACCTCGACGACCGCCACGTCCACGGGCGCGTCGGCGAAGGCCGCGTACGCCATGCCGGTGAGCACCTCGAAGAAGGACAGCCGGTACTCCTGCGTGGAGTCGACCATCTCGACGTACGGCGCGATGTCCCGGTACGTCTCGATGAACCGCTCGGCGGCGACCGGGGCCCCGTCGAGACTGATCCGCTCGGTGATCGACTGGACGTGCGGGGAGGTGTAGCGGCCGGTGCGCAGCTCGAAGGCGCCGAGCAGGGCCTCGATCATGCGGGCGGTGGAGGTCTTGCCGTTGGTGCCGGTGATGTGGATCGAGGGGTACGAGCGCTGGGGCTCGCCCAGGACGTCCATCAGGGCGGCGATCCGGCTGACCGAGGGCTCCAGCTTGGTCTCGCCCCAGCGGGTGGCGAGCTCCGCCTCGACCTCGCGCAGCGCCTTGTCGACCTCGGGGTCGGCGGGGCGGGCGGGGACGTCCGCCTGGGGGCTGCCGCCCTGGGTGCGCAGGGTGCGGCTGCCGGCCTCGATCACCGCGAGGTCGGGGTCGCGGTCGGTCTCGGCGGCGACGATCTCCTCGAAGGAGTCGCTGTCATTCGGGGGGATCTCACTCACGGACCCCAGTCTACGTACCTTCCCCCGACGCCCCCGGTCCCGTCCCGCCCGCTCCGGCCACGCTGCGGGGCAGCACGCCAGGCTGCGGGCAGCCGGGGGCCGCCGCCGCGATGTCGGATCCGCGGCGGCGGCGAGTCGGCCGCTGGTGGGTCAGGCGGCCGGGAGGCGGTTCAGCTGGGACTGGATTCGGGTGATGTCGTCCTCCGCCTTCGCCAGGCGGGTGCGGATCTTGTCGATCACCTGGTCCGGTGCCTTCGCCAGGAACGCCTCGTTGCCGAGCTTCGCCGTCGCCTGCGCCTTCTCCTTCTCGGCGGCGGCGAGGTCCTTGGCCAGGCGCTTGCGCTCGGCGGCGACGTCGATCACGCCGGACAGGTCCAGCGCGACCTCGACGCCCGCCACCGGCAGGGTCGCCGTGGCGGTGAAGGAGTCGCCCTCCGGCTGGAGGCGCAGCAGCTGCCGGACGGCCGGCTCGTGCGGGGCGAGTGCCGTACCGGAGAGCGTCAGCCGGGCCGGAACCCGCTGGCCGGGCTGCAGCCCCTGGTCGGCACGGAAGCGGCGGACCTCGGTGATCACCGACTGGAGCGTCTCGATCTCCCGCTCGGCGTCCGCGTCCCGGAAACCGCTGTCGGACGGCCAGTCGGCGATGACGACCGACTCGCCGCCGGTCAGCGTGGTCCAGAGGGTCTCCGTGACGAACGGGACCACCGGGTGCAGCAGCCGCAGCGTGACGTCGAGGACCTCGCCGAGGACCCGCTTGCTGACCTCGGCCGGCGCGCCGCCCGCCTGGAAGGTCGTCTTGGACAGCTCGACGTACCAGTCGAACACCTCGTCCCAGGCGAAGTGGAACAGAGCGTCGGACAGCTTGGCGAACTGGAAGTCGTCGTAGTACGCGTCGACTTCGGCGACGACCGAGTTCAGCCGGGACAGGATCCAGCGGTCGGTCGGCGACATCTGCGACGCGTCCGGCAGCGGACCCTCGACCGTCGCGCCGTTCATCAGCGCGAACCGCGTCGCGTTCCAGATCTTGTTGGCGAAGTTGCGCGAGCCCTGGACCCAGTCCTCGCCGATCGGGACGTCGACACCGGGGTTGGCGCCGCGGGCGAGGGTGAAGCGGAGCGCGTCGCTGCCGTACTTGTCCATCCAGTCCAGCGGGTTGACCGCGTTGCCGAAGGACTTCGACATCTTCTTGCCGAACTGGTCGCGGACCATGCCGTGCAGGGCGATGGTGTGGAACGGCGGGGTGCCGTCCATCGCGTACAGGCCGAACATCATCATCCGGGCGACCCAGAAGAAGAGGATGTCGTAGCCGGTGACCAGGACGGAGTTCGGGTAGAACTTCGCGAGCGAATCCGTCTCCTCGGGCCAGCCGAGCGTGGAGAACGGCCACAGGGCGGAGGAGAACCACGTGTCGAGGACGTCGGTGTCCTGGTGCCAGCCCTCGCCGGCCGGCGCCTCGTCATCCGGTCCGACGCAGACGACCTCACCCTCCGGCCCGTACCAGACGGGGATGCGGTGGCCCCACCACAGCTGCCGCGAGATGCACCAGTCGTGGAGGTTGTCGACCCAGTCGAAGTACCGCTTCTCCATCTCCTGCGGGTGGATCTTGACCCGGCCGTCGCGGACGGCGTCACCGGCCGCCTTCGCCAACGGGCCGACCTTGACCCACCACTGCATGGACAGGCGTGGCTCGACGGTGGTCCTGCAGCGCGAGCAGTGGCCGACGCTGTGGGCGTAGGGCCGTTTCTCGGCGACGATCCGGCCCTCGGCGCGCAGCGCGGCGACGATGGCCGAGCGGGCCTCGAGCCGGTCCTGGCCCTGGAAGGGACCGTGGACGGTGATGACGGCGTGCTCGTCCATCACGGTGAGGGACGGCAGGCCGTGACGACGGCCGATCTCGAAGTCGTTCGGGTCGTGCGCCGGGGTCACCTTGACGGCACCCGTGCCGAACTCCGGGTCGACGTGCTCGTCGGCGACGACCGGGATGGAGCGGTCGGTCAGCGGCAGCTTGACGAGCTTGCCGACCAGGTGCTTGTAGCGCTCGTCGTCCGGGTGGACCGCGACGGCGGTGTCGCCGAGCATCGTCTCGGCGCGGGTGGTGGCGACGACGATGGTGTCGTCCCCGTCTCCGTATTTCATGGAGACGAGCTCGCCGTCGTCGTCCTGGTAGTTGACCTCGATGTCGGAGATCGCGGTGAGGCAGCGCGGGCACCAGTTGATGATGCGCTCGGCGCGGTAGATCAGCTCGTCGTCGTGGAGACGCTTGAAGATGGTCTGGACGGCCTTCGACAGGCCCTCGTCCATGGTGAAGCGCTCACGCGACCAGGCGACGCCGTCGCCGAGGCGGCGCATCTGGCCGGAGATCTGCCCGCCGGACTCGCCCTTCCACTGCCAGACCCGCTCGACGAACGCCTCGCGGCCCAGGTCGTGGCGGGACTTGCCCTCCTTGGCGAGCTCCCGCTCGACGACGTTCTGCGTGGCGATGCCGGCGTGGTCCATGCCGGGCTGCCACAGCGTCTCGAAGCCCTGCATGCGCTTGCGGCGGGTGAGGGCGTCGATCAGCGTGTGCTCGAACGCGTGCCCGAGGTGCAGGCTGCCCGTGACGTTCGGCGGCGGGATGACGACGGTGAACGGCGGCTTGTCGCTCTTCTCGTCCGCCTCGAAGTAACCGCGCTCTACCCAGCGCTCGTACAGCGGCCCCTCTACATCGGCCGGCGCGTACTGGGTCGGCAGTTCGGTGGTGGGCGCTGGTGGCTGCTGCTGAGCGTTCTCGGTCACGGGGCTCAGTTTAGAGGCGTCACGAGCCTGTCCCGAAACGCGTTTCGTTTGTAACGGTGCGACCCCCACTGGCCTGAACGCTTCCCTCCTGAGTCAGGATGTCAGCAACGCGTAAGCATCTGGAGGGGAACCCAGTAATGAGTCACAACCAGCCGGGCCCGTACGGCGGGCAGCCCCAGCAGCCCGGGCCGTACGGCCAGCCGGGACCTTACGGCCAGCAGCCGCAGGCTCCGCAGCCCGGCTACGGCTACCCCCAGCAGGCCCCGCCGCCCGGTCAGCCCGGTTACGGCTACCCGCAGCAGCCCGGCCAGCCCGGCGTCCCGCCGCAGCAGGCCCCGTACGGGCAGCAGGCCCCGTACGGGCAGCAGCCTCCTTACGGCCAGGCGCCGTACGGCATGCCGCCCCAGCCGCCCGCCTCGGGCGGAGGCGGCAAGAAGGCCGCCATCATCGTCGGTGCCGTCGCGGTGGTCGCGGCGATCGGCGTGGGCGCGTACTTCGTGATCGGCGGGGGCGGCGGCGCGGCCGGCCTGGAGGACGACGGCGCTCACACGCTGGCGACGCCGGAGAAGGTGCTGGGCGAGTACACGCGGGTCGGCGAGGGCGGCGAGGACGCCAGCTCGAGCATGGCGAAGGACCTGGCCAAGGGCGGCATCAAGGACGGCAAGTCGGTCGCCGCCGCCTACTCGACGGCCGACTTCAGCAACTACGACCCGCAGGACCCGACCTCCATCCCCGACCAGTCCGAGCTGCTGACCGCGAAGGGCGTGTCCTTCTTCGGCGCCTACGGCGAGGTCACCGACCCGGAGGCCGCGGTCGACAAGATCTTCGCGTCCCTCAAGAAGGAGACGGAGAAGGGGTCGAACAACGAACTCATGTCCGAACTGGTCGGTGAGCCGGAGTCGGTCGACATCGACGGCGCGGTGATGAAGTGCCAGGCGGCCAAGGGCACCAACAACCTCACCAAGAAGGAGACGACCAACTGGTTCTGCGCCTGGGGCGACTACAGCACCATCGCGGTGGTCTCCCCCGGTGACAACACCAAGGACATCACCAAGAGCGCCGCGGCGGACATCACCACCAAGCTGCGGGGCGAGGTCCGCACCAAGGCCTGACCGCCGCAGCAGTGACTGGAGGGGGAAGGAAGCAATGAGTCACCACCAGCCGGGCCCGTACGGCGGGCAGCCGCAGCAGCCGGGCCCGTACGGCGGGCAGCCGCAGCAGCCGGGCCCGTACGGCGGGCAGCCGCAGGCTCCGCAGCCCGGCTACGGCTACCCGCAGCAGCCCGGCGTCCCGCCGCAGCAGCCTCCGTACGGTCAGCAGCCGCCGCACGGCCAGGCTCCGTACGGCGCGCCGCCGCCGCCGCCCGCCTCGGGCGGCGGCGGGAAGAAGACGGCGATCATCGTCGGCGCGGTCGCGGTCGTCGCGGCGATCGGTGTGGGCGCGTACTTCGTGATCGGCGGGGGCGGCGGCTCGGACATCGCGGACGACGGGCCGCACAAGCTGGTGCCGCCGGCCTCGGTCGGCGAGTACAAGAAGGGCGGCGGCTCGTCCGGTTCGGGCGACGGCGGTCCGACCGGCACGAACTCCAAGGCGGACCTGGAGAAGATCGGCATCGAGGGCGGCGAGGTCGTGAAGGCGTCCTACGCCACCGGCTCGTCCACCGAGCTCGGCAAGGCCATGGCGTTCAACGGCGCCTACGGGGAGATCAGCGACCCGGAGGGCTCCATCGACAAGGCCTTCGTCAACGCCCACGAGAACTCGAAGGACACCGGCGACACCGCCGGTGCGAAGGAGACGGTCACCTGGAAGGGCGACCCCGAGACGGTCGAGCCGGACGGTCTGGACGGCGCCGTCATGAAATGCCAGACGGCCGTGATCGCCGAGGGCGCCACCAAGCTGGAGATGCCGGTGTGCGTCTGGGCCGACCACAGCACCTACGGCGTGGTCAACGGACTGGACCTGGCCGCGGCGCAGAAGGGCGGCAGCGGCGGTCTCGCCACGAACGACGTCGCCGCGTTCGCCGCCGAACTGCGCTCCGCCGCGCGGGTCAAGGCCTGACCCCGAGTCGTCCGCACGGGCGAAGGGCCCCGGTCGTCGACCGGGGCCCTTCGCCCGTCGCTGTGAACGCCGCGGCGGTTACGCCGTCTTCTGCTCGCCGGAGCCCCGGCCGCGGGCGTCGCGCGGGATCAGGGTCGGGTTGACGTTGGAGAGGACCACGTCGGCCGTGATGACGACCCGGGCGACGTCCTTGCGGGACGGGACCTCGTACATCACGCCCTGGAGGACCTCCTCCATGATGGCGCGCAGCCCGCGGGCGCCGGTCTGGCGGAGGATGGCCTGGTCGGCGATGGCCTCCAGCGCCTCGCGTTCGAAGTCCAGCTCCACGCCGTCGAGTTCGAAGAGGCGCTGGTACTGCTTCACCAGGGCGTTGCGCGGCTCGACGAGGATCTGCAGCAGGGCCTCGCGGTCGAGGTTGTGGACCGAGGTGATGACGGGGAGCCGGCCGATGAACTCGGGGATCATGCCGAACTTGACCAGGTCCTCCGGCATGACCTCCTCGAACTGGTCCTTGGACTCCATCTCCCGCTTGGAGCGGATCGTCGCGCCGAAGCCGATGCCCTTGGCGCCGGCCCGGCCCTCGATGATCTTCTCAAGACCGGCGAAGGCGCCGCCCACGATGAACAGCACGTTCGTCGTGTCGATCTGGATGAACTCCTGGTGCGGGTGCTTGCGTCCGCCCTGCGGCGGGACGGAGGCCGTGGTGCCCTCGAGGATCTTCAGCAGGGCCTGCTGCACGCCCTCGCCGCTGACGTCGCGGGTGATCGACGGGTTCTCACTCTTGCGGGCGACCTTGTCGATCTCGTCGATGTAGATGATCCCGGTCTCGGCCTTCTTGACGTCGTAGTCGGCCGCCTGGATCAGCTTCAGCAGGATGTTCTCGACGTCCTCACCGACGTACCCGGCCTCGGTGAGCGCCGTGGCGTCGGCGATCGCGAACGGCACGTTCAGCATGCGGGCGAGCGTCTGGGCGAGGAGGGTCTTGCCGGAGCCGGTGGGGCCCAGCAGCAGGATGTTGGACTTCGCCAGCTCGATGGCGTCCTCGCGGCCCTGCGCGCCGCCGTTCTCGCCGGCCTGGACGCGCTTGTAGTGGTTGTACACGGCGACGGAGAGGGCCTTCTTCGCCGCCTCCTGCCCGACCACGTACCCCTCGAGGAACTCGTAGATCTCGCGGGGCTTGGGGAGTTCCTCCCAGCGGACCTCACTGGTCTCCGCGAGCTCTTCCTCGATGATCTCGTTGCAGAGATCGATGCACTCGTCGCAGATGTACACACCGGGCCCTGCGATGAGCTTCTTGACCTGCTTCTGGCTCTTGCCGCAGAACGAGCACTTGAGCAGATCGCCGCCGTCACCGATGCGTGCCACGGTGTGCTTCCCCTTCGCCTGGGAGACGACCGGACATCAATGTCCGGCGGCTCCTGGTGCTGCCTTATGTCGACGGTACCTTGCCTGGCACCCCGTTCGGGCCCCCCTTGGCACGGTTCACTTTGACGTGGACCGTGCCAAACCGTGCCAAGGGGCGGCAGACGTTACACCCCGTCCCGCGTCACCGCAGGCTGGCGTTGTCCATCTTCCGGGTGGTGATGATCTGGTCGATCAGGCCGTACTCCAGCGCGTCCTCGGCCGTGAGGATCTTGTCGCGCTCGATGTCCTCGCGGATCTTCTCGATCGGCCGGGTGGAGTGCTTGGCCAGCATGTCCTCCAGCTGCGTGCGCATCCGGAGGATCTCGTTGGCGGCGATCTCCAGGTCGGAGACCTGACCGCGGCCCGTCTCGCTGTACGGCTGGTGGATCAGCACGCGCGCGTTCGGCAGGGCCATGCGCTTGCCGGGCGTGCCGGCGGCCAGCAGGACGGCGGCGGCGGAGGCCGCCTGGCCCATGCAGACCGTCTGGATGTCCGGCTTCACGTACTGCATCGTGTCGTAGATCGCCGTCAGCGCGGTGAAGGAGCCGCCGGGGCTATTGATGTACACCGAGATGTCACGGTCGGGGTCCATCGACTCCAGGCACAGCAGCTGCGCCATGACGTCGTTGGCGGAGGCGTCGTCGATCTGCACGCCGAGGAAGATGACACGCTCCTCGAAGAGCTTCGCGTACGGGTCGTACTCGCGGATGCCCTGGGAGGTGCGCTCGACGAAGCGCGGGATGACGTAGCGGGACTCGGCCGCGGGGCCGGTGTACTCGGCGCGCGTACGGCCGTACAGGCCGCTGCCGGGGAAGTCGTTCACAGTGTCTCCTGGAAGGGGGCTGAGGCGGTCGGCTGGGGCTGCTGGGGCTGTGCACCGGGCCCGGGGCGGGGCCCGGTGGGGGCGTCTACGGGGCCGCGGGGCCCCGTACGGCCGCTCAGGCCCCGGTGCCGCCGCCGCCCGGCATACCGGCGGCCGTGGGGATCACGTCGTCGATGAGGCCGTACTCCTTGGCCTCGAAGGCGTCGAACCAGCGGTCGCGGTCGGAGTCGCGGGTGATCTGCTCGACCGACTGGCCCGTGTGCTGGGCCGTCAGCTCGGCCATGCGCTTCTTGGTGTGCAGCAGGCGCTCGGCGTGGATCTTGATGTCCGAGGCCGAACCGGCGAGACCGGCGGACGGCTGGTGGATCAGGATCTCGGCGTTGGGCAGCGCGAAACGCTTGCCGGGGGTGCCGGCGCTCAGCAGGAACTGGCCCATGGAGGCCGCAAGGCCCATCGCGATCGTCACCACGTCGTTCTTGATGAACTGCATCGTGTCGTAGATCGCCATGCCGGCCGTGATGGAGCCGCCGGGGCTGTTGATGTACAGGTAGATGTCCTTGTCCGGATCGGCGGCAAGGAGCAGCAGCTGTGCGGTGATCTTGTTGGCAATGTCGTCGTCGACCGGCTGGCCGAGGAAGATGATCCGCTCGCCGAGCAGCCGGTTGTAGACCTGGTCGCCGAGGCCACCACCGATGGAGGGCTCGCCGGCGGCTGAGGGCATCAGATTCGTCACGTATCCACCTGCTCGTCTTACGACGGCGCCGGGCCGTCTCACGTTTCCCTGCGGGGCGGGAGCCGTATTCGGTGACTCCCCTGCCCTCGTATTCATGGACCCTAACGCGGGGGCTGCGCCGGGGAATCCCGGTAACGGGGGTGTTCGCCGGGGGCGTAGAGAGGCGTACTCCGCGATGTGCCGCGCATGCGGCCGGAGGCGCTCCCGCCGTGGGCTCGCGGGAGCGCGGGCGGGTGCGGGCCGTCGGGGCCGGTCGCACGGTTGCCCGCGCCCCTGGTGGGCTGTGCCCGCGCCGGGCGGAAGCGGGCCCGGCGCCGGACGACCGGGCCCCGGAGTGCTGTGCACTCCGGGGCCCGGTGATCACGTCGGAGGTGACGCGGGGAATCAGCCCTCGGTCTTCTCGTCGGCCTTGTCCTCGGCGGCGTCCGCGGCCTCGGTGACCTCGGCGGTCTCGTCCTCTTCCTCGTCCTCGTCCTCGAGGTCGATGATCTCGCCGTTGGTGTCCTTGACGGTGGCCTTCTCGACCACGGCGGCCAGGGCCTTGCCGCGGGCGACCTCACCGACGAGGAGCGGGACCTGGCCCTGCTCGACGACGGCCTGGGCGAACTGGTCGGGGGACATGCCGGAGGAGGCGGCGCGCCGCATGAGGTGCTCGGTGAGCTCCTCCTGGTTGACGTTCAGCTTCTCCTGCTTGACGAGCTCGTCAAGGACGAACTGGGTCTTGATGCCCTTGACCGCGGCCTCACGGGTCTCGGCGTCGAACTCCTCCTCGGTCTTGCCCTGGATCTCCAGGTACTTCGCGAGGTCGAGGCCCATCTGGCCGAGCTGGTGGTGCTCGAGGTTGTGCTTACGGGTGTTGATCTCGTCCTCGAGCAGCTTCTCGGGGACCGGGATCTCGACCAGCTCGAGCAGCTTCTCCAGGACGCGCTCCTGCGCCTGCGTGGCCTGGTCGTACTGCTTCATGTTCTCCAGGCGCTTGCGGCTGTCCGCCTTGAGCTCCTCGAGGGTGTCGAACTCGGAGGCGAGCTGGGCGAAGTCGTCGTCCAGCTCGGGCAGCTCGCGCGCGGCGACCTGGGTGACCTTGACGGTGACCTCGGCCTCCTTGCCGGCCGCCGAGCCGCCCTTGAGCTCGGAGGTGAAGGTGGCCTCGCCACCGGCCTCCACGCCCTTCACGGCGTCGTCGATGCCGTCCAGCAGCTCACCGGAGCCGATGGTGTACGAGACGCCGTCGGCGACGCCGTCCTCGAGGACCTCGCCGTCGACCTTGGCCTGCAGGTCGATGGTGACGACGTCACCGTCCTCGGCGGCGCGCTCCACCGGGGAGGTGGAGGCGAAGCGCTCGCGCAGCTCCTCGACCGCCTTGTCGACGTCCTCGTCGGTGACCTCGACGGCGTCGACCTCGACCTCGATGCCGGAGTAGTCCGGGATCTCGATGGCGGGACGGATGTCGACCTCGGCGGTGAAGTTCAGCGTCTCGCCGTCCTTCAGCTCCGTGATGTCGACCTCGGGCTGGCCCAGCGGGTTCAGCTCGGCCTCGTTGACCGCGTCGGTGTAGAACTTCGGGAGGGCGTCGTTGACGGCCTCCTCCAGCACCGCACCGCGGCCGAAGCGCTGGTCGATGACCCGGGCCGGGACCTTGCCCTTGCGGAAGCCCTTCACCGTGACCTGCTGGTTGATCTTCTTGTACGCCGCGTCGAGGCTGTCCTTGAGCTCCTCGAAGGGCACCTCGACAGTGAGCCGAACCCGGGTCGGGTTCAGGGTCTCCACGGCGCTCTTCACGGTTCGGTCTCCTTGTGGCTGACTTCTCGGGTTCTGCCGGGACCAGAACGGTCCGGCCGATTCGCCGCCCGGAGGACTTCAGAGACACACAGGGCGCGCAGTTTGCATAGTAACGGCAGCGGCTACGGCACCCAAAAGGCGATCACCGGTGGATGGCAGGTGGCTGGTCGGGGTGGCGGGATTTGAACCCACGGCCTTCCGCTCCCAAAGCGGACGCGCTACCAAGCTGCGCCACACCCCGTCTGGTGCGACACGAAGGGTACATGCACCCGGGCGGAACGGCCTCCGCATTCCCGGGTGCGGCGCGGCCAGGTGCGGCGGCGGGGAAACGGGGTGTGCGGCGAGGGCGCACGACCCGCTACGATACCTGTCAGTGCCGCGGCCTTCCGACGCGCGGCACGCTCTGTGCGGGCGTAGCTCAATGGTAGAGCCCCAGTCTTCCAAACTGGCTACGCGGGTTCGATTCCCGTCGCCCGCTCTGTATGGCTCAGGGCCAGGTCGCGGGATCATTCCCGGCCTGGCCCTGATCGTTTCCCTGGGTCGCCGGTCGGTCGCGCGCGCGGCGTGCCCCCGTGGGATCTCCGCGACGGCCGGGAGGGAGTCTCCCTGCGCCGGGTGCCTGATCAGTGGCGAGGCCGTCCGGCACACCGGGCACAGCCACCGGGTGAGGATCAGGATCGGACAGTGGACCGACCAAGGGTGAGCCGGCCGGCCGCGCGTGCGCGCGACCCGCAGGTGCGCCCGGTCCGCGGGCACGAGGCGGGGAACGGCGGGTGGTCGCGGTGATGCGGACCGAAGGGCGCAGGGCCGTCAGAAGCTGATCGAGTTGATCATGTCCGCTATCGAGTCCAGGAACCGCTGGATGTCGTCGGCCATGCCGGTGGAGGCGAGGAAGAAGCCGAAGAGGACGGCGACGATCGCCGGCCCCGCCTTGATGGAGCCGCCTCTCAGCAGCACCACCAGGATGATCGCCAACAGCAGCACCACAGACAGTGAAATGGCCACAACTGATCACACCCTCGGTCGGTTCGGCTTCCCCGGCCCGGGCGACGCGACCCCGCGCACCCCGCCAGAACCATCGTGCCACCAACACGGCCGCGTCATGCGGCAGCTGACGCATCATCCGTTCCGCGGTGTCCCCGCACATCGGGGGCGCACCCGCCACAGAACGCCAACGTCCGTATGTCGCACGACAATTCGAAGGAACACCCGTGCAGGGAATTGGACAGGGCCGTCGCCGTTTCCACACAATGCGTTCGCAGGTAATTCGAATGGTCACCGCAGACACTCCGACGACCCGGCGGGCAACTCCCCGAAGGGGAACAAAGGCGGACATATCACCGGAGTCGCCTGCCGACCTCATGCACGACCTCATCAGGAAGAATCCTGACAAGTACGGTCGTCCGGGGTAATCAAAGGTAATCAAACCCCTTTGCGGGCTCATGTGTTGACCATCACTGCCAGCGGCATGCTCCCTTTCCCCGATCCGGGGTACCCGAACTGAATACCGGTAACGACGTCGGGCGTTTTACCAAATCCCACGGACAACGCTAGGGTGCCTCAGATGTTCCACGCTGCCTCGTCCCCCGCAAGCGCAGCGAGTTCACCGATCGTCTCCCCGAGTCCCCGCCGGGAGGGTCAGTGACGAACTCGCAGCGACCGTACGGCAACCGCAGGGCGCCGCTCCCCCCGGCACAGTCACCGGCGGACGGAGTGCCGAGCCCGCGCCCCCACAGCAAGGAAGACGACCGGCCGGCCCCGTCCGGCAGACAGCGCGACGCGTTCTTCGACAACGCCAAGTACCTGGCGATCGTGCTGGTGGCCGTGGGCCACGCGTGGGAGCCGATCAAGGGTGACAGCCGGACCCTGGAGGCTGCGTACTCGGTCGTGTACGCGTTCCACATGCCGGCCTTCATCATCATCTCCGGCTACTTCTCGCGCAGCTTCGACATGCGCTCCGACCGGCTGCGGCGGCTGATCACCGGCGTCGTCGTGCCGTACATCGTGTTCGAGACCGCCTATCCCCTCTTCAAACGGTTCGTCGCCGACGACCCGCAGCAGGAGATCAGCCTCCTCGACCCCTGGTACCTGACCTGGTTCCTGGTCGCCCTGTTCGTCTGGCGGCTGACCACGCCCATCTGGAAGCTGGTCCGCCACCCCCTGCCGCTGGCCCTCGGCATCGCCATGCTGGCCAGTGTCAGCCCCGAGATCGGCGACGACCTTGACCTCCAGCGCGTGCTGCAGTTCCTGCCGTACTTCGTGCTCGGCCTGTGCCTGCGGCCCGAGCACTTCCACCTGGTGCGCCGCCGGTCGGTGCGGATCGCCGCGGTGCCGGTGTTCGCGACGGCGCTGATCCTGAGCTGGATGGCCGTGCCGCGGATGAGCGCCGCGTGGTTCTACCACCGTGACTCCGCGCAGGAACTGGGCGGCCCATGGTGGGCCGGTCCGGTCATGGTGCTGGCGACGTTCGGCTGCTCGCTGCTGCTGACCGCCTGCTTCTTCGCCTGGGTGCCGGGCCGCCGCACGTGGTTCACCGCGCTCGGCGCGGGCACGCTGTACGGCTACCTGCTGCACGGTTTCGTGGTGAAGGGCGGCGACTACCAGGGCTGGTTCGAGCCGGCCGCGCTGCACACGCCGCTCGGCGCGGTCGTGGTGACCGTCCTCGCGGCCGCCATGGTGACGTTCCTGTGCGGCAGGCCGGTGCAGCGGGTCTTCCGGTGCGTGGTGGAGCCCAGGATGGAGTGGGCGTTCAAGCGCGACGCCGCCCAGCCGGTCCCGGCACGCGAGCGGGTGGAGCAGCGGGAGCCGCGCGAGAAGGTCGACGCCTAGCCGGGCACCGCTCCCCTTTCACACGAGGCCGAGAAGTGCGCGCATCCGCGCGTACTTCTCGGTCAGCCGTTTCCTGGTGGCCCCGTCGAGGAGCGCGAGCCGGGCCGGGTCGGCGTTGTGCGGCAGGTCGGCCTCCTTCACCAGCAGTGCGCCGGGGGTGGCGAGGATGCGGGCCGCGTACGCCTCGGGCGGCTCCCCTGACCGCTTGGTGACCGCGAGGACGATGTCCTTGGTGCGCCGGGTGAGCGGCGCCTCGTCGAGCCACCGTGCGGTGAGTCTGTCGTCCTCGACGGCGTCGTGCAGCCAGGCCGCCGCGATCTGTTCCCGGTCGCCGCCGCGCGCCCGCACGCCCTCGGCTACGGCCTCGAGGTGCTCGGCGTAGGGGCGGCCCGCCTTGTCGGTCTGGCCGGCGTGCGCGGCGCGGGCGACGGCCTCCACCCGGTCGGGGGTCAGCGGGGTGCTCGGTGTCTCGGTCATCCGTCCAGTCTGCACGGGGAGTTCAGCGGGCCGCGGCGGCCGTCGGACCCTCCCGGCATATGAGCAGCAGCGCGCGGTCGTCGTTGACGTCCTTGGCGACCGACTCGATGAGGTGCCAGGCGGCGCCGTGGAAACCGCCGGCGACATAGCGGTCGGCCTCGCCGGTGAGGCGGTCGATGCCCTCGACCATGTCCCGGTCGGAGGTCTCCACGAGGCCGTCGGTGAACAGCATCAGGACGTCTCCGGGCCGCAGCGAGCCCTTCACCGAGTCGAACTGGGCGCCGTCGTACACCCCCAGCAGGGGGCCGTCGGCGGCCTTCTCCTCCCAGCGTCCGCTGCCCGCGCTGAGCTGGAGGCCCGGCGGGTGCCCGGCGGAGTACAGCTCGTAGTCGCCGGAGTCCAGGTCGAGGACCAGGTGGATGGAGGTGGCGAAGCCCTCGTCCCAGTCCTGACGGAGCAGGTAGCCGTTGGCGGCGGGGAGGAAGGAGTGGGGCGGGAGACTGCCGAGCAGACCGCCGAAGGCGCCCGACAGCAGCAGGGCGCGCGAACCGGCGTCCATGCCCTTGCCGGAGACGTCCGTCAGGACGACCTCCAGTGTGCGCCCGCCGTTGGTGCGGGCCGCGACCACGAAGTCACCGGAGAACGACTGTCCGCCCGCCGGGCGCAGGGCCATCTCGCGGTGCCAGCCGTCCGGCAGCTTCGGCAGCTTGCTCTGCACCCGGATCCGCTCGCGCAGGTCGAACAGCATGGTGCCGCCGCGCCGCCAGGGCACGCCCACCCGGCTGCGGAACTGGGCGACGAGCAGCCCGAAGAAACCACAGGCGGCGACGACGAGGACCACGCCGGGGGTGACCCGGGCGGCGCCCTCGGTGTAGGGGCCGAGCTGCACCGCCTCCACGATCAGCGCCCCCGCCGCGGCCGCGTAGAGGCCGAGCAGGCTCGCCGGGCGCAGCAGCAGGCCGCCCACGACGATCGGGACGACCAGTGCGGCCGGCGCGCACCACACGGAGTTGGCGAGGGTGCCGGCCGCGATCAGGGGGACGGTCAGGAGCAGTCCGACGAGCGCGATCCAGTCCGAGCCGTCCCCGCGGAAGTAGTCGACGGCGGCTCGGCGCACGCCGACGCGGGCCCGGTGCCACTGCTTCTTCAACCGGGCCGTGAACGTGTCGGCTTCCGCGCGCCGCTCTCGTCCTGCTGCCATTAGTTCGGGACCCTATCCATCGGACCGGCCGCTTGGCACGGGAGGTCCTGGTTGTCCCCTCCGACGGGGACCATCACAGTGAACGTCATGGAACGCCGCCGTGGGGCCACCCCGGAGAAATTCCGTCGCTCGCCCCGCATTGTGCTGGTAGGCATGGGTCCATGGCGAACGAGCTGACGGGCCCCACGCCCGAACTCCGGGTGTTGAAGCCGGAGGAATGGGACAAGTTGTACGCGAACCTCATCCGTGCGTTCGGCGAGCCCCCGGAGGCGGAGGAGGAGCGGGAACTGTGGCGCGCGCTGACCGAGTACGACCGCTTCCTGGGCGCCTGGCAGGGCGAGGAGTGCGTGGCGTCGGCGGGCGCGTTCCGCTTCCGGCTGACCGTGCCCGGTGGCACGTCCGTGCCGGCCGCGGGGGTCACCATGGTCGGCGTGGCGGCCACGCACCGGCGGCGCGGGGTGCTGACGTCCTTGATGCGGCGCCAGTTGGACGACGTCCGGTCGTGGGGCGAGCCACTGGCGGTGCTGACGGCGTCGGAGCCGGCGATCTACGGCCGGTTCGGGTACGCGGCGGCGACCTTCCAGACGGACGCGGAGATCGACACCGGGCGCGCGGGGCTGTCGGTGCCGCCCGGTACGGATGACGTACGCCTGCGGTACGTGGAGCCCGCCGACGCGCTGGACGCCTGTGAGGCGGTCTACGCCCGGCTGGTGCCGGAGCGCCCGGGAATGGTGGCGCGGGGTCCGGGCTGGGAGCGGCTGGGTGTGCTCGACCCGGAGAGCGGGCGGGGCGGTGCGTCACCGCTGAGTTGCGTGGTGGCCGAGCGGGACGGCCGGACGGTCGGGTACGCGCGGTTCCGCGTGAAACCCTCCTGGGGGCCGGGCGGCCCCGACGGGGAGGTGGTCCTCAGTGCCCTGGAGGCGCTGGATCCGGCGGCGGGCGCGGCGCTGTGGCGCTTCCTGTTCGACATCGACCTGACGTCGAAACTGGTGGCTCGGGGACGGCCCGTGGACGAGAGCTGGCAGTACCTGGTGTCGGACATACGCCGGTGCGGCCCGAGGATCCGGGACGCGCTGTACGTACGGCTGGTGGACGTCGGCGCGGCGCTCGGGGCGCGGACGTACCGGGCGCCCGTGGACGTCGTGCTGGAGGTGGAGGACGCCTTCTGCCCCTGGAACGCGGGCCGTTGGCGGCTGAGCGGCGACGCGAAGGGGGCGTCCTGCGAGCGTACCGACGATGCCGCCGATCTCGCCCTGTCGGTGCGGGAGTTGGGTGCCGCGTATCTGGGCGGGGTGGCGCTCACCGCGCTCGCGTCGGCGGGCCGGGTGCGTGAACTGCGCGGTGGTGCGCTCGCGCAGGCGTCCCTGGCGTTCGGGAGCGACCCGGCGCCGTGGCTGCCGCACGGCTTCTGAGGGGTCTCAGGGGCGCTGGCAGGCGGGGCACCAGAAGAGGTTGCGGGCGGCGAGGTCGGCGGTGCGGATCTCGCCGCCACAGATGTGGCAGGGCAGGTTCGCCCTGCGGTAGACGTACACCTCTCCGCCGTGGTCGTCGACGCGCGGCGGGCGCCCCATCGCCTCGGGGGTGTGCTCGGGGCGGACGGTGTCGATGCGGTTGTGCCGGACGCCCTCGCCCATGAGCGCGACCAGGTCGGCCCAGATGGCGTCCCACTGGTCCGGGGTGATGTCCCGGCCCGCGCGGTAGGGGTCGATGCGGTGCCGGAAGAGGACTTCGGCGCGGTAGACGTTCCCCACGCCCGCGATGACCTTCTGGTCCATGAGGAGCGCGGCGATCGTGGTGCGGCTGCGGCTGATCCTGCGGTAGGCGAGGGCCGGGTCGGCGTCCGGGCGCAGCGGGTCGGGGCCGAGGCGCTGGTGCACGGCCCGTTTCTCGCCGTCCGTGATCAGGGCGCAGGTGGTGGGGCCGCGCAGATCGACGTACGAGGTGTCGTCGGCGAGGCGCAGGCGCACGGTGTCCGTGGGTGGCGGGACCGGGGCCGGGCCGAAGGTGACCTTGCCGAAGAGGCCGAGGTGGATGTGGACCCAGTCGGTGTGTGCGGGCTCGGGGTCGCCGAAGCCGAGGAAGAGGTGCTTGCCGTGGGCGTCGGTGGCGTGCAGCGGGGTGCGGTCGAGAAGAGCGGCGGCGTCGCTGAACTTGCCCTGCGGGCTGGTGACGCGAAGGGGGCCGCCGGTCACGAAGGCGCCGGCGTAGTCCTGGGCGAGCCGGTGGATCGTGTGGCCCTCAGGCACGGGTCACCCCCTCGCTCGCTCTTCCTCGTCCCGCCGTCTACTGCTGGGGGTGGTGGGCCGGGATCGGGGGGAGGTCGCCCGTGGTCTCGTAGGCGGAGAGCATGTCGATCCGGCGGATGTGACGCTCGTCGCCCGAGAACGGGGTGCTCAGGAAGGTCTCGACGAACTTCGTCGCCTCGTCCTGGCTGTGCATGCGCGCGCCGACCGCGACCACGTTGGCGTTGTTGTGCTGACGCCCCAGGGCCGCCGTCTCCTCGCTCCACGCCAGGGCCGCCCGCACGCCGTCGACCTTGTTCGCGGCGATCTGCTCGCCGTTGCCGGAGCCGCCGATCACGATGCCGAGGGCGCCCTCGTCCGCGGCGGTCCGCTCGGCCGCGCGGAGGCAGAAGGGCGGGTAGTCGTCCTGGGCGTCGTAGAGGTGCGGACCGCAGTCGACGGGCTCATGGCCCGCTTCCTTCAGCCACTCGACGAGGTGGTTCTTGAGTTCGTAGCCCGCATGGTCGGAGCCGAGATACACGCGCATGCGTCGAGTGTGACACGGCCGCCCGCGGACGGCGGCGCGGGGTGGCGGCGGGGGGCGGCGACACGGGGCGGACCGCGTGAGAAGTGTGAGGGAATCCACAGAACCTTAGGAAAAGTTCCAGTAAAGGTCTGATTCACAGGTTCCGGTTCGAGTTCACCTCAGTTTCACTGGTCCGGCTCGTACCCCGCTTGTTCGGGGATCGCTCAACCGGCGCAAAGGAAACCCCCCATGACTTCGCAGCCGACCCTCACCCAGGCCGGGAACGGCCCCGAAAGGCCCGGCGGCCACGGGAACCCGCCGGACTCCGGCCTCCAGGCCGGGCTCAAGAACCGCCACCTGTCGATGATCGCCATCGGCGGTGTCATCGGCGCGGGCCTGTTCGTCGGTTCCAGCACCGGCATCGCCACCGCCGGTCCCGGCATCCTCCTGTCGTACGCCCTCGTCGGCACACTCGTGGTGCTGGTGATGCGGATGCTCGGTGAGATGTCCGCGGCGAACCCGACGTCCGGGTCCTTCTCGGCGCACGCCGACCGGGCGCTCGGGCCGTGGGCCGGGTTCTCCATCGGCTGGCTGTACTGGTTCTTCTGGGTCGTGGTGCTGGCGGTCGAGGCGACCGCGGGGGCCGCGATCCTCGAGGGGTGGATACCGGCCGTTCCCCAGTGGGGCTGGGCGCTCGCCGTGATGGTGGTGCTGACCGCCACCAACCTCGCGTCCGTCGGCTCCTACGGCGAGTTCGAGTTCTGGTTCGCCGGGATCAAGGTCGTCGCCATCGGCGCGTTCATCGTGGTCGGCGGCCTGGCCGTCTTCGGTGTGCTGCCCGGCGTCGACAGCGACCAGGCGGGGCTCGCCAACCTCACCGGCCACGGCGGCTTCCTGCCGAACGGCGCGGGCGCGATCCTCACCGGCATCCTGCTCGTCGTCTTCTCCTTCATGGGCAGCGAGATCGCCACCCTGGCCGCCGGCGAGTCGGAGGACCCGCAGCGGGCCGTCACCAAGGCGACCAACAGCATCATCTGGCGCATCGGTGTCTTCTACCTGGGCTCGATCTTCGTCGTGGTCTGCCTGCTGCCCTGGGACAGCGGGTCCATCACGAAGGACGGTTCCTACGTGGCCGCCCTGGACTCCCTCGGGATCGCGCACGCCGGTCAGATCATGAACTTCATCGTGCTGACGTCGGTGCTGTCCTGCCTCAACTCCGGGCTCTACACCGCCTCGCGGATGGCCTTCTCCCTCGGCCGGCGCGGGGACGCGCCGAAGGCGTTCGCCCGGACCACCCGCCGGGGCGTGCCGCAGAACGCGATCATCGCGTCGGTGGTGTTCGGCTTCGTCGCGGTGTTCTTCAACTACGAGTTCCCGGACTCGGTCTTCCTCTTCCTCGTCAACTCCTCCGGCGCGGTCGCGCTGTTCGTGTGGCTGGTGATCTGCTTCTCGCAGCTGCGGATGCGGAAGATCATCGAGGCGGAGGCGCCGGAGAAGCTGGTCGTACGGATGTGGCTGTACCCGTATCTGACATGGGCCAGCGCGGGGTTGATCGTGTTCGTGCTCGGCTACATGCTGACGGACACGGAGCACAACGGCCGCACGACGATGCTGCTGTCGCTGATGGTCGCCGGCGTCGTGCTCGCCGTCTCCCTCGTGAAGCACCGGGTGGTGGGGCGGCGCGGTGACGCGGACGCCGGGGCCGCCCGGGACGAGGCGCGGACCGGCTGACCCCGCACGTCCCGTCGCGCTCGCGGCACCGTCGGGCCGCGCCACGTGAAGAGGCTCGCCGGTCCCCACGGACCGGCGAGCCTCTTCGCTGCGAGCCGTGCGCCTACCGCTTGTCGAGGAGCTTCCAGGCCGTGGGGAGCACGCCCATCGCGAGCGCCGCCTTCAGGGCGTCGCCGATGAGGAACGGGGTGAGGCCGGCCGCGATCGCGGCGGAGGCGGACATGCCCGTGGCGAGGGCCAGGTAGGGCACGCCGACGGCGTAGATGATCGCCGAGCCGAGCACCATGGTGCCCGCCGTGCGCCAGGCGGAGCGGTCCGCGCCGCGGCGGGCGAGCGCGCCCACCACGACGGCGGCGAGCAGCATGCCGAGGATGTAGCCGAAGGACGGCATCGCCATCCCGGACCTGCCCTCCGCGAACCACGGCACACCGGCCATGCCCACCAGCGCGTACACCGCGAGGGCGGCGAATCCCCGACGGGCGCCGAGGGTGGTGCCGACGAGCAGCGCCGCGAAGGTCTGACCGGTCACCGGCACCGGGGAGCCGGGGACGGGCACCGCGATCTGGGCGGCCAGGCCGGTGAACGCGGCACCGCCGAGCACGAGCGCCGCGTCCCGGACGCGGGAGGCCGGCACCAGGTCGGCGAGGACCTGTCCGGATCGGGCGGACGTGACGGAAGCGGTGCTCATGGGGTCTCCGCGGGGGTGAGGGCGGTTGGGGACACCGCGACGCTATACCCGCTCCCCCACGGCGATCACCGTCAGCGCCCGACAAAGGCGCGAACACGGACTTGGTGGACTCCGGACAAAGAGCGGCGACCGCCAGGGGGGCGGGGTGACGCCGGTCACTGAGGTGAGGTGGTGTCACCAACACGCGGCCGGACAACGGCTGCTGTAGGGAACCACCAAAGGTGCGGCCGGGGTGCGCGGCGGCCGTCTCGCCCGTCGGTCGCCGTCCGGGCCGCGCGTCGCACGGGAGTCGAGGGGGACGCCACGCACCACACGCCGGTCGCGGCGTGAGCGGGGCGCCGGACGGGTCGGTGACGACGGCGACCGTGTCCGGGACGGTGACCGGCACCGTGACCGGAACCCCCAGGTGACCGGAGCATCACCCTCCGGATGACCGCCGTCCACATGCTGGGCGGCTCCCCGTGGTCGCGTGGAGGCCGCTCAGACTGGTCGGCGTTGTGTCATCTCCCGCATTGGACGAGCCGCGCCCATGCCCAGCACCACCGTCGAGACGCCCCCGAAGCAGGACGGCGCCTCCCTCTCGCACGGCCTGAAACAGCGCCACCTGTCGATGATCGCCCTCGGCGGGGTGATCGGGGCCGGCCTGTTCGTCGGATCCGGCGCGGGTATCGCCGCCGCCGGGCCCTCCATCGTCGTCGCCTACACCCTCTCCGGCCTCCTGGTGATGCTGGTGATGCGGATGCTGGGCGAGATGTCCGCCGCGTACCCGTCCTCGGGTTCGTTCTCCGCGCACGCCGAGCGGGCCTTCGGCCCGTGGGCGGGATTCACCGCCGGCTGGGCGTTCTGGGTGCTGCTGTGCACGGCCGTGGGACTGGAGGGCATCGGCGCCGCGAAGATCGTCACCGGGTGGCTGCCGGGCACGCCCGAGTGGGCGTGGGTGGCGCTGTTCATGGTGGTCTTCTGCGGGACGAACCTCGCAGCGGTGAAGAACTTCGGCGAGTTCGAGTTCTGGTTCGCCGCCCTGAAGGTCGGCGCGATCGCCCTGTTCCTGGGCCTCGGCGTGCTGGCCGTCGCCGGTGTGCTGCCGGGCACCGACTCCCCGGGCGCCTCGAACCTCACCGACTTCCTCCCCCACGGCGGCGAGGGCCTGGTGATCGGGCTGCTCGCGTCGCTCTTCGCGTACGGCGGCCTGGAGACGGTGACCATCGCGGCGGCCGAGTCGGAGAACCCAGTGAAGGGCGTGGCGAGCGCGGTCCGCACCGCGATGTGGCGGATCGCGCTGTTCTACATCGGCTCGATGGCGGTCGTCGTCACCCTGGTCCCGTGGGACGACCCCGCGGTCGTCGAGGACGGCCCGTACGTCGCCGCCCTGGACCGTCTGGGCATCCCGGGCGCCGGCCAGCTGATGAACGTGGTCGTGCTGGTGGCGCTGCTGTCCGCGATGAACGCCAACATCTACGGCGCCTCGCGCATCGGCTACTCGCTGGTGCGGCGCGGGCACGGTCCCACGGCCATGGGCCGGGTGTCGGGCGGGGTGCCGCGGATCGCCGTACTGGCCTCCTCCGTCTTCGGCTTCCTGTGCGTGCTGCTGAGCTACTGGCGGCCCGACGACGTCTTCACCTGGCTGCTGAACATGATCGGCGCGGTGATCCTGGTCGTCTGGATCTTCATCGCCGCCTCCCAGCTCCGGCTGCGCCGCCGGCTCGAGCGCGAGACGCCCGGGAAGCTGACGGTGCGGATGTGGGCCTTCCCGTGGCTGACGTGGGTGGCGCTGGCCGGCATGGGGGCGGTCTTCGTCCTCATGGCCCGCGAGCCGGACACCCGTGTGCAGCTGTACTCGACGGGCGGGATGACGCTGGCCCTGGCGGCGGCGGGATACGCCTGGCAGCGGGCACGAGCGCGGGCGCGGGGCTGACCCACCGGCGTCGACGGCCCTCGCACGGACACGCGGGGGCCGTTCCGTGTGCCCGGGGGCCTTCGCACGGCCCCTTCCGCTGCTAGCGTGTAGTTGCAAGTTATTTGCAATAAGCGTCCTGCCTCGTGGTCGCCTTCTCACCGTTCACCCGGCAGGCGGAAAGAGGGAAGCCCCCGCGAGGACATGACCCGCGGGGGCTTCCGGTATGCCGCGATCCGGGTCATCGTGGTGCGGTGGCGACAACCAGGACGATGACGCTGCTCTGCTCGACCTGCGGCGGCCCGCACCGGCACCGGCTGATGACCCCGGAGGAACAGGCCCGGGCCAAGAAGCAGCTGGGCCTGCGGGCCGTGTACGACCTCTGGCTGTGCGAGAACGTGGTGGACGCCGAGTCCGGCCGGCGCTGCCGGACCCTGCGCCGGTGGGGGCGGACCAATCCGTTCCCCCGACCCGTCAAACTGCTGCCGCCGGAGTGACGTCACAGGTTGCTGAAGTCGGGACCCTTCGTACGGCTGCGCTTGATCTCGTAGAAGCCGGGGACCGAGGCGACCGCGAGGGTGCCGTCCCACAGCCGGGCGGCCTCCTCCCCCTGGGGGGCGGGGGTGACGACCGGGCCGAAGAAGGCGATCTGCCCGCCGTCGGCGCCGGGGACCGCGATCACGGGCGTGCCCACGTCCTGGCCGACCTTGTCGATGCCCTCCTGGTGGGAGGCCCGAAGCTGCGGCTCGTAGGGAGTGGAGTCCCAGTGGTCCATGAGGGACTCGGGCAGGCCGACGTCCTCCAGGGCGGCGGCGACCGTCTCCCTGCCCGGGCCCTCGTCCTTGGTGTGGATGCGGGTGCCGAGCGCGGTGTAGAGGTCGCCGAGCACCTGGGCGCCGTGCTCCTCCTGCGCCGCGATGACGACCCGGACCGGACCCCAGGCCTTGGTCTCCAGCAGCTCGCGGTACTCGTCGGGGAGCTCGTCGAGCCGGTCCTCGTTGAGGACCGCGAGGCTCATCAGGTGCCAGCGGACCTCGACGTTGCGCACCTTCTCCACCTCACGCATCCAGCGGGAGGTCATCCAGGCCCAGGGGCACAGCGGGTCGAACCAGAAGTCGACGGGCGTGGCGGGAGACTTGTCCGACATGTCACTCCTCGTGAAGGCAGCATCTCCGGTTGACAACGCCGCGGCCCGTCCCGGCCATTCCCGGCTGCCCCGCGTCAGGAGCACATGGCAGGATCGGTGCTGTTCACCCCTGTCGACGACGCATGAGGAGTCCGCCCGTGCCCGGTGAGAACCTGACCCGTGACGAGGCCCGGGAGCGGGCAGCACTGCTGTCCGTCGACGGGTACGAGGTGTCCCTCGACCTGCGGTCGGCGGTCGGCGGCAGCGGCGGCGAGGAACCGCGCACCTTCCGCTCCGTGACCACCGTGCGGTTCCGCTGCGCCGAGCCGGGTGCGAGCAGCTTCGCGGACCTGATCGCGCCGGGCGTGACGGCCGTGTCCCTGAACGGGCGGGACCTCGACCCCGGCCAGGTCTTCGACGGCTCGCGCCTGCTGCTGGAGGACCTGGCCGCAGAGAACGAACTGGTCGTCGACGCGCAGTGCGCCTACTCCCGCACCGGCGAGGGCATGCACCGCTTCGTCGACCCCGAGGACGGCGAGGTGTACCTGTACACCCAGTACGAGCCCGCCGACGCCCGTCGGGTCTTCGCCAATTTCGAGCAGCCCGACCTCAAGGCCCCCTACCGCTTCGAGGTGCGGGCGCCCGAGGGCTGGACGGTGTGGAGCAACGGGGCCGGTGAACTCACCGACGGCGTGTGGCGGTTCGCGGAGACGAAGCCGATCTCGACGTACATCACCTGCGTGGTGGCGGGCCCGTACCACTACGTGAGGGACACCTACGAGCGGGTCTTCGAGGACGGCACGCGGCTGGAGATCCCGCTCGGCGCGATGTGCCGCAAGGCTCTCGCCCCGCACTTCGACGCCGACGACGTGTTCCTGGTGACCAAGCAGGGCCTGGACTTCTTCCACGACCACTTCGACTACCCGTACCCGTTCGGGAAGTACGACCAGGCCTTCGTGCCGGAGTACAACCTGGGGGCGATGGAGAACCCGGGGATGGTGACCTTCCGCGAGGAGTTCATCTTCCGGGGCAAGGTGACGCGGGCGTCGTACGAGGGCCGGGCCAACGTCGTCCTGCACGAGATGGCGCACATGTGGTTCGGCGACCTGGTCACCATGGAATGGTGGGACGACCTGTGGCTGAAGGAGTCCTTCGCCGACTTCATGGGCGCGTTCTCGCTGGTCGGCGCGACGCGCTTCACCGACGGCTGGATCACCTTCGCCAACCGCCGCAAGGCGTGGGCGTACCGCGCGGACCAGCTGCCCTCCACGCACCCGATCACCGCGGACATCCGCGACCTGCAGGACGCCAAGCTCAACTTCGACGGCATCACCTACGCCAAGGGCGCCTCCGTGCTCAAGCAGCTGGTGGCGTACGTCGGCCAGGACGCCTTCCTGGAGGGCGCCCGCCGCTACTTCAAGCGGCACGCCTACGGCAACACCACCCTCGGTGATCTGCTGTCGGTCCTTGAGGAGACCAGCGGGCGGGACATGGGCGCGTGGGCCCGCTCCTGGCTGCAGACGGCCGGTGTCAACTCGCTCACCCCGCAGGTGCTGTTGCGTGAGGACGGCACGGTCGACGAGCTGGCCGTCGTGCAGGAGGCCGCCGAGTCGCACCCCGAACTGCGGCCGCACCGTGTGGCGGTGGGCCTCTACCGGCGCACGGACGCGGGCACCCTGGAGCGGTACGCCCAGGCCGAGACGGACGTCGACGGGGCACGGACCGTGGTGGCCGAGCTGGCGGGCGCGGACGCGCCGGAGCTGGTGCTGGTCAACGACGACGACCTGACGTACTGCAAGACCCGCTTCGACGAGACGTCGCTGGCCACGCTGCGCGAGCACCTGGGGTCGCTGACCGACCCGCTGGCCCGCGCGCTGTGCTGGTCGGCGCTGTGGAACATGACGCGGGACGCGCTGCTGCCGGCCCGGGAGTTCACCGAGCTGGTGCTCCGCTTCGCGGGCCGCGAGTCCGACATCGGCGTGCTGCAGATGCTGCACGCGTGGGCGGAGTCGGCGGCCGTGCACTACACCGCACCGGAGCGGCGGGAGCAGGCCGGACGGCGGCTCGCCGAGGGTGCGTCGGCCGGGCTGCGAGGCGCCGAGGAGGGCAGCGAGCACCAGCTGGCGTGGGCGAGGTTCTTCGCCCGCACGGCGGACGCGACGGCCGACTTCGAGCTGCTGACCGCGCTGCTGGACGGCACGGTGACCCTGCCGGGACTCGAGGTGGACCAGGAGCTGCGCTGGGCGTTCCTGGAGCCGCTGGCCGCCCACGGGGTGGCGGACGAGAAGCGGCTGGACGAGGAACTGGCCCGCGACGACACCGCCTCCGGCAAGCGGCACCACGTGCGCTGTCTGGCCGCCCGCCCGTCGGCGGCGGTCAAGGCGCAGTGCTGGGCGCGGGTGGTGGAGTCGGACGCGCTGTCCAACGCGCTGGTGGAGGCGACGATCTCCGGCTTCGCCCAGCCGTCCCAGCGGGAGCTGCTCGCGCCGTACGCGGAGAAGTACTTCGCGGCGATCGAGCGGGTGTGGAGCGAGCGGTCCATCCAGATCGGCATGGACGTGGTCCGGGGACTGTTCCCGTCCTTCCAGGACTCGCAGGGAACACTGGACGCGACGGACGCCTGGCTCACCTCCCACGAGGACGCGGCCCCGGCCCTGCGGCGCCTGGTCCTGGAAGCCCGCGACGACCTGGCCCGCGCCCTGCGCGGCCAGGCCTGCGACACCGCGGCCGGCTGACGCCCACCGCCACGGCGGGGCCAGCGGCACCTTCCGCCGCCGGCCCCGCACGGGGTTCCGCGGTCGTTACCGAACGCGGGCAATCAGGCCGTAACCCCCGGTCCTCCCCCGAACGGACCAGGGGATTTCGGTGCCCGAACACACGTCCTTCAGTGCGGACCTGTCCTTGTTCGTCGACGGGCGTGTAACAGGGGTTGGGTGGCGGGCCGGAGGCGGGAAATGTGCCGGTCATGAACCACGACACGCCGCTCTCCCCCCGCCCGCTGCACCACCTCTCCACCGGCGCCGGACGCCGCGTGCTGACCCACACACAGCTGCGTGCCCACGGCGTCTCGGCCGCGGCGGCCGGTGAGCGGTGCCGCCCCGGCGGGCCCTGGCAGCAGCTCCTGCCGGGCGTCGTCCTGCTCCACCCCGGCCCGCCGACCGGCGAGGAGCGGCTGCACGCGGTGCTGCTGTACGCGGCCCGGGAGCGGACCGTGAGCGTCCCCGTCCAGCCCGGCGCGGACGAGCCGCCCGCGTCCCCCTACGGCGAGGCGATGATCACCGGGCTGGCGGCGCTGACCCTGCACGGCTTCGCCTCCGCTCCCCCGTTGCCGTCCCTGGAGGTCCTCGACGTCCTGGTCCCGCGACTGCGCCGGCTGCGCTCGACGGGCTGCGCCCGGATCGTCCGCACCCCCGCCCTGCCCGTCCCGGAGCAGGTCACCGGCTTGCCGGTGGCACCCGTGCCGCGTGCGCTGGCCGACGCGGTGGCGGGCATCGAGGACGCGGCTCTCGTGCGGCGGCTCTTGACGGAGACGGTGCGCGGGGGCCACTGCGACCCGGCGGCGGTGGTGCGGGAGCTGACCGGCGCGAAGCTGCTGAACCGGCCGCACGTGGTGGACGCGGTGGACTCGCTGCTGGCCGAGGGCCGGGCGCTGGCGGAGGCGCGGCTGTACCGGATGGTGCGCGACCACGGCCTGCCGGACCCGTGCTGGAACGTCGATCTGCACCTGCCGGGCGGCCCCCGCCTCGGCGGGCTGGACGCGTACTGGCCGGAGCAGGCGGTGGCGGTGGAGCTCGACACCCGTGCGCCCCGCCCCGGCCGGCGCCCGGAGGACGACGCGGAGTGGACGGAGTACGCCCGCAAGCGCGAACTCCTGGAGCGTCTCGGCATCACGGTCGTCCACGTCACCCCCCGGGGGCTGCGGGACGCGGCGGACCAGCAGGCGGCCGTGGTCCGCACGGCTCTCACCGCCGCGGCCGACCGCGACCCGGCGGCGTACGTCGTCGTCTCACCCCGCTAGGCCGTGGACCGGAACGGACCGGACCTGAAGGGAACGGACCGGAAGGGACCGCACCGCACGCTACGGCGCCGCCCGGCCCGTCGGCGGCCGTTCGCGCCACAGGCGCAGGGCGATGTCGACCAGACGGACCCGCACCAGGCCGGCGACGGCGTCGAGGGGCTGCCAGGCGGCGAGTTCCGTGGTTCCGCCCACCTCGTCGCGGAGCTCGCCGCCGGTGACGTGGGCCTCGTAGAGCAGGCGTATCCCGTGGTGGTCGACGGTGCGGCCGAGGCGGGCGGGGACGGTGCGGCGGGTGGAGTCCACGCCGAGCAGGCGGGTGACCTCCACGAGGTGGCCGGTCTCCTCCTCCACCTCCCGGCGCACGGTGTCATAGGGGTCCTCGCCGTGTTCCGTGCCCCCGCCCGGCAACACCCACTCGGGGACACCGCCGGGGCCCGGGGAACGGGCGAGCAGGAGCTGTCCGTCGCGCACCACCACGGCGTAGGCCGCCACCCGCACCTTCTGTCGCATCGGATGACGGTAACCCGCAAGCCCGGGAGCGACTTGTCGGCTTCGCCGCTCATCTCCCCATAAGCACACCGGGGGTTTTCCCCACACCTCCATTTCCTTTCCGACAACTCTCGCCAAACATCTATCCCTTGCGTAAGGCTCAGCGATCGTCCGGGATTGCCTTCCGGACCGTCGCGGCCAGGGGCGATCGGCTCCGGTCGCTGCCGATCGTTCCTTTACTTACAAGGGATGCCGATGACCAACTCCCCCCAGCGCGATTCCATATCGGGCACCAGACGCGTGGCCCGCATCGCCGTGGCCGCCGGTCTCGTCGCCGCGCTCTCCGCGGCCGGGCCCGTCCCGCTGGCCTTCGCCGCCGACACCCCGCCCGCCTCGCCGGCCGACGCCGACGTCAAGTCCGCTCCCGACAAGCTCGGTTCGGACGACGCCGACCTGCTGGCGGAGGCCAAGGCCGACGGCGCCAAGCACGTCACGATGATGATCGCCACCGCTCCCGGCAAGACCGAGCAGGTCGCCGAGCAGCTGAACGCGGTCAAGGGCGGCTCGGTCGGCCGGACCGACGACAAGCTCGGCTACGTCCGCGCCACCGTCCCCACCGGCAAGGCCGACGCGGCGATCGCCGCCGCCACCAAGCTCTCCTCCGTGCACGGCGTCGACCTGCGCGACGAGATCCCACTGGACGACCCGACGCCCGCCGCGGACACCACGAAGAGCGCCAAGGGCAAGGGCGGCCAGAAGACCTACTCAGGACCCGACCGGCGGACGCCCGCGAAGAACCCGTACAACCCGTCCTTCGAGACCGGTGCCGTCGACTTCGTCGAGGACAACCCGAAGGCGGACGGCCGCGGCGTCACCATCGGCATCCTCGACTCCGGTGTGGACCTCGGCCACCCCGCACTGCAGAAGACCACCACCGGCGAGCGCAAGATCGTCGACTGGGTGACGGCGACCGACCCGATCGTCGACAACGACCGGACCTGGCGCCCGATGGTGTCCGCCGTCTCCGGGCCCACCTTCACCTACGGCGGCGCGACCTGGACGGCCCCGGCGGGCACGTACCAGATCAGCACCTTCCTGGAGTCGTACACCACCGGCGGCGACGCGGACGGCGACGCCAACCGCGACGGCGACACCACCGACTCCTGGGGCATGCTCTACGACGCCCAGGCCGGCACGGTCCGCGTCGACCTGAACAACAACCGGGACTTCTCCGACGACACCCCGATGAAGCCGTACAAGGACGGCTTCCAGATCGGGTACTTCGGCACCGACGACCCCAAGACCGATGTCGTGGAGCGTCAGCCGTTCGTCGTGGAGATCCGCAAGGACGTCCCGATGGACCCCTACGGCGGCGACTGGACCGGCAAGAAGGCCGACTTCGTCAACATCGGTGTCATCGAGGGTTCGCACGGCTCGCACGTCGCCGGCATCACCGCCGCCAATGGCCTGTTCGGCGGCCGGATGGACGGCGCCGCGCCCGGCGCGAAGCTCGTCTCCTCCCGCGCCTGCACCTGGTCCGGCGGCTGCACCAACGTGGCGCTCACCGAGGGCATGATCGACCTCGTCACCAAGCGCGGTGTCGACATCGTCAACATGTCCATCGGCGGTCTGCCGGCGCTCAACGACGGCAACAACGCCCGCGTGGAGCTCTACAACCGGCTGATCGACACCTACGGCGTCCAGCTGGTGATCTCCGCGGGCAACTCCGGCCCCGGTGCCAACACCATCGGCGACCCCGCCCTGGCGGACAAGGTCATCTCCGTCGGCGCGACCGTCTCCAAGGAGACCTGGGCCGCCAACTACGGCTCCGAGGTGCGCACCAAGTACGACATGATGCCCTTCTCCTCGCGCGGTCCGCGTGAGGACGGCGGCTTCACGCCGACCCTGGTCGCCCCCGGCGCGGCGATCAACACCATCCAGACCTGGGTCCCGGGCGCCCCGGTCGCCGAGGCGGGCTACGGCCTCCCGGCCGGCTACGGCATGCTCCAGGGCACCTCGATGGCCTCCCCGCAGGCCACCGGCGCCGCCGCGCTGCTGCTGTCCGCCGCGAAGCAGAAGCGCATCGACCTCACCCCGGCGACGCTGCGCACCGCCCTCACCTCCACCGCCGAGCACATCAAGGGTGTGCAGGCCTACGAGGAGGGCGCCGGCCTCATCGACATCGAGGACGCCTGGGACGCCATCCGTGACGGTGCCACCGCGCACCAGTACGAGGTGAAGGCGCCGGTCGACACCGCGATCGACCAGTTCCTGAAGACCCCGGGCTTCGGCACGGGTCTGTACGACCGTGAGGGCGGCCTGAAGGCCGGCCAGAAGAAGACGTACGACATCACGATCACCCGTACGTCCGGTCCCGACCGTGCACTCCGCCACGAGCTGGACATCGAGAACAACGAGGGCCGCACCTTCCGCATCCTCGGCGACGACGACATCCGGCTGCCGCTGAACAAGCCGGTGACCGTCAAGGTCCAGGCCGCGCCCGGTTCGGCCGGCATCAAGAGCGCCATCCTCGAGGTGGACGACCCGCGCACCGAGGGTGTCGACCGGCAGATCCTGAGCACCGTGGTGGTCTCGGAGCCGCTGCAGCACACCTTCTCCGCGTCGGGCACGGCCCAGCGCAACAGCAGCACCTCCTACTTCGTCACCGTGCCCGAGGGCGCGAAGACGCTGGAGATCGCGATGAGCGGGCTGAAGGCCACGAGCCAGACCCGCTTCATCGCCATCCACCCCTACGGTGTCCCGGCCGACCCGACGTCGACGGTCAACTGCTACCCGAACTACGCCAACCCGGCCAACACCTGCCGCCCCGACGTGCGTTCCTACCCGAACCCGCAGCCGGGCGTCTGGGAGATCGAGGTCGAGTCGCGCCGTACCTCGCCGCTGCTCGACAACCCCTACACGCTGGACGTCGCCGTGCTCGGCGCCGCCTTCGACCCGGAGACCGTGACGGTGCCCGAGGCGAAGATCGGCACGCCGGCCACCGCCACCTGGACGGTGACGAACGAGGCCGCCGCCATCGACGGCAAGCTGGTGGGCGGGCCGCTCGGCTCGTCCAGGACGGAGCGTCCCGCCATCAGGACCGGTGAGACGCACACGACGACCGTCGAGGTGCCCGCGGGCGCCGCGTCGCTCGACGTGTCCATCGGCAACGTCTCCGACACCGCCGCCGACCTGGACCTGGCCGTGTACGACCAGGCCGGCAACCGCGTCGCCCAGTCCGCCGACGGCGACTCGGAGGAGTCGGTCTCCGTGGCCTCCCCGGCGGCCGGCACGTACACCATCGAGGTGGACGGCTACTCGGTCCCGGCCGGTTCGACGGACTACGACTACCTGGACGTGTTCTTCTCCTCCACGCTCGGTACCGTCGGCGTCGACGGCTCCGCGCCGGTGAAGCTCGGCACGGGCGACTCGGCCACCGTCTCCGGCGAGGTCACCGTCGCGGCGGCGGCTCCCGAGGGACGCGCGTTCTTCGGGCGCGTGCAGCTGGTGAACGAGCGCGGCACGGTCGCGGGCCTCGGCAACGTGGCGATCGGCAAGGTCGTCCCGTAAGCGGCTGAGGCACGAAGCAGAGGGGCGGGCGTCCGTACGGGCGCCCGCCCCTTCGTCGTGCTCAGTCGCAGGTCAGGGCGTGCGACGTGGGGAGCGCGGCGATGATCCGGGCCCGCTCGGGGGCGATGCCCGGCTCGCCGGCGATCACCGTGTCCGGGCGTTCGCCGCCGGCCGGCATGCCGACCAGCACCAGGTCACCCGGTTCCAGCGGGGGCTCCCCGGCGGTGTCCCGGAGGAACGTGACCTCGCCCTCGCCCTTGTAGTACCGGCTCGCCCCCACGGTGACGCGCTCCACTCCCGCGCCGCCCGGCACCTGCTCCACCGCCGTCACCGGGCCTTCGGCGACCAGCCGGGCGCACGCCAGATAGCGAGGACTGCCGAAGGCGGCCGAGCCCGCCTCCGCCTCCTTGGAGTCCGCGGCGACACCCCGCGCCGCCGAGTCGGCCGTTCCCCCGCCCTGCGTCACGAGCCAGCCCGTGCCGAGCACCAGACCGGCGGCGGCAGCGGCGACCAGCCCGCCGAGGACGACCTTCGCCGTCCGTCGGCGGGGGCGGCGGGCGCCGCGGGGGCCGCCCGCGTCCGCCGGCCCGTCCCCGGAGCGGGAGGGCAGCCCCGTCAGGAGGGCGGGCGGCGCGTTCTCCGGACCGGGGCCCTTGCTGTCCGGGGACGCCGGCGCCGTGTCCCGTCCCGGCCCGGCGTCGGTGTCCGGGCGCCTCCCGGGCCGGGCGGCCGCCTCCCGCGCCGCAGGAACAGCGCCCCCCGCCCCGGCGAGGGCGTCCCCGATCAGCGACAGCTGCTCGCGCAGCACCGCCAGGTCGGCGACGGCGGCGTCCCGCGCGGCCAGGAACGCCGGATCCCGCCGGGCCGGCTCCGGCAGGGGCTCGTCGGAGAGGGCGGCCATCAGGGCGTCCACGCCGTCGTACTCGGCTCCGGGCCCCTCGCGGGAGGGCTCCCGGCTCTCGTCGTGGGCGGTCATGTCACACCACCTCGTCCTCGTGCAGGCGGGCGCGCAGGGCCCGTACGGCAGTGTGCAGCCTGCTCTTGACCGTGCCCTCCGGGACGCCGAGCTGCTCGGCGATCGAGCGCACCGGCAGATCGGCGTAGAAACGCAGCACGACGACCTGGCGCTGCGCGTCGGGCAGCCGGTCCAGGCCCCGGGCGACGGCGAGGGAGAGCACGCTGGTCTCCTCGCCGGAAGGCTCCTGAGCCGGCCGCAGCGCGGCCAGCCGCTCCCCCAGCCGCTCCTGGCGGCGCTTGGCCCGGTGCCAGTCCATGGCGAGGTTCGAGGCGACGACCGCCGCCCACGCCGAGACGTCCCGCGGCGCCTCCCGGCCGCTCGCGGCCCTCTCCAGCAACCGCAGGCGGACCTGCTGCACCCCGTCCGGCAGGTCCGCCTGCGGTACCCCGCCCAGGGCGAGCACCGCCCGCACCCGGCGTTCCTGCACCGCGTCCAGCGGGTCGTCGTCGGCAGCGACGTACGCCCCCCGGCCGCGCCGGATCCTTCCGCGCAGCACTGGCCACCCCCCTCACGCTGTTTCTCCTACGACGCCACTCGGGCCGGGAACGTTCGCACCGGTTGTCGGGAGCAGCAGAGGCGTACATCACATCTCCGTGTGGGCGAGGGCGGACCGGGCAGGGAACCTTGCGGTCCGTGACCCCTGGTGGCTGAATTTCTCCTGGTCAGCGGGGTGACGGCCGAAGGTCCGCGGCCTGTCCGCCCTGCTCGGTCGTCCCAGTGGGCGGGCAAACCGGCAAAGAATTGGACAGGCGGGCCGTGGTCGGCCGCATCATGGAAGAGCCTCGGCCAGGCACATCAGGTACGTATCAGGACGCAGTAGGGAGTCACCGTGAGGGTCGGAATCGTCGGAGCCACCGGTCAGGTGGGCACGGTCATGCGCAGGATCCTCAAGGAGCGGAACTTCCCGGTCACGGAGCTGCGCCTGTTCGCCTCGGCCCGCTCGGCGGGCACGGAGCTGGACGGCGTGACGGTGGAGGACGCCTCCACCGCCGACTACAGCGGCCTGGACATCGTGCTGTTCTCCGCCGGCGGCGCGACCTCCAGGGCGCTGGCCGAGAAGGTCGCCGCGCAGGGTCCCGTCGTGATCGACAACTCCTCCGCCTGGCGCAAGGACCCCGAGGTCCCCCTCGTCGTCTCCGAGGTCAACCCGCACGCCATCGCCAACCGGCCCAAGGGCATCATCGCCAACCCGAACTGCACCACGATGGCCGCGATGCCGGTGCTGCGTCCGCTGCACGCGGAGGCGGGCCTCGAGGCGCTGGTCGTCGCCACGTACCAGGCGGTGTCCGGTTCCGGCCTCGCGGGCGTCGCCGAGCTGCACGGCCAGGCGTCGAAGGTGATCGACGAGGCCGACAAGCTGACCCACGACGGTTCGGCGGTCGACTTCCCCGAGCCCGGCGTCTACCAGCGCCCCATCGCCTTCAACGTGCTGCCGCTGGCCGGCAACCTCGTCGACGACGGTCGGTACGAGACCGACGAGGAGCAGAAGCTGCGCAACGAGTCGCGCAAGATCCTCGGCATTCCCGGCCTCAAGGTCTCCGGCACCTGTGTGCGCGTCCCGGTCTTCTCCGGCCACTCGCTGCAGATCAACGCCCGTTTCGCCCGCCCGATCAGCGCGGAGCGCGCGACCGAGCTGCTGGCCCAGGCACCCGGCGTGGTCCTCACCGACATCCCCACCCCGCTCCAGGCGGCCGGCCAGGACCCGTCCTACGTGGGCCGCATCCGCCCCGACGAGACGGTGGACAACGGCCTCGCGCTGTTCGTCTCCAACGACAACCTCCGCAAGGGCGCCGCGCTGAACGCGGTGCAGATCGCGGAGCTGGTGGCGGCCGAGCTGAAGGGCTGAGCAGGCCAACGGACGTCACGAGGGGCGGTCACCGGGCTCGGTGACCGCCCCTCGGCGCTTTCACAGCGCCAGGTGTCGTCGCAGCGCCACGTCGATCTCGGCCATGCGCTGCCGCGGCACCACACCGATCGGCCGCAGCAGCCGCTCCGGGGCCAGTGCCCGAACCTGCTCGCACTGCGCCTTGGAATCCTTCAGGAGCCCGCACTCCGCCGCGGGCAGCAGCACCTGGAACGGGTAGACGCGGGACGTGTTCGTCGTCAGCGGCACCAGCGTGAGCACACCTCGTCCGGCCCTCTCCACGGCCGCGTTGGCGCCGTCGTTCGAGACGATGACGCCCGGCCGCGCCTTGTTGGCTTCGCTCCCCCGGGCCGGCTCGTAGTCGACCAGATAGATGTCACCGCGCTTCATCGGACACTCCGTCCCCCGAGAAGCGGTCCCAGAACTGTGCGTCCTCGCTCTCGTCCCACTCGGCGAAGGCCTCCGTGTACTGCTGCTCGAGCTGTGCCTGCCGCAGCAGTTCGATCGCGGCGTGTATCACCGAGGACCGGGAGGCGGCGTCCGTACGGGCGGCGTACTCGTCGACGAAGGCGACATCCTCCTGCGGCAGACTCACACTGATCTTCATACAGTCAATGCTACCTAAGGTGCCACCCTTCAGGCCACCCTTATCCGACCTCAGCGCGGATGGAACCCTCCCACATGTCCGACCGAGGGGTATCCCCATGGTCCGGCTCGGTCATCCCCCGATCCCGATCCCGCGTGGAAGGATGACGCAACCCACACATAACGAGGAGATGACCGCGTGCCTGGCACAAACCTGACTCGCGAAGAGGCGCAGCAGCGGGCGAAGCTGCTGACGGTTGACTCGTACGAGATCGATCTCGATCTCTCCGGCGCGCAGGAGGGCGGCACCTACCGGTCCGTGACCACGGTGCGCTTCGACGTCGCCGAGGACGGCGACGGCGCGGAGTCGTTCATCGACCTGGTCGCTCCGGCCGTGCACGAGGTGACCCTCAACGGTGACTCCCTCGACCCGTCCGAGGTCTTCGCCGATTCCCGCATCGCCCTGCCGGGCCTGCTCCGGGGCCGCAACGTCCTGCGGGTGAGGGCGGACTGCGCCTACACCAACACCGGCGAGGGCCTGCACCGCTTCGTCGACCCGGTCGACGACCAGGCGTACCTCTACACCCAGTTCGAGGTGCCGGACGCCCGCCGCGTCTTCGCGAGTTTCGAACAGCCGGACCTCAAGGCGACCTTCCAGTTCACCGTGAAGGCGCCGGAGGGCTGGACCGTCATCTCCAACTCGCCGACCCCCGAACCGCGCGACAACGTCTGGGAGTTCGCGCCGACCCCGCGCATCTCGTCGTACATCACGGCGCTGATCGTCGGCCCGTACCACTCCGTGCACAGCGTGTACGAGAAGGACGGCCAGTCCGTCCCGCTCGGCATCTACTGCCGGCCCTCGCTCGCCGAGCACCTCGACGCGGACGCGATCTTCGCCGTAACCCGGCAGGGCTTCGAGTGGTTCCAGGAGAAGTTCGACTACGCGTACCCGTTCGAGAAGTACGACCAGCTGTTCGTGCCGGAGTTCAACGCGGGTGCGATGGAGAACGCGGGCGCGGTGACCATCCGCGACCAGTACGTGTTCCGGTCGAAGGTGACCGACGCCGCGTACGAGGTGCGGGCCGCCACGATCCTGCACGAGCTGGCCCACATGTGGTTCGGCGACCTCGTCACCATGGAGTGGTGGAACGACCTGTGGCTGAACGAGTCGTTCGCCACCTACGCCGAGGCCGCCTGCCAGGCCGACGCGCCCGGCTCGAAGTGGCCGCACTCGTGGACGACGTTCGCCAACTCCATGAAGACGTGGGCCTACCGCCAGGACCAGCTGCCGTCCACGCACCCGATCATGGCGGACATCCGCGACCTGGACGACGTGCTCGTCAACTTCGACGGCATCACGTACGCCAAGGGCGCCTCGGTGCTGAAGCAGCTCGTCGCGTACGTCGGCGAGGACGCGTTCTTCCGGGGCGTGCAGGCGTACTTCAAGCGCCACGCGTTCGGCAACACGCGCCTGTCCGACCTGCTGGGCGCGCTGGAGGAGACCTCCGGGCGCGATCTGAAGACGTGGTCGAAGCAGTGGCTGGAGACGGCCGGCATCAACGTCCTGCGCCCGGAGATCGCCACGGACGGCGACGGCGTCATCACCTCCTTCGCCATCCGCCAGGAGGCGCCCGCGCTCCCGGCCGGCGCGAAGGGCGAGCCGACCCTGCGCCCGCACCGCATCGCGATCGGCCTGTACGACCTCGACGGGGCGACCGGCAAGCTGGTGCGCGGCGACCGGGTCGAACTCGACGTGGACGGCGAGCTGACCGACGTGCCGCAGCTGGCCGGCAAGCGCCGTCCGGCGGTCGTCCTCCTCAACGACGACGACCTGTCCTACGCCAAGGTCCGCCTGGACGAGCAGTCCCTGGCCTTCGTCACCGAGCACCTGGGCGACTTCGAGTCGTCCCTGCCCCGCGCCCTGTGCTGGGCCTCCGCCTGGGACATGACCCGGGACGCGGAGCTCCCCGCCCGCGACTACCTCTCGCTCGTGCTGTCGGGCATCGGCAAGGAGTCCGACATCGGTGTCGTGCAGTCGCTGCACCGCCAGGTGAAGCTGGCGATCGACCTGTACACCGACCCGGGCGCCCGCGAGACGCTGCTGGCCCGCTGGACCGACGCGACGCTGGCCCACCTGCGGGCCGCCGAACCGGCCAGCGACCACCAGCTCGCGTGGGCGCGTGCCTTCGCGGCGACGGCCCGCACCCCGGAGCAGCTGGACCTGCTGGAGGCGCTGCTGGCCGGCACGCAGACCGTCGAGGGGCTGGCCGTGGACACGGAGCTGCGCTGGGCGTTCGTGCAGCGGCTGGCGGCGGTGGGCCGCTTCGACGAGGCGGAGATCACGGCCGAGTACGAGCGGGACAGGACGGCGGCCGGCGAGCGCCACGCCGCGACCGCCCGCGCGGCCCGCCCGACGGAGGAGGCCAAGGCGGAGGCGTGGGCCTCGGTCGTCGAGTCCGACAAGCTGCCGAACGCCGTCCAGGAGGCGGTCATCGCCGGCTTCGTCCAGACCGACCAGCGCGAGCTGCTGGCCCCGTACACCGACCGGTACTTCGAGGTGCTGGAGGACGTGTGGGCCTCCCGCTCGCACGAGATGGCCCAGCAGATCGCCGTCGGCCTCTACCCGGGCATCCAGGTCTCCGGCGAGACCCTGGACAGGACCGACACCTGGCTGACCGCCACCTCCCCCAACGCGGCCCTGCGCCGTCTGGTCTCGGAGTCCCGCGCGGGTGTGGAGCGCGCGCTGCGGGCACAGGCGGCGGACGCGGCGGCGTCCGCGTAACCGCCGCACGGCTCGAAGGGCGCCCGGTGCTCACGCCGGGCGCCCTTCTTCGTGCCCGCGGTCGTCAGGACGTCGGGCGTCACGGTGGTGACCGCCCGGTCAGCGGGTGCGCCGCGCGAGCGGCGCGGTCAGGGCGCGGCCGGATACGGCTTGGCCGTGAGGCCGCCGAGCCAGGGACCCTGGAGGTGTTCGGCACGCAGTTCGGTGCGGGAGACCGCCTGGGCGGCGAGGAGGGCGAGGGCACCCTCGCTGGGGGCGGCGGGCACCGGGTCCTCCAGGCTCGCGTGGCCGTCGGGGAAACCCGCGTCGCGCAGGGACCGCAGGACGCGGTCACCGAAGTGGCCCCAGCGGCGGTTGCCGCGCGGCTCCAGGCCGCCGACCGGGCTGCCGTGCTCCCGGAAGACGACCTGCACCTTGTTCGGGTCGGAGAAGACGGTGCAGGCGGGTGCGTCCGGTGCGGTGAACGCCTCGAGGACGTCCGGGTGGGTGCCTACCCAGCCGGTCTGCGCCTCGCTCTCCACCACCACCGACCACCGGTCGTCCAGCACGGCCGCCGCGACCAGCACCGGCGGCCCGTCGAACGGCGAACGGCGGGCGAACGCCGCCAGCCCGTCCGGCAGCGGCGCGGCCTCGCTCACCCCCATGGCGTCGAGGCAGAACGCGGGCGGCCGGGGCGCGAAGGTGACGGCCCAGCCCTCGCCCCACAGGCGGGTCGGATCGAGCGGTTGTGCGTGCATCGCGTCGGCTCCCTGATGGCTTGCGGAGAACGGGGGCCGCCTGCGCGGCAGCGCGGCCCCCGCCGGTGCGCGGTCTGGTCGGTGATCTCGACCCAGAACCGGTCGTTGCTGCCGTCCGGGTACGGCAGGGTCGCGTCCCAGGCCAGAATGCCTCTCTGGGGCAACTAGGAGCCTCCGCGGCGCACTTGCGCACGGAGTCGATCACAGAACTTAAAGATCGTTTACGTGGGAGACGGGTGCGGGGTGGTCACGTTCTGTGCAACACCTGCGCATCTCCCGTGACGGCGGACCCGGGCGGCGCCGGCGCGGGCGCCCCGAGGGCCGTGCGCGGGCGCGGCGCGGCCTGCCCCGCCACCGTCGCCCCGAACGCCAGGGCCATGCCCGCCAGTTGGGGCGGGGTCAGCGTCTCACCGAGGGCCGCCCAGCCGATCACCGCCGCCGTGAGGGGGCTGAGGGGGCCGAGGAAGGTGACCTGGGTGGCGGTGAGGCGTCCGACGCCCCGGAACCAGAGCCAGTACGCGATCGCCGTGTTGGCCAGGGCGAGGTAGAGGTAGCCGCCGAGGGCCGGAACGTCCAGGGCGGGGGGCGCGCCCTCGGCCAGGACGGCGAAGGGCGCGATCAGCAGGCCTCCGGCCGTCAGCTGCCAGCCCGTCAGGGCGAGCGGGCCGACACCCTCCGGGCGCCCCCAGCGCTGGGTGAGGACGGTGCCGGCGGACATCGAGGCGGTGGAGGCGAGGGCCGCGAGGACGCCCAGCGGATCCAGCGCGCCCGCCGACTCCAGGACCACCAGGCTGACGCCGGACGCGGCCGCGAACCCGGTGATCACATGGCGCGCCGTCGGCCGCTGCCCCAGCAGCAGCGCCGACAGGACGACCACGAACAGCGGTCCGGCCGAGCCCACGACCGCCGCCATGCCGCCGGGCAGCCGGTACGCGGAGAGGAACAGCAGCGGGAAGAAGGCGCCGATGTTGAGCGCGCCGAGCACCGCCGCCTTCCACCACCAGGCACCGCGTGGCAGTACGCGGACCAGGGCGAGCAGGACCAGGCCGGCCGGCAGGGCGCGTACCAGGCCGGTGAACAGGGGGCGGTCGGGCGGGAGGAACTCCGTGGTCACGGCGTAGGTGGTGCCCCAGGAGACGGGTGCGAGGGCGGTGAGGGCGGTGACGGCCGCGCGGGAGGGGGCGCGGCGCTGGGACATGGGCGGTGGCATGGGCAGCCCTTCCGGGTAGGTCAGCTGCGAGTAGCTTACTCGTGAGCTACTTATCGTCGAGCCACTTTCTTGCGGGTGATCCTGTGGACGCGGATACTCCTCGCCATGAGCACATCCCAGGAGCCGCGCCCCAAGGATCCCGTCGACGCGATCGTCGAGCAGTGGGCGCGGGTGCGGCCCGATCTGGACACGGCCGGTATGGAGGTCTTCGGGCGTGTCTTCCGGCTGGCGCGCGCCATGGGCGACCGGATGGAGAGGGCGTACGCCCGGTACGGCATCTCGCGCGGGGAGTTCGATGTGCTGGCGACCCTGCGGCGGGCCGGGGAGCCCTACACCCTCTCCCCCCGGCAGCTCTCGGGCACGCTGATGCTGACCACCGGCGGGATGACGGGGCGGCTCGACAAGCTGGAGCGGGCGGGGCTGCTGCGCCGCTCCCCCGACCCGCACGACCGGCGCGGGCTCCAGGTCACGCTCACCGCGGAGGGGCTGGAGCTGATCGACCAGGCGGTCGGCGCGGGACTCGCCGAGCAGACGGAGGCCCTGGCGGCGCTCGGCGGGGAGCGGGCGGGGCAGCTGTCCTCGCTGCTGCGGGAGTTGCTGCTCGCGAGCGAGCGGTAAGGGCGCCGGGGCCGCCCTCGGAGCCGGGGCGGGCCCGGCCCTCTCAGGGCCGGGGCGGGCCGGCCTCCCTCAGGGGCGACAGCGCCGAGGGCGCCGGCGTCCGCTCGTCGCGGTGCCGGCGCCCTCGGGACAGTGCGCGGAGGTGCTCCGGGTCAGGCCTTGGCCTCGGCCTTCGTGCTGATGTTGGAGCTGGTGACGTCCTTCTTCTTGTGCGACTTGTCGCCGACCATCACCAGTGCGGCGATGATCACGAAGAGCGCGATCGGGGCCAGGACGTAGAGGCCCAGCGTCTCGACGACGCTCAGGCCCGTGCCGGGGTCGTCGCCGTCGTCGCGGGTGAGCGCGAGCGCGGGGGACGTCATGAGCAGCATCATCAGCGTCGTACCGGCTGCCAGGGCGCCGGCGCGCAGGGCGTTCTTCGTGTCCACGGTCCCAACGTATCGAACGCGGTTCAGGTGCGCGCGGCCGGGGTGCCGTAAGGGGGCGGGGCGTCAGGGGCGGTCTCGGTCAGTGTCCTCAGCAGGGCGTGCAGCCTCGGTGAGGCCGTCAGGTCCTCCAGCGTCACCGGGCGGCCCTCCGCGTCCGCGATCGGCAAGCGCCAGTTCGGGTACTGGTCCCACGTGCCCGGCAGGTTCTGCGGGCGGCGGTCGCCGACGCCGTCCGGCAGCCACACGCCGATCATCCGGGCGGGGGTGCGCAGCAGGTACCGGTGCACGGCCTGGATCTCCGCCTCCTCCCCCGGGGCCCCTCGCAGCAGCCCCAGCCGGCGCAGCAGCTCACGCCACTCCCCCACGTCCGCCGCCGCTTCCGCGCGCTCCTCCTCCAGGGGACGGGTGAGCAGCCCCAGGCGGTCCCGGAGTTCCACGTGCTCGCCGCCGAGCCGTGCCGCGGTGGGCGGCAGGTCGTGGGTGGTGGCCGTCGCCAGGCAGTCCGCGCGCCAGGTCTCCGGCGGCAGCGGGCGGCGGTCGCCCTCCCAGTCCCGCTCGAACCACAGCACCGAGGTGCCGTACACCCCGCGTTCGCGCAGCGCCTCGCGCACGCCCGGCTCCACGGTGCCGAGATCCTCGCCGATCACCACCGACCCGGCGCGGGAGGCCTCCAGGACCAGCACGGCGAGCATCGCCTCGGCGTCGTAGCGGACGTAGGTGCCCTCCGTGGGCGGGTGCCCCTCGGGGACCCACCAGAGCCGGAACAGGCCCATCACGTGGTCGATGCGCAGCGCTCCCGCGTACCGGAAGAGGGCCCGCAGCAGGGCGCGGAAGGGGGCGTACCCGGAGTCGGCGAGGCGGTCGGGGCGCCAGGGCGGCAGGCCCCAGTCCTGGCCGCGCGCGTTGAAGGCGTCCGGGGGAGCGCCGACGGACATGCCGGCCGCGAAGTGGTCCTGCTGCGCCCAGGCGTCGGCGCCGGCGGGGTGGACGCCGACGGCGAGGTCGTGGACGATCCCGACCGTCATCCCGGCCTCGCGCGCGGCGCGCTGGGCGGCGGTGAGCTGGGCGTCGGTGAGCCAGACGAGGCGGGAGTGGAAGTCGACGCGGTCCGCCAGTTCCCGGCGGGCTCGGGCGGTGCCGGGCGAGCGGGGGTCGCGCAGTTCGGCGGGCCAGCGGTGCCAGTCGGCACCGTGGACCTCGGCGAGGGCGTACCAGGTGGCGTGGTCCTGGAGGGCCTGCCCCTGCGCGGTGCGGAAATCGGCGTAGGCGGCCCGGCGGCCGGGGCCGAGCGGGACCGCGTGGACCAGCTCCAGGGCCTCCCGCTTGGCCTCCCAGACGGCGTCCCGGTCGATCAGCGCGCCCTTGTCCAGCACCGCCCCGCGCAGCCGGGCCGCCCGCTCCCGCAGGGCGCGGACGCGGCCCTGGTCCTCGACGTAACCGAACTCGGGGACGTCCTCGATCCGCAGGTGGACGGGGTCGGGGAAGCGGCGGGAGGAGGGACGGTAGGGGGAGGGGTCGGTCGGGGGGCCGGGGACGGCCGCGTGCAGCGGGTTGACCTGGACGAATCCGGCGCCGAGGGTGCGTCCGGCCCACCCGGCGAGTTCGCCGAGGTCGGCGAGGTCGCCCATGCCCCAGGAGCGGCGGGAGAGGAGCGAGTAGAGCTGCACCAGGAGGCCGCAGGAGCGTCCCCGCGGCGCGGGCAGCCGGGGTGGGGCGACGATCAGGTGGGCGCGGGCGGTGCGGCCGTCGGGTGCGGTGGCGGTCAGGTCGTGCACGCCGGGCGGAAGGTGCCGGGCGGAGGCGAGGGTCTCGCCCTGTTCGGTGCGGACGCTCAGCCGGGTGCCGTCGGGCAGTGCGGTGAGGGCGGCCGGGGTGTCGGTGCCCCAGGCGACCACGGTGGGGGGCAGCAGCCGTGCGCCCCGTTCGCGTTCGCGGGTGGTGAGGGCGGCACGGACGGCGTCCGGGCTTGCCGCGTCCACGCCGAGGGCGGCCAGCGCGAGGGTGACGGCGGTGGCGGAGGCCGTGACGGTGCGGTCCGGTGAGGGGCTGTAGGAGGTGGCGACGCCGTGCAGGGCGGCGAGCCGCGACAGGTCCGCGGAAGGGGGCTCGGCCGGCCGGGGCGCGCTCACCCTAGGGCTCCGGGCGGTACTGGGCCGGGAAGGAGTCGAGTCCGGAGGCGTCCGAGGAGTCCGTCCAGGTGTCGGACTCGCTGGTCAGGGGGGCGGCTTCGGCGAGCGGCGGTTCGCTGGTGAGCGGTTCGGCGTCCGGCAGCGGGGGTTCGCTGGTCAGCGGGAGTTCGGTGCAGGGGCCCTCCGCGCTGAAGACGCAGAAGTGGAGGTCGTCGGCGGAGGTCTCCGCCACGGGTTTGGACAGGGGCGGGGTAGGAACGTAGGCCGGTGCGGTCACAGATCGTCTCCTCGTCGAGCACGGTCCGCGGATCACGCGGACGTGCGGGATGCGGGTCGTGCGTGGTCGTGCGGGTTATCCCGCAGCCCTACCCAGCGGGCGCGATGGCAGACGTACAAAGTCTTCCAACGTGTTCCTGCTCACATTCTTCCCGCTTCTCCTCCCTCCACGGTGGGACAAACCCGCCACAGCGTCCACTCTCATTGACACGTTCATCACCGAAGTGGTGGGGTCGGATCTCTCGGTAACGGAATGGACACGGCCGTTCGGCCGCCGGACCGTTCGGACCGCTCGAGCGACCAGGAGGGGCCCGTGCAGCTGCGGCGTGGGAGGACGGCGAACACCAGGAGGGCCGCCCTCGCGTTCGCCGTCCTCGCCGGAACGCTGGGGACCGCGCCGGCCGCCGTGGCGGCGCCGCCCGCGCCCGGGACGACCGCCTCGCCCACCGCCGATCCGGTGGGGACCGCGGAGCCGTCCGTGTGGCCGCGCCCCCACTCCGTGCGCGCGAACGGCGCCCCGGTCGAGGTGACCGAGGAGGTCGCCCTCATCGCGGACGAGACGGCCGACCCGTACGCCGTCGAGGTGCTGCGGGAGCTGTTGCGGGAGGCCGGGGCGCGCCGGTTCACCGCCCCCGGCGCACCGGTGCCCGAGGGGGCGCTCGTGGTGCGGGCGGGGACGGAGCGCGCCTCGAACGACCCCCGGCACGCCCTGCCGGCCGGCGGCTACACGCTGACCACGGGGCGGGGGGCCGTCTCCCTGGCCGGGGCGGACGGTGCCGGCCTGTTCCACGCCGTGCAGACCCTGCGGCAGCTGCTGCGCCCGGACGGCACGATCGGCGCCGTCGCGGTGCGCGACTGGCCGGGCACCGCCGTGCGCGGCATCACCGAGGGCTTCTACGGCACCCCGTGGACCCACCGGCAGCGGCTGGGCCAGCTGGACTTCATGGGCCGCACCAAGCAGAACCGGTACCTCTACGCGCCCGGCGAGGACCTGCTGCGCCAGGCCCGCTGGCGGGAGCCGTACCCGGCCGAGCGGCGCGCGGAGTTCCGCGAGCTGGCCGAGCGGGCCCGGCGCAACCACGTCACGCTCGCCTGGGCGGTCGCGCCGGGGCAGGCGATGTGCTTCGCCTCGGAGCGGGACCTGCGCGCCCTGACCCGGAAACTGGACGCGATGTGGGCACTGGGCTTCCGCGCCTTCCAGCTCCAGTTCCAGGACGTCAGCTACAGCGAGTGGCACTGCGGGGCGGACGCCGACCGGTTCGGGTCGGGCCCCGAGGCGGCGGCCCGCGCCCAGGCGCACGTGGCGAACGCGGTGGCCCGGCACCTGGCGGACCGCCACCCGGAGTCCGTGGCGCTGTCGCTGATGCCGACCGAGTACCACGAGGAGGGTTCCACGTCGTACCGGAGGTCCCTCGCGCAGGCACTGGACGAGGGCATCGAGGTGGCGTGGACCGGGGTCGGGGTGGTGCCGCGCACCATCACCGGCCGCCAACTGGGCGAGGCGCGGAAGGCGTTCGGACACCCGCTGGTCACGATGGACAACTACCCGGTGAACGACTACGCCCCGGGCCGGATCTTCCTCGGCCCCTACCAGGGCCGCGAGCCGGCCGTCGCCGCCGGTTCGGCGGCCCTGCTCGCCAACGCGATGGCGCAGCCCGAGGCGTCCCGCGTCCCGCTGTTCACGGCCGCCGACTTCGCCTGGAACCCGCGTGGTTACCGCCCCCAGGAGTCCTGGCGGGCCGCGATCGCCGACCTCGCCGGTGGTGACACCCGGCGCGAGAAGGCGCTGACGGCGCTCGCCGGGAACGTCGCCTCGTCGGTGCTCGGCGGCACCGAGTCGGCGTATCTGCGGCCGCTGCTGGAGGAGTTCTGGCGCACCCGGCCGACGGCGCGCGGGCCTCGGGAGCCCGACGCCGCCGTCCGGCTGCGCGCGGCCTTCACGGCGCTGCGTGACCTGCCGGGCCGGCTGTCCGGCACCGCGCTCGCCACCGAGGTCGCCCCGTGGTCCGAGGCGCTGGCCCGTCACGGCGAGGCCGGCACGACGGCGCTGGACATGCTGGGCGCCCAGCGGGCCGGGGACGCGGCCTCCGCCTGGTCGGCGTACCGGAAGCTGGGCGAGCAGCGCCGGGCGGCCGCCTCGGCACGCGTGACGGTCGGCGAGGGCGTGCTGGACCCGTTCCTGAGCCGGGCGCGGAAGGCGTACGAGAGCTGGGCCGGGCTCGACCGGGAGCCGCCCGCGCGGTCCGGCGGCGAGCGCACCCTCGACCTGCCGCGCGCCCGTGCGGTCGACACCGTGACGGTGCTCACCGAGCCGGGCACGCGGGGAGCCGTGGAGGCGCACGTGCCGGGCGAGGGGTGGCGCCGGCTCGGGACGCTGGCCGAGGAGGGCGCCACCGAGCTGCGGGCCGGCGCCGAGCCGGTCGACGCCGTCCGTGTCACCGGCGCCGACCCCGCCCGGGTGCGGCACCTGGTCCCGTGGTTCGCGGACGCGCCCGCCGCCTCCGTCGAACTGCCCGGCGACCGCGCGGACGCCGACATCGGCGGCACCCGGAAGCTGACGGTCACCCTCGGCTCGCTGCGCCCCGACGAGGTGCGCGGCAGGCTGACCGTGGAGGCCCCGAAGGAGCTCGCCGTGCGGGTGCCCCCGGAGGTCCTGACCGTCCCGCGCGGTACGCCGCTCCAGGTGCCGGTCGAGGTGACCGTGAAGCCGGGCACGCCCGTCCGGGACCACCAGGTCCGGCTCGGCTTCGGCGGCGCGACGCGCACGCTGACGGTGCACGCGGTTCCCCGCGTCGGCGGCCCCGACCTGGCCCGCGGCGGCCGGGCGAGCTCCTCGGCCGACGAGACGCCCGACTTCCCCGCCGCGGCGGGGAACGACGGAGACCCGGAGACCCGCTGGTCGTCCCCGGTGGAGGACGACGCCTGGTGGCAGGTGGACCTCGAACGCCCGGTGCGGCTGGGGAAGGTGGCGCTGCACTGGCAGGACGCGCACCCGTCGGCGTACCGCGTGGAGGTGTCGGCGGACGGCCGCAGCTGGCGCACGGCGGTGGAGGTCCGCGACGGCGCGGGGGGCCGGGAGAGCGTCCGCATGGACGAGCGGGACGTGCGCCACGTCCGCGTCCAGGGCGAGAAGCGCGCGACGCGGTACGGCTATTCACTGTGGTCGGTGGAGGCGTACGCGGTCGCGGACTGAGCGATTCCCCTTGTGCTGATTCCGGATGCCCGGGGCCGTACTATTCACTCAGTACATGTACGCAGTACATACTGGGGCCCATGAGCACCCGTCACATCCTGCTGGGCCTGCTCGCCTCGGGGCCGAGCCACGGCTACGACCTCAAGCGACGCCACGACGAACGCTTCCCGCAGGCCCGTCCGCTGGCCTACGGGCAGGTCTACACGACGCTTCAGCGCCTGGTCCGGGACGGTCTCGCCGAGGTCGAGGGCACCGACTCCGACGGCGGTCCCGAGCGGACGACGTACCGCGCCACGGACGACGGCGCGCGTGAACTGTCCCAGTGGGCCGGGGAGATCGCCCCGCCCGCGCCGTTCGTGACGAACGAGATCTTCGCCAAGGTCGTGGTGTCGATCCTGTCCGACGGCGACCCCGCCGGGTACCTGCGTGCCCAGCGCGCCGCCCACATGGACCGGATGCGGGAGCTCACCGCGGTGAAGACGGCGGGCGGCGCCGATCTGGCGACCGTGCTCTCCGCCGACTTCGCCCTCAACCACCTGGACGCCGACCTGCGGTGGATGACGACCACGGCGGCCCGGCTCACCACCCTGACCGCGGAGGTCGACACGGCATGAACGACGGGGACAACACGGCGGGGCCGCTGCTCACGGGCCGCCGGCTGGTCAAGGCACACGGCAGGACCGAGGCGCTGCGGGGCGCCACCGTCACCCTGGGCGCGGGCGAGATCCTCGCGGTGACGGGCCCCAGCGGGAGCGGCAAGTCGACGCTGGCGCACTGCCTCTCCGGCATCACCCGCCCGGACGCGGGCTCGGTGACGTACGCCGGGCAGCGGCTGGAGGAGCTGCCGGAGAAGCGGCTGAGCGAGCTGCGCCGCACCGAGTTCGGGGTGGTGTTCCAGTTCGGCCAGCTGATCCCGGAGCTGACCGCCGCGGACAACGTGGCGCTGCCGCTGATGCTGGCGGGCGCCGGCCGCGCCGAGGCGCGGGCGGCGGCCGGGGAGTGGCTGGAGCGGTTCGGGGTGCGCGGCCAGGAGGAGTCGCGGCCGGGCGAGATGAGCGGAGGGCAGGCGCAGCGGGTGGCGCTGGCCCGCGCGCTGGTCACCGGGCCCCGGGTGGTGTTCGCGGACGAGCCGACGGGGGCGCTGGACTCGCTGGCGGGCGAGCAGGTGATGACGGCCCTGGTGCACACGGCCCGCGAGGCCGGCACGGCGGTGCTGCTGATCACGCACGACGCGCAGGTGGCGGCGTACGCCGACCGTGAAGTACGGCTGTGCGACGGTGCCGTGACGCCGCAGGGGGTGGCGGCATGACGGCGTCCCTCGTCTGCGACCTGCGGCTGGCGTGGCAGCTCACCCGCGGCTCCGACCGGCGCGAGTGGTGGCGGATCGGGCTCACCGCGACCGGGGCGGCGCTCGCCACCGGGTTCGCGCTGGCGGCCGGTGCGCTGGCCTCGCTGAGCGGCCACTACTCCGTGCCCGTCGCCGAGGGGCTGCTCAGCGAACCCGGCACGCGCGCCGGGGTGATCCTCGCCCTGCTGCTGCTCCTCGTCCCGGTGCTCGGCTTCCTCGGGCAGTGCGCCCGGATCGGGGCCGTGCACCGCGACCGGCGGCTGGCCGGCCTGCGGCTGGCGGGGACGGGTCCGTGGCAGGTGCGGCGGATCGCCGCGCTGGAGACCGGGCTGGCCTGCCTGCTCGGGTCGGCGGTCGCGACAGCCGTCTCGGTGACGGTCCTGGCGGGGGCGCGGAAGCCTCCCGCGCTCACCTGGGGGGTGCTCGCGCTGGTCGCGTTCGCCGTCCCCGTCCTGGGCGCGGCGGCGGGCGCGCTGGCGCTGCGCCGGGTGGTGGCCTCGCCGCTCGGGTGGGTGCGCCGCGTCGGTCCGGCACGCCCGGGGCGCGGGCCGGGGCGGCTGTTCCTGCTGTCGCTGCTGCTGGTGGGGGCGGTCGCGCTGGTCACGGCGACCACCGCCTCGGCGGGCCCGCGCGGCGCCTCCCCGTGGCAGATGCCGATGACGGTGTCCGGTGCGCTGCTCGCGGTCGGCGCGGGCGCGGTGTGGCTGTCCGGGGTTACGTCCCGGGCCGTGGGCCGGACGCTTGCGGTGCGGGCCCGCTCGGCGGCGACACTGATCGCGGCGGAGCGGCTGCGCGACGACCCGTGGGCAGCGGCCCGTACACATGCGGCGGTGCTGCTGGTGACGGTCGTGGGCACCGGGTTCGTGAGCGTGCGGCACATCATGATCGAAGGGCTGCGCGAGGACCGGCATCGGCTCGCGGAGAGCGTCTCGTACTACACGACCGGGCTGAACCTCACCGGCGCGGCGATCGCGGTGGGCCTGGTGATCACCTTGTCCGCGCTCGCCGTCGGCACGGCCGAGTCGCTCGCCGGCCGCCGCAGGGGGCTGGCGGCGCAGGTGGCGGCCGGTGTGCCGCGGGCGGTACTCAACCGGGCACTGCTGCTGGAGACCGCGCTGCCGCTGGCACCGGCCCTGCTGGTGGCGGGCGTCGGCGGTCTGGCGATCGGCGTCGCCTACTCCTCGGTCGCCGCGTCCGGCGTCCTGCCGTGGTCCGCCCTGCTGGTCCCGCTCACGGTCTACGCCACCTGCCTGCTGGCCTCGGCCACCGCCCTGCCCCTGCTGCGGCGCACGATCCGCCCGGCGGAGCTGCGCTACACCTGAACCGGCGCGGCCCCGGGGGGGACGGGGGTTCCCCGGGGCCGGGCCGTACGCGGGCGCCGGGCCCCGGGCCGGACCGTACGGGGGCGTCCTGGACCGCACCGCGCCGGCGGGGCGACCCTCCGGCCGGACTCACCCGTGCCGGACTGGACCCCGTCACCACGCGGAGGGGCCGGGGTCAGGCCGAGAGGCCGTCGATCCGGGCCATCGCGTCCTCCGCCCCGTACGGCTGGAGGTAGGGCAGCCAGCGCGGGTCACGGTGGCCGGTGCCGATGATGCGCCAGGCCAGACCGGTGGGCGGGGCGGGTTTGTGACGCAGGCGCCAGCCCAGCTCGAACAGGTGCCGGTCGGCCTTCACGTGGTTGCAGCGGCGGCAGGACGCCACGACGTTGTCCCAGACGTGCTTGCCCCCGCGGCTGCGCGGGATCACGTGGTCGACGCTGGTTGCGACGCCACCGCAGTACATGCACCGGCCCCCGTCACGGGCGAACAGCGCCCGGCGGGTGAGGGGAACGGGCCCCCGGTAGGGAACCCGCACGAAACGCTTGAGCCGGACCACGCTGGGTGCGGGGACTGTGACGGTCGCGCTGTGCAGATAGGCGCCGGTCTCCTCGAGGCAGACTGCCTTGTTCTCGAGGACGAGCACGAGCGCGCGGCGGAGCGGTACGACGCCGAGCGGCTCGTACGACGCGTTGAGGACCAGGACATGCGGCACGGACGGCCTCCTTGTACGCCGGCGGCGCGTGGCTCGCGCCGGGACGATCCGTAGTCAGTTTCTCCTCATGCCTGGTGGAAGCGCCACCATGTCCCGGTAACGGGCTGGGAGTGTTTTCGACCACATCCCGATGCATCCCCAGGATCACGGCCTGTTCACGCACGGGTGAGCACGGTCTCTTCTTCACAGAGGGGGCCGATCCCCGCACAATGCCCCGTTAGTGTGGTGGTTCTGCCCGTCCGGTGACCCGATCGTGACCTTGCCGGACTTGACCGCCCCGGCGGGGGCAGATCGTGCACTGGAGGTACCTGCCGTGTCCTTGTCCGCCGTCCTGTCGGCCGCCGATCCGTCGCCGACGCCCTCGGAGTCCGGGACCCCCGTGGTGCCCTCCCTCAAGGACGCCCACGAGAGCGCCACCAACGCCGCCGGCTGGGTCGAGGAGAACTGGTCGACGTGGCTGGCGATCGGGCTCAGGGTCCTGCTCATCCTGGTGATCGCGGTGGTGCTGCGCGTGGTGGTGCGGCGGGCGATCACGAAGCTGGTCGACCGCATGTCCCGCACCGGCCAGGCGGTGGACGGCACCGCGCTCGGCGGTCTGCTGGTCAACGCCGAGCGGCGCCGGCAGCGCTCGCAGGCGATCGGTTCGGTACTGCGCTCGGTGGCGTCGTTCCTGATCATGGGAACCGCCGCGCTGATGGTCCTCGGCACGTTCCAGATCAATCTGGCGCCGCTGCTGGCCTCGGCCGGTGTCGCGGGTGTGGCGATCGGCTTCGGCGCGCGCAACCTGGTGACCGACTTCCTCTCCGGCGTGTTCATGATCCTGGAGGACCAGTACGGCGTCGGTGACACCGTCGACGCGGGCGTGGCGTCCGGTGAGGTGATCGAGGTCGGGCTGCGGGTGACCAAGCTCCGCGGTGACAACGGCGAGATCTGGTACGTCCGCAACGGCGAGGTCAAGCGCATCGGCAACCTGTCGCAGGGCTGGGCGACCGCCAACGTGGACGTCACGGTCCGTTCCGACGAGGACCTGGACCGGGTGAAGGAGACGCTGACCGACGTGGCCGAGCGGACGAGCAAGGAGGAGCCCTGGAACGAGCTCCTGTGGAGCCCGGTCGAGGTGCTCGGCCTGGACTCGGTGCTGCTGGACTCGATGGTGGTCCGCGTCTCGGCGAAGACCATGCCGGGCAAGTCACTGACCGTGGAGCGGGAGCTGCGCTGGCGCATCAAGCGCGCCTTCGACGCGACCGGCATCCGTATCGTCGGCGGCGCCACGGCCCTGGAGGACGCGCCGCCCGCCGACCCGACGGCCGGCGTGGCGGCCCCGTCCGCCTACGCGAGCACGATCTCACCGCAGTCGATCGCGGCGTCCCCGCTGCCCCCGCCGAACATCACCAAGTAGGCGCGCACCCGAAGGGCGGCGACCGGGACTCCCCCGGTGCCGCCCTTCGGCATCCCCTTGACGACCCTTCCGCACCGGCCTACCGTCCTCCCCGTCCGACAGGAAACTTTCCTGACAGTGCGCCGACCGCTCCCGGGACGGACGTCCCGCACCGGTCGCTGACAGGCTGGGCAGTCCGAGAAGGGCAGGTGTCGCACCCCGTGGCCGGAACCGCCGGTACGCCGGGCACCCCGCGTGTGCTGCGCGCCATGAACGACCGCACCGCCCTGGACCTCCTGCTCGAGCACGGCCCGCTGTCCCGCACCCGGATCGGCAAGCTGACCGGCCTGTCCAAGCCGACCGCCTCCCAGCTCCTGGCCCGCCTGGAGGCGGCCGGGCTGGTCCTCGCCACCGGCACCACCGAGGGCCGCCCCGGCCCCGGCGCCCAGCTGTACGAGGTCAACCCGGCCGCCGCCCACGCGGCGGGGCTGGACGTCACCCCCCGGCGGATACGCGCCGCCGTCGCCGACATCACCGGCCGCACGGTCGGCCGGCACGAGCTGCCCACCCCCGGCCGCCGCTCCGCGACCCCCGTCGTCCAGCAGGTCACCGACGCCCTGGACGGCGCGGTGAAGGCGGCGGGACTGTCCCGCCTCGACATCCATCACCTGGTCATAGGGACACCGGGCGCCTTCGACCCGAACACCGGCCGGCTGCGCTACGCCTCCCACCTCCCCGGCTGGCACTCCCCGACGCTGCTCGGCGAACTGGCGGCCGCACTGCCCATGCCGTTCGAGTACGAGAACGACGTCAACCTGGTCGCCCTGGCCGAGCAGCGTCTCGGCGCGGCCCGCGACCACACCGACTTCGTCCTGCTGTGGAACCAGGAGGGCCTGGGCGCCGCCCTGGTGCTGGGCGGCCGGCTGCACCGGGGCTGGACCGGAGGCGCGGGCGAGGTCGGCTTCCTCCCCGTGCCCGGCGCTCCCCTGGTCCGCCACGTCGCCAGGACCAACAGCGGCGGTTTCCAGGAGCTGGCCGGCGCCCAGGCCGTGCCCGGGCTCGCCCGTGAGCTGGGCATCGACGGCATCCCGCCGGGCCCGCACACCGAGCAGGCGGCCGCCCTCCTCGAACGCGCCGCCGCGTCCCCGCCCGACGACGATCCCCCTCACCGCCTCCTGCGCGCCTACGCCACCCGCCTGGCCACCGGTCTGGCCTCCCTGGTCTCCGTCCTCGACCCCGAACTCGTCGTCCTGAGCGGCAGCGGCCTCACCTCGGGCGGCGAGGTGCTGCGCGCCCTGGTCCAGGCCGAACTCGAAGAACTGGCAGCCCCCCGCCCCCGGCTCGTCCTCGGCGACGTCCGCGAACACCCCGTGCTGCGCGGCGCGCTGGAGAGCGCGCTGGCGACCACCCGCGACGAGGTCTTCGACACCTCCCGCTGAACCGCGTCCGTGCGTCACGGCCCCGTGATCCTCCTGCTCGTCTCCCCCAGAAGGCACGCGTCGAGGGCGTCACCCTCACCGGAGTGAAGGGACACAAGACACGACATGAAACTCACCGTGGTCGGCGGAGGCTCGACCTACACCCCAGAACTCGTCGACGGTCTCGCCCGTCTGAGAGACACCCTCCCCCTCACCGAGCTGGTCCTCACCGACCCGGCGACGGACCGCCTCGACCTGATCGGTGCCCTCTCCCGCCGCATCCTCGCCCGCCAGGGCCACCCCGGCACCCTCACCACGACCGCCGACCTGGACGCGGCGGTGGACGGCGCGGACGCGGTCCTCCTCCAGCTCAGGGTGGGCGGTCAGGCGGCCCGGCAGCAGGACGAGACCTGGCCCCTGGAGTGCGGCTGCGTCGGTCAGGAGACCACCGGCGCGGGCGGCCTGGCCAAGGCGCTGCGCACGGTCCCGGTCGTCCTCGACATCGCCGACCGCGTCCGCCGGACCAACCCGGACGCCTGGATCATCGACTTCACCAACCCCGTGGGCATCGTCACCCGTGCCCTGCTCCGGGCCGGCCACAAGGCACTGGGCCTGTGCAACGTGGCCATCGGCCTCCAGCGCAAGTTCGCCGCGCTCCTGGACACCGACCCGGCCGACATCCACCTGGACCACGTCGGACTCAACCACCTCACCTGGGAGACGGCGGTGCGCCGGGGCGGCGGCCCCGACGGCGAGGACGTCCTCCCCGCCCTCCTCTCCGCCCACGGCGACACGATCGCCGCCGACCTGCGCCTCCCCCGCCCCCTCCTGGACCGCCTGGGCGTCATCCCGTCCTACTACCTGCGCTACTTCTACGCACACGACGAGGTCGTACGCGAACAGCGCACCAAGCCCTCCCGGGCCGCCGAGGTGGCCGACATGGAACGCCGCCTCCTCGCCCTGTACGCCGACCCGGCCCTCGCCGAGAAGCCCGCCCTGCTGTCCCAGCGGGGCGGCGCCTACTACTCGGAGGCGGCGGTGGACCTGGCGGCGGCCCTGCTCCGCGGTGCGGGCTCCCCGCACCAGGTGGTCAACACCCACAACAACGGCACCCTCCCCTTCCTCCCCGACGACGCCGTCATCGAAGTCCAGGCGACGGCGGGCCCGAAGGGCGCGAACCCGCTCCCCGTCGCCCCGGTCGACCCCCTCTTCGCGGGCCTGATGGCCGACGTCACCGCCTACGAGGACCTGGCCCTGGAGGCGGCCCTGCACGGCACCCGGGACCGCGTGTTCCGCGCCCTGCTCGCCCACCCCCTGATCGGCCAGTACGCGTACGCCGACCGGCTCACCGACGAACTCGTCGCGCACAACCGGGAGTACCTCCCGTGGGCCTGACCGCGGGCGTCCTCGCCATCGACGCCGGCAACAGCAAGACGGACGTGGCGGTGATCGGGTCCGACGGGGCGGTGCTCGCGACGGCCCGCGGGAAGGGCTTCCGTCCCCCGGCGGTGGGTCTGGACACCGCGATGGACACCCTCACCGATCCCGTCGTCCGGGCCCTCACCCACGCCGGCACCAAGGCCGTCCTGCGCGTCACGGCCTGCCTGGCCAACGCCGACCTGCCCCAGGAGGAGGAACAGCTGACGGCGGCGCTGGCCGCGCGCGGCTGGGGCGGGTCCGTCGAGGTGCGCAACGACACCTTCGCGATCCTGCGCGCGGGCGTCGCCGAGCCGCGGGGCGTCGCCGTCGTCTGCGGCGCGGGCATCAACTGCGTCGGCATGCGCCCCGACGGGCGCACCGCCCGCTTCCCCGCCGTCGGACGCATCTCCGGTGACTGGGGCGGGGGTTGGGCGCTGGCGGAGGAGGCGCTGTGGCACGCGGCCCGCGCGTCGGACGGGCGCGGCGGGCCCACGGCCCTCGCGGGCACGCTCCCGGCGCACTTCGGGCTGTCCGGCATGCCCGAGCTGATCGCGGCACTGCACCTGGGGCACGTACCGCAAGCCCGCCGGCACGAGCTGACTTTGGTGCTCTTCGCGACGGCGGCGGGAGGCGACGGGGTCGCGCGGGCGATCGTCGAACGGCAGGCCGAGGAGATCGTCACGATGGCGGTGGTCGCGCTGACGCGGCTGTCCCTGCTGGAGGAGGAGACGCCCGTGGTGCTGGGCGGGAGCGTGCTGGCCGCGCGGCACCCCCTGCTGAACGACCGCGTCCACGCCCTCCTCGCCGAGCGGGCACCGAAGGCGGTGCCCCGGCTGGTCACGGCGAGTCCCGTGCTGGGGGCGGGGCTGCTGGGACTGGACGGGCTGGCGGCGCCGGCCTCCGCGTACGACCGCTTGCGCGGGCATTACGAGGGGTAGGGGTGCGGGTCACGCACCCGGCGCGGGCTCGGTGGCCGGCGCCACGGGTCGTGCACCCCGGTACTCTCCCGGCGCCCGGGGTGGGGTGCGGGCCGTGGAGTGTCCGCGCAGCCCGGCGCGGGCGGGGTGCCGTCGCGCCCACCCGTGCCGCCGCGCACCCCCACCGCAGGGACAGCGGCGCCGCGGGCACCCCGCCCACCGCGCCGCGGGCAACCCGCAGGCATCCGCCCACCACGCCGCACACGGCACTCCACCCGCACACCGCCCAACCCCCCTGGAACCGAACCGGATTCCCCGACGTGTTCCTGGGCAGGGCCTGGACGGTGAGGGGCGGAATTTCCGGCAATCGGGCTGCAATCGGCTCAAGATCGAGCCAAGGCCGGTGCATATGTCAGTCGCGGCGGCGATACTGGCCGCGGACGGGTGACCATGGGGGAGGTCAAGTGACACACACGCCGCACAGCCCGGCGCCACCGGGCGGCAACGCCGCGCCCGCGCTGCCGGCGGTGCCACCGCAGCGCACCCCCGCCCCCGCGGCCGCCCCCGCACCACAACCACCCCCCGCCCCCCGCCGTACCGCCTTCGCCGAGGGCGCGGACCGCCTCCGCAGGGCCGCCACCACGGAACCCGGCCGCCTCCGCATCATCGGCGCGGTCCTCGCCGCGCTCGTCCTCGCGTTCGGCGCGGTGACGGCCTGGCAGATGACCGACAGGGCCGAGGCCGCCGACGACGTCCTCACCAGCAGCCAGCCCCTCACCTCCGACGCCGCCGACATCTACCGTTCCCTCGCGGACGCGAACACCGCAGCGTCCAGCGGCTTCCTGGCCGGCGGTCAGGAGACCGCCGCCTCGCGGGACCGCTACGAGAACGACATCCGCACCGCCGCCGCCAAACTCGTCAACGCCGCGGCCAACTCGGAACCCAGCTCGTCCTCCGCGAAGACGATCGCCGAACTCAACCGCCTGCTTCCCGAGTACAAGGGCCTGGTGGAGCGCGCCCGCACGTACAACCGCCAGGGCTACCCCGTGGGCGGCGCCTACCTGCGCTACGCGAACGAGAAGATGCAGCAGGAGATGCTCCCGGCGGCGGAGAAGCTGTACACCACGGAGAACCAGCGCCTGCGCTCCGACTACGCGGACGCGACCCCCTACCCCTGGCCCGCGATCGCCCTCGGCGTCCTCGCGCTCGCCGCCCTCGCCTGGGCCCAGCGCCGCACCTACCTGCGCACCCACCGCGTACTCAACCACGGCCTGGTCGCGGCGACGGTGACCGCCGCCGTGGTGATGCTCTGGCTGACGGCCGGCCACACCCTGGCCCGCTCGCACCTGAACGACTCCTACGACCACGGCGTCCGTTCGCTCGACGTCCTGCACGACGCCCGCATCGCCTCGCTGAAGGCGAGGGGCAACGAGAACCTCACCCTGGTGGCGCGCGGCGCCGAGACGAAGAAGGTGGGGGAGGAGACGTTCGACGCGTACGACTACGACTTCGGGCGCGACATCGACACCCTCGCCAAGGGCCTGGCCGCGGCCGAGCGGCTCGCGGACGACGACAGCGGCGCGAAGCCGGTCACCTCGGCGGTGAGCGACATGACGGAGTGGAAGAAGCGTCACGCGGCCGCGCGCGAGCAGGACGAGAACGGCAACTACCAGCAGGCGCTGGACATGGTGATCGGCGCGGAGGGCGCGACGGGCGAGTGCTTCGACAGCGTCGACAAGAACCTGGCCGCGGCGCTGGCGCACGAGGAGACGGAGTTCGAACGGGCGGCGGGCGACGGCAGGGACGCGCTGACGGGCCTGCCGCTCGGCGCGGCGGCCTGCGCGGTGCTGGGCGCGGCCGGCGCTGTCCTGGGCATCGGCCGCAGGCTGTCGGAGTACCGATGAACACCCGCGAGCCGGCCCCGCAGGGAGCGTTCGGGCCGAAGGAGGCGCCGAGGATGACCGCACCACACCCGCGGATCCGCCCCAAGGGCTGGGGCGGGGTGGGCGCGATGGCGACGGCCTGCGCCCTGGCCCTGGTCTTCGCCCTCGTCCTGACCTGCACCGGCTCCCAGGGCCGCAACCCGGTGAAGACCACCGGGGAGACCGTCTCCCACGCCGAACGGGCGCAGGACGACGCGGACTGCACGGCCCCGGAGAAGCAGACCCTGTCCCCCTCCGCCGCCGACGGTCCCACGATCGCGGCGATCAAGAGCCGCCAGGGCGAGAAGCGCAAGCTGATCGTCGGTGTGGACCAGAACAGCTACCGCTGGGGCTACCGGGACCCCAACAGCGGAGTGAGCGGCACCCTCGAGGGTTTCGACATCGACCTGGTGCACCGCATCGCCGAGGACATACTCGGCGACCGCGACGCGGTGCAGTTCAAGGCGATCCCGACCGACCAGCGCATCCCGGCGATCAAGGCCGGCCGGGTCGACATGGTCGTCCGTACGATGACGATCAACTGCGCGCGCATCCAGGACGTGGCGTTCTCCGCGCCGTACTTCAAGACGGGCCAGCAGGTCCTGGCCCCGAAGTCCTCGCCGGTCACCGGGTACGACGCGAGTCTGGCGGACCGGGAGATATGCACGGCGACGGGCTCCACGGCGTACTCGACGCTGGACGCGGACCGGAAGGCGGGCCGGCTCCCGGAGTCGGCCGACATCAGCACGACGGTCCCCAACCAGCTGGACTGCCTGGTGCGTCTGCAGCTCGGCGAGGTGGACGCGGTGGTCACGGACGGCGCGCTCGCGGCCAGCCAGGCCGCGCAGGATCCGACGGTGGAACTCAAGGGCGCGGCCTTCACGACCGAGTACTACGGCGTGGCGATGAAGAAGGACGCGGACGACCTGGTCCGCCGGGTCAATCAGATCCTGGTGGAATTCCGGCAGGACACCGCCGACGGCTGGGAGTCCTCGTACGCGAACTGGCTGTCGGCGACACTGGGCCGGAACTCCGCCGCGTCGAAGCCCCCGGCCCCCGAGTACCTGCGTAAGAGCTGACCCCCCCCAGCCCACCACCCGCCACCTCACCCCACCACCCGCCACCCCGGACCGCCCCCACACCCCCGAGATTCCCCACACCCGCGACAACCCCGCAGCGAGAGGTGATCGATGGCCGACACGGATCCCACCGGGCCGGTGCTGGACCGGGACGAGGTGGACCGTGCGCTGGCGCGGCTCGGCGCGGAGCACGAGGCGGTCGAGACCTCGCTCCTCGCCCTGCAGGACCACGCGGGCCGAAGACTCCTGGAGGGCGCGCGGCTCACCGGGCTCACCGCCGAGCGCTGGAAGGCCACGGAGGCGGCGATCACGCTGCTGTGGACGTACTTCGACGCGTACACGGACGCCCTGCGCACCGCGCGGGACATCCGCTCCCGCCGCCGCTGGTCCAGCCGCGAGGACCTGGTGGAGCTGACGGAGCTGCTGCGCGGCGAGTCGGTGACGCTGGCGGGCAGTGCGTCGGCGACGGCGGGCACCCCCGCCCTCCACGGCGACCCCGCCCGGCTCAGCGAGCGTTACTCCCTCGCGGCGCTCGTCGACCGCATGAACGAGCTGTACGCGACCTCACTGGACATGGTGGTGGCCGCGGACGCGGTGTGGTCGGCGCTGCCCGCCCGGATCGATCTCCTGGCCGCCGAGCTCCATCGCACGAGCAAACTCGCGCACTCGGTCGGTGTGCGCCCGGGCGAGCATCCGGCGGGTGACGACCTGGAGCGGATCACCCGCACCCTGACGAGGCTGCGGGAGCAGGTGGTGTCCGACCCGCTGGCGTTCTGGCGGCCGGCGCAGGGCAGTTCGGCGCCGGGCGGCGGCCGGCCGGACACCACGGTCTACGACCGTGAGGCGCGCGCGCTGGAGGACGTACGGCGCGAGATCGACGCGGTGCTGACGGTCCGGCAGGACGCGGAGAAGCGCATCGTGCGGCTGCGTGACGTGCTGTCCCGCGCCGACCGCACGCTCGCCGAGGCGCGTACCGCGCGCGGCGAGGTGCTGGCGAAGATCGCGGCGACCGAGGTGCCGGTGGTGAGCGGGCCGCCGACGGCGCTCCAGGAGCAGTTGTCGACGGCCGCCGAGTACCGCCGGCACGCCCAGTGGCACCGTCTGTCCCCGCTGCTGGAGTCGCTGGAGGAGAAGGCGGAGGACGAACTGCTGCGCGCCCGCGAGTCGTTGACGGCGGTGACGGCACCGCTGGCGGTCCGTGCGGAGCTGCGCGGCCGGCTGGACGCGTACAAGGCGAAGGTGGCCCGGTACGGTCTCGCGGAGGACTCCCTGCTGGTGGAGCGGTACGAGAAGGCGCGCCGCATGCTGTGGAGCGCGCCCTGCGATCTGCGCGCCGCCGAGCAGGCGGTGCTGCGCTACCAGCAGGCGGCCGCGGAACTGCTCGGCGGCACCCCCCGGGTGCCGGGCCAGGGCGGGCCCGACGACCGGAGGGGGCCGGGCGCATGAGCGAGCAGGGGGAGGCGGGGTCGTGAGCGAGCCACAGCAGCAGGCGCCGGGGGCCGGCCAGGCGGCACACGCCTGTCAGCGCCCCGAGTGCGGGGGCGCGTACGAGGACGTGGGGGGTGGCGAGCTGTACTGCGACACCTGCGGCCTCGCCCCGGTGGTGTCGCCCACGGGGCTGGTCGCCTCGCCCCCGACCGGCATCACGGCGGGCGGCCGCGACTCGCGCGGCTCGTCGGGCAGCGGACGGTCCGGCGGCGACCGCAGCAGCGGCCGCAGCTCGCGCACGTCGTCGCAGTCGTCGAAGTCCCGGCGCTCGGTCTCCGGGCGGCTCTCCCGTTCGGTGTCGGGCCGGGCCTCCGGCCGCTCGGTGTCGGTGCGCAGTTCCGGGGCGGGCACCGGCTCCTCCACCCGGGGCCGTCTGGGTGCCGGGCTGGTGCAGGTGCCGCCGATCCCGCGTCCCGATCCGCGCGGGATGGTGCTGGAGAACCCGGAGGTGCCGGAGCGGAAGCGGTTCTGCTCGCGTTCGGACTGCGGGGCGGCGGTGGGCCGGGCCCGCAGCGGCGGACCGGGGCGCACGGAGGGGTTCTGCACGAAGTGCGGTCACCCCTACTCGTTCGTGCCGAAGCTGCGCTCCGGGGACGTGGTGCACGGGCAGTACGAGGTGGTCGGCTGTCTGGCGCACGGCGGTCTGGGCTGGATCTACCTCGCCGTGGACCGGGCGGTGTCGGACCGCTGGGTGGTCCTCAAGGGCCTGCTGGACACGGGTGACCAGGACGCGATGGCGGCGGCGATCTCCGAGCGGCGCTTCCTCGCGGAGATCGAGCACGCCAACATCGTGCGGATCTACAACTTCGTGGAGCACCTGGACCAGCGCACCGGCTCCCTCGACGGCTACATAGTGATGGAGTACCTGGGCGGCAAGTCGCTGAAGGAGATCGCCAACGCCCGCCGCACACCGGAGGGCAGGCGCGACCCGCTGCCGGTGGAGCAGGCGTGCGCGTACGGCATCGAGGCGCTCGAGGCGCTCGGCCACCTGCACAGCCGGAACCTGCTGTACTGCGACTTCAAGGTCGACAACGCGATCCAGACCGAGGACCAGCTGAAGCTGATCGACATGGGCGCGGTGCGCCGGATGGACGACGACGAGTCGGCCATCTACGGCACCATCGGCTACCAGGCGCCCGAGGTCGCCGAGGCGGGCCCGTCGGTGGCGTCCGACCTGTACACGGTGGCCCGTACGCTCGCCGTCCTCACGTTCGACTTCCAGGGCTACACGAACGTGTTCGTGGACTCGCTGCCGGACCCGGACACCATCGAGGTCTTCCGGCAGTACGAGTCGTTCTACCGGCTGCTGGTGCGCGCCACCGATCCGGACCCGGCCCGCAGGTTCGCCTCCGCGCAGGAGATGACCGAGCAGCTGACGGGTGTGCTGCGGGAGGTGGTCTCGCTCCAGTCGGGCCGGGCCCGCCCAGCGCTGTCCACCCTGTTCGGACCGGAACTGCGGGTGACGGACCCGGAGTTGTTCCCGGCGCTGAACGGGGACGTGTCCCGTCTGGGCACCAGGGCGCCGCGCCCCCGCAGGGGGAAGTCCGCGCTCCCCCCTGCCGGCGGCACCGCCGCTCCCGCCACGGCCCCTCCCGCCGTCGTCAAGCCCGTCGACTGCGCCCGCGCGGCCCTCGCGCTCCCCGTGCCGCACGTCCACCCCGCCGACCCCAACGCCGGTCTCCTGGCGGGCCTGCTGACGTCCGCGCCGGGTGAGCTGATCAACGCGCTGGCCGCCGCGCCGGCCCCGTCGGCGGAGACCCGGCTGCGCGAGATCCGCGCCCGGCTGGAGACCGGCGAGCGGTCCACGGCGCTTCAGGCGCTGCGCGCGCTCGAGGAGCGGGACCCCGACGACTGGCGGGTGGTCTGGTACCGGGGCGTGACCGCGCTGGTCACCGGCGACCACGAAGGCGCCGCGCTCGCCTTCGACGCGATCTACGACGCCTTCCCGGGTGAGATCGCGCCGAAGCTGGCGCTCGGCCTGTGCGCGGAGGTGCTGGGCCAGTTGGACAACGCGGCCGAGTACTACCGCCTGGTGTGGTCGACCGACCCGAGCTACGTGAGTGCCGCGTTCGGGCTGGCCCGCGTGCGGCTGGCGGCCGGGGACCGCAGTGGCGCCGTACGGACGCTGGAGTCGGTGCCCGAGTCCTCCATCCACTACACGGCCGCCCGGGTGGCGGCCGTGCGGGCCCGGCTGCGTGGGCGCGCGGCGGCCCCCGGTGACATACCGTTCCTGGACGACCTGGCCGCCGCCGCGGGGCAGGTCGAGGCCCTGGAGGCGTACGGTCTGGATCCGGCACGGCGCGAGCTGTTGTCGGCCGAGGTCCTCGGCTGCGGGCTGGACTGGGTACTCTCCGGGGGCCAGGGTTCCGCCCCTTCCGCCGCCGGGGGACGGACGCTGCTCGGCAGCGGCCTGGACGAGCGGGGCCTGCGCTTCGGCCTGGAGCGTTCGTACCGGACGCTGGCCCGGCTGGCGTCCAGCGGCGAGGAGAGGATCGACCTGGTGGAACGTGCCAATCGTTACCGCCCCCGGACGTGGGTGTAGTTGATGTCGCAGATGCCTCAGCAGGCCGCTCTGTCGAAGTGCCCGAGCTGCGAGGAACCCCTCGAGTCGGGTGATCGTTTCTGCGGTGCGTGCGGATACGACCTGTCGGTGGTGCCCGCACGGCCGCACGACGAGCCGACGATCGCCCTCAACGGTTCGGTGCCGCCCCAGGCGTCGGCGGAGCCTCCCCGGACGCCGTCGGCGCCGCCCGCGGCCCCGGCCTGGCCCGCGCCCGGGCCGGACGGCTCCGTCGACGGGCCGCCGACCCATCAGCCGACGGACGTGCCCGGGACGGACTCGGACGGTTCCCCGTTGTCCGGCGGGCCGGGCGCTCCGGCGGTTCCCGCCGCTCCGGCCGCCCCTGTGGCCGCCGCCCCGCCCCAGGCCGGGCCCGTGCCGCCACCCCCTCCTCCCCCGCCGGCCGCGTCGTCCGGTGTGCGTTTCGACCGCCGTGCGCAGCCGGACGCGACCCCGGCACCCGCCCCCCAGGGGCGTCCCGACGGTGGCCACGAGCCCGCGCGGGCCGAGGAGTACCCGCTCCAGGCGCCCGACCCGCGGGTGACCGCCGCACCGGAGCGGCAGGCATCCGCCGGCGGCACGGTGTGCGTGGCCTGCCGCGCGGGCAGGGTGGACGACGACGGCTACTGCGAGAACTGCGGCCACGCCCAGCCGCGCGAACGGGACCACATGGAACAGGAATGCGGCCCCCTGGCCGCGGTCAGCGACCGCGGTCTGCGCCACCACCGCAACGAGGACGCCTTCGGCATCGGCACGACCACGCTGCCGGACGGCTCGCCCGTCTCCGTGGCGATCGTCTGTGACGGCGTCTCCTCGGCGACCCGCCCCGACGAGGCGTCCCTGGCCGCATCCCGCGCCGCGACCGACTCCCTGCTGGCGGCCCTGCCGCGCGGCACCCATCCGCAGCAGGCGATGCACGACGCGATCATCGCCGCCTCCGACGCGGTGAACGCGCTGGCCGACGAGCCGGCCCCGGCCGCCCGTGAGCACGCCCCGCACCAGAACGCCCCGGCGTGCACGATCGTCGGCACGGTGGTGGCGGCCGGCCTGCTCGTCGTCGGCTGGGTCGGCGACAGCCGCGCCTACTGGGTCCCCGTGGACCGCTCCGCGCCGGCGGCCCGGCTGACCGAGGACGACTCGTGGGCCGCGCAGATGGTCGCCGCCGGCCTGATGGGCGAGGCCGAGGCGTACGCCGACCACCGCGCCCACGCGATCACCGGCTGGCTCGGCGCCGACGCCTACGAGCTGGAACCGCACACCGCGGCTTTCAAGCCGGACCGGCCCGGGGTGGTCGTGGTCTGCACGGACGGCCTGTGGAACTACGCGGAGTCGGCCGACGACATGGCCGGGGCCGTGCCCGCCGACGCCGCCGCGCGCCCGCTGCACAGTGCCAGGGTCCTGATCGGTCACGCCCTCGACGGCGGGGGCCACGACAACGTAACAGTGGCCCTCGTGCCGTTCCCTGCCGTCCCCCAGGGGGCAGGATCGGCCTGAGGCCGCGTGAGGGAAGCCTCCCGAGGGCTCCCGCGGGGAAGCCTCGACGGACCGGAGGGGACCGGTCCGTCATCCGTCGTCGCCCCGCGCCGCCGGGGCATCCGAGGGGGATCGAACAGGCATGGCCATCTTGTCGAAATCGAACGTGCCGCAGTTCTCGGTGGACGTCTACCAGAACGAGTACCTGCCGGAGGGCGGCCGCGAGGTCAACGCCATCGTGACGGTGACGGCGACGGGCGGCGGCACCATCGGCAGCGCGGTGACGGCGCCCCACCTCTTCTCACCGGGTGAGGGGCCGTCGGCGGCCGTGGTGCTCATGGTCGACTGCTCGGGCTCGATGGACTACCCGTCGACGAAGATGCGCAACGCCCGGGACGCGACGGCCGCCGCGATCGACACCCTGCGCGACGGCGTGCGCTTCGCGGTCGTCGGCGGCACGCACGTGGCCAAGGAGGTGTACCCGGGGGGCGGCTCCCTGGCGGTCGCCGACGCCGCCACCCGCGAGGAGGCCAAGCAGGCGCTGCGGAAGCTGAGCGCGGGCGGCGGCACGGCGATCGGCACCTGGCTGGGTCTCGCCGACCGGCTGCTGGCGTCGGCGGACGTGGCGATCCGGCACGGCATCCTGCTCACCGACGGCCGTAACGAGCACGAGTCGCCCGAGGACCTGAAGGCGGCCCTGGACGCCTGCGCGGGCCGGTTCACCTGTGACGCCCGCGGAGTGGGCACCGACTGGGAAGTGAAAGAAGTCACAGGCATCGCCTCCGCGCTGCTCGGCACCGCCGACATCGTCGCCGACCCGGCCCATCTCGCCGCGGACTTCACGCAGATGATGGAGACGGCGATGGGCAAGGAGGTCGCGGACGTCTCGCTGCGGCTGTGGACCCCGGTCGGCACGACCGTGAAGTTCGTCAAACAGGTCGCGCCGACGGTCGAGGAACTCACGGGGCGCCGCACCGAGTCCGGCCCCAGGGCGGGCGACTACCCGCTCGGTTCCTGGGGGGACGAGTCGCGCGACTACCACGTCTGCGTGGAGGTCCCGCCCGCCGGCATCGGCCGGGAGATGCTGGCCGCCCGCCTCTCCCTGGTCGTCCCGCAGCCCGACGGGGAGGTGCGCAACCTCGGCGCGCAGGGTCTCGTACGGGCCGTGTGGACCGACGACATGGCCGCCTCGACGTCGATCAACCCCCAGGTCGCCCACTACACCGGTCAGGCCGAACTGGCGGAAGTCATCCAGGAAGGACTCGACCTGCGCAAAGTGGGGAATATCGACGGAGCAACGGCCAAACTGGGCCGTGCCGTTCAGCTCGCCAGTGCGTCCGGCAACGCGGATACTGCGAAACTGCTTGCGAAGGTGGTGGACGTGGTCGACGCCGCGACCGGTACTGTGCGACTGAAGGCGAAGGTCGAGGAGGCCGACGAGATGACGCTCGAGACTCGGTCCACCAAGACTGTTCGTGTAAAGAAGTGACCGGAAACAATCGAGCCTGACCCCTCGGGGTGGGAGAAATCCGGCCGATCCGGCCGGACAAGGAGAGGGGGAAGCGCCGACATGCCGACCTGCCCGAACGGACACCAGTCGGGTTCCGACGACTGGTGCGAGGTGTGCGGTCACCGCATGGCGGGTGCCGTGCCTCCACCTCCTCCCCCGCCGCCCGCGCCCGGCGGTGGCGGCTACGGGTTCCCGCCGCCCGGCGGCCCGGGAGGCCCCGGCGGCGGTTACGGCGGCCCCGGTGGTCCCGGTGGCCCGACCGAGCTGTGCCCTCAGTGCCGTACGCCGCGTGAGGGCGGCGCGCCGTTCTGCGAGGAGTGCCGGTGGAACTTCCTGACGAACACGGCGACCTCGTACACCCCGGCCGCCCCGCGTCCGCCGGCCCCCGGTCCCGGCCAGGGCGGGCCGTTCCAGCAGCAGCCCGGCCCGTCGTACGGCGGCGCTGACTCCTACGACTACCAGGGTTCGCGTCCCTCCCAGGTGAACCGTCCCGCCGAGCCGATCCCGCCGGGCCCGCCCGGCTTCGGCGGCGACCCCTCGCGCCCGGTACCGCCCCCGCCCGGACCGGGCGGTCATGGTGGCCACGGCGGCCATGGCGGCCCCGGAGGTCATGGCGGCCCCGGAGGTCATGGCGGCCCCGGAGGTCCCGGAGGGCCGCCCGGCGGTCACGGTGGTCCGAACGGCCCGGGCGGCCAGGGTGGTCCCGGCGCCCCGCAGGCGTTCCAGCCCGGGCCTCCGGCCCCGCCCGCGTACCCGCAGGACACCGGTCGGCCGCAGCCGGGCGGACCGTCCTTCGGCGGCGGTGACGACGACTGGGTGATCCCCCCGCCGGCCGGCGGACCGGGCGGCCACGGCGGTGGCCCCGGCGGCCCCGGCGGCCCCGGCGGCCCCGGCGGTCCGAACGGCCCCGGCGCGCACGGCGGTTACGGCTATCCGCAGCCCGGCGGCACCCAGGCGCCGCCCGGACCCGGCGGGTACCCGCAGCAGCCCGGCCGGCCGCAGGGCCCCGCCACCTGGACCGCGACCATCGGCCCGGACCGCGAGTACTTCATGGCGATGATGCACCGCTCCGGCCCCGAGGCCGCGGGTCTGAACCTGCCCGCGTACTCCCCCGAGCAGCAGCGCCGCCTCACCGGCAACCAGATCACCATCGGCCGCCGCCGTCACTCCACCGGCGACACCCCCGACATCGATCTGTCCACGCCACCGGAGGACCCGGGCGTCTCGCACCAGCACGCGGTGCTGGTCCAGCAGCCGGACGGCACCTGGGCGGTCGTCGACCAGAACTCGACGAACGGCACGACGGTCAACGGCTCGGACGAGCCGATCCAGCCGTTCGTCCCGGTCCCCCTCCAGGACGGTGACCGCGTCCACGTGGGCGCCTGGACGACGATCACCATCCGCCGGGGCTGAGCGGCCGGCGGACAGGCACTAGGGAGAGGGAACCGGCCAGACGAACGGCCCCGCGGGGTCGTCCAGCCAGGCCCGCTCCCCCTCGGCGTCGGCGGTCAGGCCGTAGCGTTCGCGCTGCGGCCTGCCCTCGCTCTCCCACACCTCGTACGCCTCCCACGGGTCGAGGGCGCCCGCGGTCAGCGCCAGCAGGAACCGGAACACGTCGCTGCCCAGGGCCGCGCCCGGCAGCCCCTCCACGTCCGGCGGTTCCACCCACGCACGGCCCGTGCCGCGCAGCGGGACGAAGTAGGCGGGCGTGTGCAGGAAACGTCCCTCGGCGTGGCCGGCGTCACGCACGGTGAGCGCGAGCAGGCCGGTGGCGAACGGGGCGAGGATCCGGCCGCCGGGGCGGCTCTGGGCGAGCCAGGCACGCGGGACGGACGGCAGGGCGCAGGTCGCGATGATCCGGTCGTAGGGGGCGTGCGCCGGCACTCCGCGCGCGCCGTCGCCGGTGACGACGGCCGGCCGGTGTCCGGCGGCGTCGAGGTGCCGGCGGGCCGCCTCGGTGATCTCCGGGTCGAGGTCCACGGTGGTGACCAGGCCGTCGTCGCCGAGCCGGTGGGCGAGCAGAGCCGCGTTGTAGCCGCTGCCGGTACCGATCTCCAGCACCTTCTGCCCGTCCCGGACGTCCAGGCCGGCCAGCATCAGTGCCATGAGGGAGGGCTGACTGCTGGAGGAGAGCAGTTCGCCGTCGCGCAGCCGGATCGCCAGCGGGGTGTCCTCGTACGCGCCGCGCAGCCACAGTTCGCGGGCGCCGGGGTCGGGGTGCTCGCCCCACCGGCGTTCGTATCCGCCGACGACCCCGACGTAGTAGTACGGCACGAAGAGGTGCCGCGGTACGGCGGCGAACGCCTCCCGCCACACCGGGTCGGCGTCGAAGGCCCCGCTCGCGCCGATCTCCCGCACGAGCGCCGCCCGCGCGTCCTCGGCGAGATGGTCGAGCGCCTCACGGCCCTGGCCGCCCATGTCTCCACAGTACTTAGGGCTTGAGTCCTACGCCGTGGTGTCTGAGACCATGGACCGCGTGACAGAGATTCGGCGCGGCACGCTTCAGGAGCAGACCTTCTACGAGCAGGTCGGCGGGGAGGAGACCTTCCGCCGGCTCGTCCACCGTTTCTACCAGGGGGTGGCCGAGGATCCGCTGCTGCGGCCGATGTACCCCGAGGAGGACCTGGGCCCGGCCGAGGAGCGCCTCGTCCTGTTCCTCATGCAGTACTGGGGCGGCCCCACCACGTACAGCGCCACCCGCGGCCATCCGCGACTGCGCATGCGCCACGTCCCGTTCAAGGTCGACCGCGCGGCACACGACGCGTGGCTCAAGCACATGCGGGACGCCGTGGACGAACTGGGCCTGCCCGAGGAACACGAGCAGACGCTGTGGAAGTACCTGACCTACGCGGCCGCCTCGATGATCAACTCCCCGGACTGAGGAGACGCCGAGGCCGGGCCGGGGCGACGCAGCGGCCGGACCGGGCCGACTCCGCGGTCGCACCACGGTCACATTCCGAACGCACGCCTCCGCATTCCGATCACGATCCGGTCAAGTCCGCACACCGCCCGGTTACCTCCGACCCTCCCCTCTGACAACATCACCGGCAGGGCCGGACAACCACGGGGGGTTGGGTGACTGCCGCAGTGAGCCCGGCACGCTTCGTGCTCGCCCGCGCACGCACCCACCGCCCCCTCCTCGCCGCCGCCCTCCTCACGGTCGTGCTGACCACGGCGGTCCTCGCCACCCTCACCGCCTACTCCACCACCATCGGCGACGCCTCCCTGCGTCACGCCCTGGCGCACCCCGGCAGCCCCGCCGACACCACCCTCACCGTCAAGTCCGAGGTCCCCGCGGACCGCCGTGCCGCCGCCGAGACCGCCGTGCGCGAGGGCGCTCGAGCCGCCTTCGACGGTCTGCCGGTGACCCTGCGCACACTGACCCGCTCCGGCCCGTACGCCCTCCCCGGCCCGCTCCGCCCCCCGGACCGGCGTGCCCCGGGCGAGGAACCCGACCTCACCCACCTCGCGGCCCTGGACCCCACGCAGATACGCGTCACCGCCGGCCGCATGCCCGCGAAGACCTCCGGCACGGAGATCGAGGCCGCCCTCCCCGAGCGGGCCGCCAAGGCCCTCGGCCTGGAACCGGGTGCCCGCCTCACCCTCGCCGACCGCCTCGACGGCCCCCCGGCGCGCATCCGCGTCACCGGCGTCTACCGCCCGGCGGACACGGCCGCCCCCTACTGGCGGCTGGACGAGCTGGGCGGCCGGGGCATCGTCGAACTCCACTTCACGACATACGGCCCACTGCTCGCCGACCCTTCCGTGTTCACCGGCGACCGGGTCAGCACCGGCCCGTCCGGATGGCTGGCGACGGCCGACTTCTCCTCGGTGACCACCGAACGGATCGACGCGCTGCGCGAGGCCGCCCGCGAGGGCACCGCCGCCCTGCCGAAGGCCGACGCCCTGGGCGGCACCGCGACCGCCACGACGGAGCTGCCCGCGGTGCTGGACCGCATCGAGCGCTCCCTGGTCGTCTCCCGTTCGACGCTGCTGATCATCACCCTCCAGCTCACCCTCCTCTCCGGCTGCGCGCTGCTGCTGGTGGCCCGCCTGCTGAGCACCGAACGGTTCGGCGAGACACGGCTGTTGCGGGCCCGCGGCGCCTCCCGCGCCCAGGTGGCCCGGCTCGCCGCGCTGGAGGCGCTGCTGCTGGCCGTGCCCGCGGCGGCCTGCGCCCCGCTGCTGGCGGGCCCGCTGACCCGGCTGCTGGCCGGGCAGGGGGCGCTGGCCCGGATCGGACTGCGGCTGGACGCGTCCGTCGCCGCCGTCGCCGGGCAGGGCACGGTGTGGCTGGTGTCGGCTGGGGTGGCGCTGGGCTGTGCGCTGGCCGTCACGGTTCCGGCTCTGACCTCGTCCTTCCCGACCGGCCGGGCCAGGCCGCTGCCCGGCGTGGTGCGCGCGGGCGCGGACCTGGGGCTGCTGGCGGTGGCCGGTGTGGCGTACTGGCAGCTGAGCCACCGGCCGTCCGGCGCCGTCGGTGAGGACGCCGGTGTCGATCCGCTGCTCGTGGTCACCCCGGCGCTGGCACTGCTCGCCGGCACGGTGCTGGCCCTGCGGCTGCTGCCGCCCGCGGCGCGGCTGGCCGAGCGGCGGGCCGCGGCGGGCCGGGGGCTGCCGGGAGCGCTGGCCGGCTGGCAGTTCAGCCGCAGGCCGATGCGCGGGGCCGGTCCGATGCTGCTGCTGGTGCTCGCCGTGGCGCTGGGCATGCTGGCGATCGGCCAGGGCTCCTCGTGGGAGCGTTCGCAGGACGACCAGGCGGACTTCCGGGCCGGTGCGCGGGTGCGGGTAGTGACCGCCGAGGGCGGCTTCGGCCGTACTCAGGCGTACGCGGCCGTCCCCGGCGTGCGGGCGGCCGCTCCAGCCGCCCGTACGACGGTGCCGCTGTCCGGCGGACGGACGGCGACCGTGCTCGCGCTGGACACCGCGCACGCGGCGCGGACGGTGCTGATGCGTCCCGACCTGACGCCGGTGCCGATGCGCACGCTGGTGGCCCCGCTGCCGCCCGGGGGAGGCACGGCGGGCGTCCGCGTGCCGGCGGGCACCGACCGTCTGACGCTGACGGCGGGGCTGGCCGGCGCGGGCCCGGAGACCGCGGTCGAGGTCACCGCCACCGTGGAGGACTCCACCGGCATCCCCCACACGTTCGCCTTCGGCACACTGTCCCCCGACGGCCGGCCGCACGACCTCGTACTCGACCTCGCGGCCGCCGCCGAGGCGCCCCCCGGTGAGCTGACCCTGACCGGGCTGCGGCTGGACTCGCTGCAGCCGGCCGGGCAGGCCGAACGCCACCGGTTCACCCTCGGAGCGCTGACGGCCACGGACGGCGGCGGCCGGGACCGGGCCCTGCGGCTGCCGGACACCTGGGAGCTGTCCGCCCGGGCGGACGGGGCGCTCCCCGGCCCCGAGGAGGACACGAGCCCGACCCGGCCCCGCCCGGTGCCGGGCGATCCGGCGACCATCACCTACGGGACCGGTTACTTCGACCCGGAACTGATGTGGCAGGCCTCCCCGCTCACGATCGGCCTCCGGATCCCGCAGCCGGCGGCGTCCGAGGTCACCGCCGTGGCCACGGACCGCTACCTCGACTCCACGGGCGCCCGTCCCGGGCAGCGGATGGACGTGCGGATCGGCGCGGACACGGTGCCGGTGCGGATCGTGCGGGCGGTGCGGTCGCTGCCGTCCACGCCGTCGGGCGGGGGGAAGGACGACGGGGGCGCCCTGCTGGTCGACCTGCGGTCCGTCAACCGGGTGCTCGCGGCGCGCGGGCACGAGTCCCTGCCGCCGAACGAGTGGTGGCTGGCGACCGCTCCGGGTGACGCGGAGCGCGTGGCCGGGGCGCTGCGTGCCCGGCCGGACCTCGACCCGTCCCGGGTGGTGGTGCGGGACGAGATCGCCGTCGGGCTGCGCGACGACCCGTTCGGCGCCGGTCCCGGTACGGCGTTCGGCGGGGCGGCCCTCGCGGCGGCGGCGCTGGCGGCGGTCGGGTTCGCGGTGAGCGCGGCAGGGTCGCTGCGTGAGCGCTCCGCCGAGTTCGCGGTCCTGCGTGCCCTCGGTGCGTCCCGGCGGCGGCTGGCCCGGGTGGTGCTCCTCGAGCACGGCGTCCTGGTCGGTCTGGCGCTGGCGGTGGGTGCGCTGCTCGGCGCGGTGCTGGCACGTGCGGTGATCCCCCTGATCATGCTGACCTCGGAGGCGACCCGCCCGGTGCCGCAGGTCCTGGTGGAACTGCCCCCGCTGCGGGTGGCCGTCCTCCTGACCACCGTGGCCGCGGCCCCGCTCCTGATCACGGCCGTCCTGGCGCTGCGCCGGGCGGCCCCGGTGACGTCCCTGCGGGACCGGGGAGGCGACTGACATGACCGGCCGCACCCTTTCCCGCCCCACTCCCACCCGGCCCCCGCACGACCGGCGCGGCTCCGGACCGGTCAGCGACCACAACGGCGACGGCTTCCTGCCCGCCCATGGCCGCGGCGGCGGCGGTAGCGAGCCCGCCCAAGGGAATGGCGACCGCCGCTCCGAGCCCGCCCGTGGCCGGAACCGCCGGGCCTGCGTGCCGCGCCCCTGCCGGCCGGCTCCCGGGTGCCGTGCCGCGAAGCGACCGGGGAGGCCATCGACGTGAGCGTGCGACGTACGGGACGGCCGCGGGTCGTCGCCGGCCGGGTGCGTACCCGGCTGCGGTCGGCGCCCGGCGCGGCGGTGGCGTTCGCGGTGCTCGTCGCGGTGACCGCGTGTCTGGCCGCCGCGCTGCCGCTCGCCGTCGACCGGTACGGCGACGCGGGGCTGCACCGGGCGATGGAGGTGGCCGGGCACTCCCGCACCACCGTCCAGCTCTTCACCTCCGACGCCGACACCGTCCTTCCGCGGGAGACGCGGGAGGCGGACCTGGAGTGGGACGCGGTGCGCGGACCCCGCGCCGAGCTCCTCGCACTGCCCGGCCGGTCCCTGCCCCTCGACCGGGACCAGTCCGCCTACGGCGTACGCACCACCGACCCGGTGCCGGTCCGGGAGCCAGCGGAGCTGGCCCAGCCGTCCGCGCTGCCCCCGCAGTTCCACCTCGTCGCCCAGAACGACCTCGCCGGCCACTCCCGGCTGCGGGAGGGCCGGCTGCCGAAGGCCCCGGACGGCGCCGGCGCGGCGACCCCGGTGGTCGAGGCGGCCGTCACGGCCGAGACGGCCGGCGAGCTGAACATCGCGGTGGGTTCGGTGCTGCGCGTGCCCGGTCTGCAGCGCGGCCCGCTCATGGTGCGCGTCACCGGCATCGTCGACCCGCGTGCGCCCGAAGAGGCGTACTGGTCGACGGCGCCGGTCCTGCGCAGCCCGCACCTGATGACCGTCCCCGACGACCCCGCGCGCAGCGTCTACTGGGTCGGTGCGCTGCTGCTGCCCCCGGACGCCGCCCCGGCGATCCTCGCCACCGGCCTGCCGGAGCGGTACTGGCACCTGGTCCCCGACGCCTCCGGGCTGCACGGTCACGACCTGCCGCGGCTGACGTCCGCCCTGGCCTCCCTGGAGGCGGGCCCGCTGCTCCAGCAGGCGCGTACGGCGGTGTCACCCGGCCTGGAGGCGGACACCGCGCTCGACGAGGTGGTCGGCGAGTACGGCGCACTGCGGACCGTCATCGGCTCGCTGGTCGCCGTCGCCGCCTTCGGCACCGGCACGGTCGCGGCGGTCGTCCTGCTCATGGCGGGCGGTCTCGCCGCCGACCGGCGTCGCGCCGAACTCACCCTGCTGCGCGCCCGCGGCGCCTCCCTCGGCGGTCTCGCCGCCCGACTGCTGGCGGAGACCGCGGTGGTCGCCGTACCCGCCGCCGCACTGGGTCCGGTCGCCGCCCTGCTCCTGGTTCCCGGGGGCCGCACGTCGTACGCGGTGGCCGCCGCGGGTGCCGTCGCCCTCCTCGCCTGTGCGGCGCTGCCGCTGCGGGCCGTCGCGGCGCACCGTACGGTACGCGTCCACGCCGCCCGCGAGGACATCGCCGCGGCCCGCCCGTCGCGGCGTCGTACGGTCGCCGAACTCACCCTGGTCACCGTGGCGGTGGGCGCGGTCGTGGCGCTGCGCACCCGCGGCACGGCGGAGGGCGAGGGGGCGTCCGGGGACGCGCTGGTGTCGCTGGCCCCGGTGCTGGTGGGGATGATCGCCGCACTGCTGCTGGTGCGCCTGTACCCGCTGCCGCTGCGCGGCCTGGCCCGTCCGGCCGGGCGGCTGCGGGGCGTGGTCGGCCCGCTGTCGCTGGCCCGCGCGGCCCGTGTGTCCGGCTCCGCGGTACTGCCGCTGCTCGCCCTGCTGACCGCGCTGACCACCGCCGCGTTCGGCGGTTCCGTCCTCACCGGTGTAGCCGACGCCCGGGACCGCGCGGCCGTGCTCGCCATCGGCGCGGACGCCCGCCTGGAGGGGGCGCCGGATCTGCCGTCCGGCCTGACCGAGCGGGTCCGGCGCGCACCCGGCGTCCAGGACGTCACCGCCGTGGCCGTCGCCCTCTACGCCCAGCCGCGGGACAGCAGGCTGGCGGTCCCGGTGGCGGCCGTCGACCCCGCCGGTTACGCGGCCCTCGCCCGGCACACGGACATCGGCGCGTTCGACGCGGACCTGCTGAAGGCGCCCGCGGACGCCGACGCGCTGCCCGCCCTGGCCTCCCCCGAGGTCGCCGACCGCTACGGAACCCGCCCGTTCCGGATGGGGCTCGGCAACGGCGGCTTCATCTCCGTACGGATCGTGGAGGTGCGGGAGCGGACCCCGGCGGTCACCGGGCAGGAGTTCCTCGTCGTGGACCGCTCCCGGATCCCCGGGGGTTCCGCCCGGCCGACCGCGCTGCTGGTGACCGGCGACCGCCCGGACCCGAGCGCGCTGCGCGAGGCGGCGGGCAGCGCCGCGCGGGTCCACCTCCGTGCGGAGGAGCACGCCCGGTACTCCGACTCCCCACTCCAGTCCGGCGCCGAGCGCGTCTACGCGGCAGCCGTGGCGGCCGGCACCGGATACGCCGTCCTCGCCCTGCTGCTGACCCTGCTGCGCGCCGCTCCCGAACGCGCGGCGCTGCTGGCAAGGCTGCGCACCATGGGACTCACCCGGGCCCAGGGCCGTCGGCTGCTCGTGCTGGAGTCCCTGCCGCAGGCGCTGCTCGCGGCTGCCGGCGGCATCGTCACCGCCTGGGCGGCCATCCGGCTGCTGTCACCCGGCGTCGACCTGACGACCATCGCCGTCTCCGCCTCCTCGTCCCCGGCGGGGCGGGCGGTACTGCGCACCGACCCGGTGTCGCTGCTGCTGCCGGCGCTGGCCGTGCTCGCCCTGGCCGTCGGCATCGCGGCGGCGCAGGCCTGGTGGTCGGGGCGCAGGGGGTCGGTGCGGGAACTGCGGGCGGGCGATGCCCGGTGACCCTTCCGCCGTCCGCTGTCCCGCCGCGACGACAACTCACCGCTGGAGGGCCCCGATGACCTCGAACCCGACCCTGGCCGACCTCGCCGGCCGTGTCACGGCCGACCGTGACCGCCCGGCGTACGGGCATGACGCGCTCATCACCTGTGACCGGCTGGTCCGTGTCTTCACCGCGGACGGCATCGAGGTACAGGCACTCCAGGGGCTCGACCTGCTGGTGCGCGAAGGCGAGTTGATGGCGCTGGTGGGGGCGTCCGGCAGCGGCAAGTCCACCCTGATGAACATCCTGGCCGGTCTGGACACCCCGACGGCCGGGGCGGCCCGCGTGGCGGGCCGCGACCTGCTCGCCATGACCGCGAAGGCCCGTCTGGCGTACCGGCGTGAGGTCGTCGGCTTCGTCTGGCAGCAGACGTCCCGCAACCTGCTGCCGTACCTCACCTCGGCGCAGAACGTCGCCCTGCCGATGCAGCTGGCCGGCCGCCGGTCCCGCGTCGCACGCCGGGCCCGCGCGGAACGGGTCCTGGAACTGCTGGAGTTGCTGGGAGTCACCGACTGCCGGGACCGGCGCCCGCACGAGATGTCCGGGGGGCAGCAGCAGCGCGTCGCCATCGCCGTGGCGCTCGCGGGCGGCCCGTCGGTGCTGCTCGCGGACGAGCCCACCGGCGAACTCGACTCCCACACCGCGGAACAGATCTTCGCCGCGTTCCGCACCGCGAACGAACAGCTGGGCACGACCATCGTGATCGTCACCCACGACCAGGCGGTGGCGGGCGAGGTGCGGCGCACGGTCGCCATCCGTGACGGACGCACCTCCACCGAGGTGCTGCGCCGCAGCGAGGTGGACGCCGCCACCGGTGACGAGAAGGTCGTCGCCCGCGAGTACGCGATGCTGGACCGCGCGGGCCGCCTCCAGCTGCCCGCCGAGTACACGCGCGCCCTCGGCATGCGCGACCGGGTGGCACTGGAACTGGAACCGGACCACATCGCCGTCCGCCCGGACGACAGCGAACGGGAGTGACCGGACGTACGGGCGTGGGCGAAGGAAGACGAGCGGACGAAGGAAGACGGGCAGGCGGGGAGATGAGAGCGGGCGAGGGACCTGGAGCTAGCGCACGCTGAGACCCAGCGCGCCGACCCCCGCCCGCCGCACCGCGACCGACCCGTAGGGGGTGCGCAGCCGGAGCCAGCTCCCCGAGGAGAACAGCCCCTGTTCCGTTCCGCGCAGGAACCCCAGTGACTGGGCGGCGTGCACCGCCCGCACCGGAAGCCCGGTCCCCGCGACCGTACGGGACCATATCTCCCGCCCGACGCGGTCGAGTTCGGCCCGCGTACGCGCCTGGGGCTCCAACCCTTCCGTACGGGACCGGAATTCCGCGACCGACGCGGCGACGAGTTCCCGCAGCCGCTCGGGCGCCGGCAGTCCGGGCTCGGCCCGCCAGCCGCCGCGCGGCGGAAGCACACCGGCCCACGGCGGTCCGGTCACCGCGCCCGGGACGGCGGCCGTGGCGGCCGACTCGTCGACGGACTCCAGCAGTTCACCCGCGGACACGGTCACGTCCAGCGAGACGTCGAGCCCCTTCTCGTACGGCTTCGCGAGCCGTACGGCGCGGATGGTGAGCACCTCGAAGGAGGGCGGCCGCCCGAAGACGGCCAGCGCCGTGCCGGCCGCCTGCAGTCGGACGGCGGCCGCACGGTCGTAGCGCAGCAGCCGGGAGAGGAAGGCCGCGAGATCCGCGGCCTCCCCCTCGTCGGCGAGGTGGAGCACCGTCATGCGGCGACGGCCTCCTCCTCTTCGCCGGCGGGGTCGTCCGTGTACTCCTGGAGGAACGCGCGCTCCTCACCGGTGAGCCGGCGCGGACGCTGCGCCTCGAAGTCGAACGGCACGATCACCGTCGACGCGCGGACGTAGACGAGGTCGTCGTCCTTCACCTCGTAGGTGAGGGTGAAGGACGCCGCCCTGATCTCGGTGACCCACAGCTCGATGTCGACCGGGTGGTGCCGGTGGACGAGCTGCCGCTTGTAGTCGATCTCGTGGCGCGCCACCACGGACCCCTGCTGGAAGTCCTTCTCCGGGCGGAACAGGAAGTCGATGCGGGCTTCCTCCAGGTAGCGGAGGAACACCACGTTGTTGACGTGGCCGTACGCGTCCATGTCCGCCCAGCGCAGCGGGCAGCGGTAGATGTGCCGCAAGAGATCAGCCCCGGGTCAGCTTCTTGTAGGTGGCACGGTGCGGGCGGGCCGCGTCCGGGCCGAGCCGGTCGACCTTGTTCTTCTCGTACGACTCGAAGTTGCCCTCGAACCAGAACCACTTGGAGTCACCCTCGTAGGCGAGGATGTGCGTGGCGACGCGGTCCAGGAACCACCGGTCGTGGGAGACGACCACGGCGCAGCCGGGGAACTCCAGCAGCGCGTTCTCCAGGCTGGAGAGGGTCTCGACGTCGAGGTCGTTGGTCGGCTCGTCGAGGAGCAGCAGGTTGCCGCCCTGCTTGAGGGTGAGCGCGAGGTTCAGCCGGTTGCGCTCACCGCCGGAGAGCACCCCGGCCGGCTTCTGCTGGTCCGGGCCCTTGAACCCGAACGCGGAGACGTACGCCCGCGAGGGCATCTCGACCTGGCCGACGTTGATGTAGTCGAGCTCGTCGGAGACGACCGCCCACAGGGTCTTCTTCGGGTCGATGTTCTCGCGGCTCTGGTCGACGTAGGAGATCTTGACGGTCTCGCCGACCTTGATGGAGCCGGAGTCCGGCTCCTCGATCCCCTGGATCATCTTGAACAGCGTGGTCTTGCCCGCGCCGTTGGGACCGATGATGCCGACGATGCCGTTGCGCGGCAGCGTGAAGCTGAGGTCGTCGATGAGGAGCTTGTCCCCGAAGCCCTTGGTCAGGTTGTTGACCTCGACGACCACGCTGCCCAGACGCGGGCCCGGCGGGATCTGGATCTCCTCGAAGTCCAGCTTCCGCATCTTGTCGGCCTCGGCGGCCATCTCCTCGTACCGGGCCAGACGCGCCTTGGACTTGGCCTGCCGCCCCTTGGCGTTGGAGCGCACCCATTCGAGTTCGTCCTTGAGGCGCTTCTGCCGCTTGGCGTCCTTGGCGCCCTCGACCTTGAGGCGGGTGGCCTTGGTCTCCAGGTACTTGGAGTAGTTGCCCTCGTAGCCGTGCAGCCGGCCGCGGTCGACCTCGCAGATCCACCCGGCGACATTGTCCAGGAAGTACCGGTCGTGGGTGACGGCGACGACGGTGCCCTCGTACTTGGCGAGGTGCTGCTCCAGCCAGTTCACCGACTCGGCGTCCAGGTGGTTGGTGGGCTCGTCGAGCAGCAGCAGGTCGGGGGCCTCCAGCAGCAGCTTGCACAGCGCCACCCGGCGCTTCTCGCCACCGGAGAGGTTGGCGACCGGCCAGTCGCCGGGCGGGCAGCCCAGGGCGTCCATGGCCTGCTCGAGCTGGGCGTCGAGGTCCCAGGCGTTCGCGTGGTCGAGCTGCTCCTGCAGCTTGCCCATCTCGTCCATGAGCTCGTCGGTGTACTCGGTCGCCATCTGCTCGGCGATCTCGTTGAACCGGTCGAGCTTGCCCTTGACCTCGGCGACACCCTCCTGGACGTTCTCCAGGACGGTCTTGTCCTCGTTCAGCGGGGGCTCCTGCAGCAGGATGCCCACCGTGTAACCGGGCGTGAGGAAGGCGTCACCGTTCGACGGCTGCTCCAGCCCCGCCATGATCTTCAGGACCGTCGACTTACCAGCGCCGTTCGGACCGACGACGCCGATCTTCGCCCCGGGCAGGAAGCTCAGGGTGACGTCATCGAGGATCACCTTGTCGCCGTGCGCTTTGCGCGCCTTGCGCATGGTGTAAATGTACTCAGCCAAGAGAAACCGTCCGGCAGCTTGAAATCTGGCAGTGGGCAGATACACCCCATCTTGCCCGACCGCCACCCCTGGGGGGAAACCCGTCTGGTCCGGGGCCTTTGACCTGGGCTTTCGTAGACGGGTGCCGCAGGTCTCCTGCGGAGATCTTGCCTGCCGTCTGTCGGTTGCATGATCGTATGACCATGTCCGAGGCCCCTGATGTTGAGACTGCGTGGACATGGCTCCTGGAGCGTCGACCAGGTACCCGAGGCTGGTTCGACGACACGTTGCCACCCATCGCGGCTGCCGCATACGCCGAGCCTGCGCTGCGCGGGCTCTTTCCCTTTCACACCCACGGCACACTCAAGTTCATCCGCGACGCTCCCCCGTGGCACGAGCCTCCGGTTGATGATCTGCCGTTCATCGTGCTGGGTGAGCCGCCGTACAGCGTCTACGCGTCCAGTTACGGCACCCGCCTCGGAGAGGGGGCAACGGCCGAGGAGGCCGTCGGCCTGGTGAGGGCTCACCTGCCTCCTGGGCTGGGCGACGGTGCGGCAAGCCAAGAGTCCTGAGAACCGTCGCGGCAGCGATGCCACCGTGGGAATGTCTGGTCGGGGGCCGTTCGGCGAACAGCATGTCCGGCCCTCAACTACCCCGCCCCGTGCCTGGTTTCAGCTAGGATCACATCGCGAACGAAAGCGCCTTGTGCCAGGTTTTTGGGGGGAACCTTGGAAGCAGCGCGGGTCTTCTTCGGCCTGGCAGCACCCTTGGTCGTGTCCTGGGAGCGTAAGTGGTTCACAGCTCGGCCCGGGCTGACGGTCTTGCTTACGCTCGTGTACGGCGCCTACGCCATTGCCCCGTACGCCGACGCGCGTAGGTCGTGGAGTGCGTTAGCAACAGCAGTGCTGTTAGCACTGGGCTGCATCATGCTTTACCGGTCTTCGTCGACGCCGTCTCTCGGATTCTCGATCACGAGCCCTCTGATCACGGGAGTGAGTACCACTAGGCGACTAGGTGCTCTGACGGTCATGCTCGCGGCGCTCGCCGGCGTGTGGACGGCGTGGACGACAGCCTCGGAGTTCGTCGAGCAGTTGCTACGAAACGACACGCTGGCCGTGATGCTCTCCGCCCTGCTCATCGCCGTCTTCGGCGGGGGAGCCCTGGTCAAAGCGGTGACCGACCCTGTGGTGGAAGAAGTCTACAGGCTGCCCAACGGGTCGAACAGGGATGCCGCCCTGGCCTTGATTCGTAGCGGTGGCCGGAGCATCGGCCTCATTGAGCGTGGGCTGTTGTTCGCCTTCCTAGCCGCTGGTCAGCCCGAGGCCGCCGCTCTGGTGTTGGCGGCCAAAGCGCTGGCGCGCGCCCCGGTCGATCATGTGAATCATGCGTCCAAGTACTTCCTCAGCGGTACGCTGGCGAGCGTCATCGCAGCATTGGCCATGAGTGTGGCCGCACGTGCGGCAGTGGGACTGCCTGTCCTCTAGGAGGTTCTTTGAGACTCCGGCAGCATCCCTTCATCCGCGAGCTGCTCACCCTTCATCTGCCCACCGACGACTACGTCGTAGCAGGAAGCGGCCCCTTGCTTGCGCACGGACTCAGGCAGGACGTGAGTGATCTCGACATCGTGGCACGAGCGGACGCGTGGAAAATCGCTTTGAGTATGGCCGACGCCACAGTGCCTCCGTCAGGCCACGGTCTGATGGTGGTGCTCTTCGGCGGCGATCTCGAAATCTTTGATCGATGGCTGCCGGGTGCACAAGATGCTGACGAATTGATCGATTCAGCAGAAATGATGGAAGGCATTCCCTTTTGCCCACTCCCGCGAGTCCTGGAGTGGAAGATGCGCTCAAATCGAGAAAAAGACAAGCGAGACATTAAGCTAATAAGGGAATATATGGGTGAGAAGTAATCCCTTCCACCTCTCTGAACCCTTGTTTCCAGCGGCCTGGACCGCCGGCGTGGGGACCCCTGCCGCCGGCGCGGAGAGGCCTGCCGGCGAGTGAATCCGTGACCGCCCGAGGGGCCGGCCCCCTCGGGCGGGAGCCCGAGGGGCCGGCCCCCTCGGGCGGGAGCCCGAGGGGCCGGCCCCCTCGGGCGGGAGCCCGAGGGGCCGGTCCCAGTGGGGTCAGTCGCCGGACGGGGTCTGTCGCTGGCGGGTGATGACCAGGCCGGCTCCGCCGAGGACGACCAGGGCTATCGCGGTGCCGGTGATCCAGGGGGTGGCGCTGGAGGCGCCGGTCGCGGCGAGGTCGGTGTCGGAGGGGGCGCCCGCGTAGGGGCTGGGGCCGGGGGCCGTGAGGGTCTGGGTGGTGGTGCCCGCCTCGGCGGCGCGGGTGCGGCAGTCGAGCATGCCGGTGAAGCGCTGTTCGAAGCCGGGCGGCCCCTCGAGCGTGAAGTCGTACGGCTGGTCCTCGTTGAGCGGCACCGTCACCGTCGCGGACTTGCCCGCGGCGACGGTGTGCTCCGTACCGGCCAGGGAGAAGGTGAAGGGGGCATCGCCCCGGTGGGTGACGGTGAGGTCGACGCCGCCCTTGGCGCAGTTCTCGCGGGCCGACACGGCGGGTGTGGCGCCGCCCTCGGACCAGGTGGCGCTCGCGGTCGCGGAGACGGTCGACTCGCTGGAGCCGGCCAGGATCTGTGTCTGGCTGCGGCTCTCGGAGACGAAGGCGCGGCCGACCGGCACCGTCGTGGAGGCCTGGACGGTCAGCGCGACACTGCCCGCCGCCTCGTCCTCGGGCACCTCGAAGAAGATCCGGCCGCCGTCGGTGGCGGTGGTGACCGGCTCGCCGTTCACGTCCACGATCCGCACGCCGCTCGTGGCCGCGTCCGCCGGCGGGGAGACGGTCACGCTGCGGGCGTCGGTGCGGACCGTCACCGGGCCGATCCGCTCGCCCGGACGGCCGGAGACGGCCGGCGGGTCGAGGATCAGGGACGCCTTGGGCTCCTGCTGGTCGCGGGCCTTCTTCTGGAGGTAGTCGGCGAGCTGCTCGGCCTGGGGGTCGACGGCGTCCACGTCCACGTCGTCGGAGTACCGCCAGATGGCCACCTGGGTGCCGGCCGCGGCGTCCTGCTCGGTGAGCTGGCCCCGGATACCGGCCTTCTTCGCCAGCGCGGCGAGGTCGTTCACCTGCGGGTAGGAGTTCCGCAGGATCCAGCGGATCCTGCCGGCGTCCTCGTTGACGCCCAGCGACGTGCCGCTCCAGGCGGTCTCGTGGTACTTGGCGTCCTTCTGGGTCGGGGTGTGGACGTCGACGCAGTACGTGTGCAGCGTGCCGCCGCCCTCGACGGACATCTCGAACAGCCCCGCCGACACCTGCGTGTCGCCGGAGGCGCCGCGTATGACGGCGGCGCCGTACGTCTTGAGCCCGCCTATGGTCGCCGCGGCTCCGCTGTGTCCCGGTGCTGTTCCGCCGGCGTCGGCGGTCGCCGTTCCGGCACCGGCCAGCACGGTGGCGGCGACCAGTCCGGACACCAGCGTTCCCGCGGCGAGGCGGGCCGACCCACGTCCGCGCGAGGTCCACGCGGAGAACGAAACAGACACCTAATTCCCTTCCGAGCGGGACCCCATCGGCGCGGGGGGACGGTCCCACCAGCAGAATCACCGGCCCCGTGAGCACCCGGAGCCGTCCCGGCATCCTAAGGAGACGACGGACAGCGCTTGCCGGTGATCACGCCGGAGGAGGGATCCGACTCGGAATCGTTATCGCCGGAGCCCTCACGGGTGGGCTTGTCGACATGTCACCCGGGCTGGTTTGGGTGCGCATCCGTCGATAAGACTCGGTTCGCCCGACTGACGTCACGTCATGACAGCCTGCCGCGGGGGAGGTTGTTGCGAGGTCGTCCCAGTCGGCTGCGAAGTCTGCTGTGAGCTTTCCCAGTTGGGCTCGGGTCGCTCCGTCGGGGTCGGCTGTTCCGGGCGCGGCACGCGGCGGAAGGCGGTGGTGCCCCGGGCGAGGTCGTGGCCGATCGCCACCGCGTCGATGTCCGCCGACATCCAACCCTGCTGCCCCTCCCGCGTCTCCGTGCGCACCTTCAGCCGGCCCTGGACGATCACCGGCTCGCCCACCGACAGGGACGCCGCGGCGTTCGTGGCGAGCTGGCGGTTGGCCCAGACCGTGAAGAAGTTGGTGTGTCCGTCCGCCCAGGCGCCCTTCTCCCGGTCCCAGTACCGGGAGGTGACCGCCACCCGGAACCTGGCCGCCGGGCCGGAGGCCGTCTCCCGGTACACCGGCCGTGTCGCCACGTTCCCGACCACGCACACCATCGTCTCGTTCATCGCGTCCGCCTTCCCTCGCCCGCGTCCGCCGGCCGTCACACCGGCGCCGGGCGGATACGCGTACGGGCCCGTCCCGTACGGCTGCCGTCTGGCGCGGCGGCCGCGGACCGTGCCGCGATCGCCGTGCAACCAGACTGCCGCCGTCGGGCCGGGCCCGCCGAGCGCTGTGGACGACCTCCGGCCTGTGGACATCTCCGTCACCCACAGGAGGGACTGCGCGCCACCGGCTGGTGGACGCGGTCGAGCCGGATCCACCGGCCGGAGAATTCGGCTCGGCCCCGACACCCGCCCGGAGAATGCCTCAGCCCGTCCGGGCCACCGTCCCGGTGACCCGCCCGTACTGCTCGCGTACCTCCCGGTAGCGCAGGAGTTCCGCCGCCACCGGGTCCAGGACGCGGGCCCGTCCACAGCCCGCGGCCGCCTCCCGCAGGCGTCTCTCCGCCTCCAGGCCGTACCGCCGGGCGGGCCCCCGGGCGGCCAGGCGGCAGCTCCACTCGATGAGCGGCCCGCCGACGATACCGATCACCATCAGCAGCACCGGCACCCCCAGGTTCGGCGCCATGACCCCGACGATCTGTGCCAGCAGCCACAGTCCGCCCACGAACTGAAGGGCCGTCATCGACACCTGGGCGAGCACGGCCACCGGCCACCATCCGGGCCGCGGCGGCCTCCCCGGGGGCAGTCCGGCGCGAACGGCGAGCTCGTCCAGCGCCTCGGGCAGTCCCTGGGATCCGCGTACGGCCGCCTCCCGCACCGCCTGCGCCCACGGCGCCGGCAGTCCGGCCGAGGCCCGGTCGGCGACCGTGCGCACCGCCTGCTCCACACGCTGCCGGGCGGTGACCTCTTCGTCGGGCTGCCCGCGCAGGGTGGCCCGGCCGGTGGTCGGCTCGCCCCGTTCCTGGCACCAGCGCCACAGCCGCAGCCAGGGCGTGCCGCAGGCACGGTTGGCGTTGCGCAGCCAGGCGCGTTCGGCCGCCTCGCCCGCCGCGGTGGCACCCACCGCGTCCGCGAGCCGGTCGGAGAACTCCTCGCGCGCCTCCTCGCTCAGCCCGGTGCGGCGACGGGTCGCGTACACGGGCCACAGCCGGGCCGCCGCGATGTCCACGTCCGCGGAGATCCGGCGGGCCGGGGCCCCGCGTTCGGCGACGAACCGGCCGAGCGCCTCCCGCAGATCGCCGACCCCCTCACCGGTGAGCGCGGACAGGGCGAGCACCGACGTGCCGGGTTCGCCGTACTCGCCGAGGGCGATGCCGTCCTCGTCGAGGAGGCGCCGCAGGTCGTCCAGGACCTGCTCGGCGGCCTCCCCGGGCAGCCGGTCGATCTGGTTGAGGACGACGAACATGACCTCCGCGTGGGCCGCCATGGGCCGCAGGTAGCGCTCGTGGAGCATGGCGTCGGCGTACTTCTCCGGGTCGACGACCCAGATGACCGCGTCGACCAGCCCCAGCACGCGGTCGACCTGCTCCCGGTGCTGCACGGCCGCCGAGTCGTGGTCGGGCAGGTCGACCAGGACGAGCCCGCGCAGCCGGTCGTCCGCGTCCGCCGTCGCCGGGAAGGGGCGCCGTCGGAGCCGGGGCGGGATGCCGAGGCGTTCGATGAGGCCGGCCGCGCCGTCGCTCCAGCTGCACGCGATGGGCGCGGCGGTGGTCGGCCGCCGTACACCGGTCTCGGAGATGGGCACCCCGGCCAGCGCGTTGAACAGCTGTGACTTGCCGCTCCCGGTGGCGCCGGCGAGGGCGACGACGGTGTGCCGGCCGGAGAGTCCGCGCCGTGCGGCGGCCTCGTCGAGGACCCGGCCCGCCTGGGCGAGGGTGCGGTTGTCGACCCGGGTGCGGGAGAGCCCCACGAGTTCGCGCAGCGCCTCCAGCCGCGCCCCGAGCTGCGGGCCGTAGGTCAGCGGGGTCACCTTCTGCGGTGTGGACGCCCTCGGTTCCGTCACCCGGCGCTGCTCCTCCCCCTCGCTCCCGTTCACCCGCCGCGCGATCAGCCCGTCGTCCCAGGGGCTGCCGGCGTCCGCCCGGGGCGCCCCCTCGTCGTGGCGGCCGGAACGCCCGAGGTGCTCGGATCCCTCGGATCCCCCGGATCTCCCGGCGTACTCGGAGGGCTCAGGGGGTTCGGGGTGCTCGGTGTGGTCCTGGTCAGTGACGGCGGTCACCGGTCACCTCTCCTTCTGCAGTACGGACAACGCGGCGATGAGTTCGGGCTGGGGTTCCGCGTGCACCTCGAGCGTGTCGAGCGGGGCGAGCCGGCGTTCGCGTTCGGTCCCCATGACCCGGTCCACGTGCTGGACGAGGAGCCGCCCGCCGCGGTCGCGCAGCCGCAGCGCGCCGTGCGCGCCGATCCGCTCGGCGAGTCCTTCCCCCGCGGTCCTGGCCCGGCGGCCGCCCAGCAGCACGGTCGCGACGAGCGCGGCGACCAGCTCGGGATCGGGTGCGACGCCCCGGTCGAGTTCGCGCACCTCGTCCTCGGCGAACTCCTCCAGTTCGCGCCGCCAGCGCCGTACGGCCAGTCCGATCCGGTGTTCGGCGCTCTCCGGAGCTCCGTCGCGGGCGGCGAGTTCGGGGGCGTCCGCGGCGGGTTCGCGCCGCCAGGCGTCGTCCACGCGTTCGTCGGCGGCTGCGACGGCGCACAGCAGCAGCGCACCGAGGCTCTCCACCAGGGTGTCGAGGAGTTCGCCCGGTGTGCAGTCGAGGGGGAAGGCGCGCCACCGCTTGAGCGCGTCCCCGGCGAGTACGGCTCCGGCCTGGAGCCGGCCCCGCACGCGCGAGTGCTCGCTGTCGTACGCGCCCTCGATGGCGGTGGTGAGCCGCAGCGCGGCGGCGTACTGGGCGGCGGCGGCTCCGGCGAGTTCGGGCAGGCGCGCGTTGAGGGAGTCCAGGACGCCGTGGGCCGTGCGGGCCATGACGTGCTGGCGCGCGGCGGGGTCCAGCGTCTGGTGCACGAGCCAGGTGCGCAGGGCGGCCACGGCGGTGGCGGGCAGCAGTCCGCCGCCCCACGCCGACTCGGGCAGCTCGGGCACGGTGAAGCGCGGCACGTGGCCGAGTCCGGCCTTGGTCAGCAGGGCGCCGTACTGCCGCGACACCTCGGAGACGACCTGGTGGGGGACCCGGTCCAGCACGGTCACGAGGCTGACGTCGTACTCCTTGGCGGTGCGCAGCATGTGCCAGGGGACGGCGTCGGCGTAGCGGGCGGCGGTGGTGACCATGATCCAGATGTCCGCGGCGTTGATGAGTTCGGCGGCCAGGACGCGGTTGTCGGACACCAGGGAGTCGATGTCGGGGGCGTCGAGGAGGGCGAGGCCGGGCGGCAGGGTGTCGGCGGTCTCGACGCGCAGGACGCGCGCCGGGTTCTCTCCGGGCAGGAGCAGGTCGTCCGCCGGGTCCTGGTGGTGGGGCACCCAGACGCGCGTGAGGTCGGGCAGCACCCGCATTCCGCTGAACCAGTGGTGATCCTCCGGATGGCAGACAAGCACCGGTGTCCGTGTCGTCGGCCGCAGTACGCCCGCCTCGCTGACCCGCCGGCCGACGAGGGAGTTCACCAGGGTGGACTTCCCGGCCCCGGTGGATCCTCCGACGACGGCCAGCAGGGGCGCTTCGGGATCTCTCAGCCGGGGCACCAGATAGTCGTCGAGCTGGGCGAGGAGTTCGTCGCGGTTGGCACGCGCGCGGGCAGCCCCGGCCAGGGGCAGCGGGAAGCGTGCGGCGGCGACACGGTCGCGCAGGGCGGAGAGTGCGTCGAGCAGCTGAGGCCGTACGTCCAAGGTCACCACATGCGAAGAATGCCCAATTTTAGGGGAATTCTGAAGCATATGAGCATGTCTGCGTGCCGACTGACCACAAGGGGTCGGAAGGGGCGACTGCGCCGCGGACACAGTCCAGGCATAACGAGTGCACAACACCCGATGCGCGAGGGGCCAAAATCCGTGCACGATTCGTACCTGCCTGCGATTATCAGGACCGCTTCACCTGACCTCCACATCGAGCCACGGAGGCGAGGCGACAGGGGCAAGGATGCGGGAGCCCTATCCTTGTCTCCGGCAACGTCGGAAACACGCCCGCCGAGGGCACCATGACGACAGGCCGCCACACCGGCCCCCGTAGCTCAGTGGATAGAGCAGGCGCCTTCTAAGCGCTTGGCCGCAGGTTCGAGTCCTGCCGGGGGCGCCACCCGCTACCAGCAAGAACGCCCCAGGGGGGATCTCCTCTCCAGGGCGTTTCGTGCCTCTGACGGCAGCGGTCCCGTCTCCTCGACGGCCGGCAGGCCCCCGGCAAGGGCTCTCGACGCGCATGCGACACCTGGCGCAGGCGGACTACTGCCGCGCCTTCCGTCGAGGCGAACTACTCGCTCAGCCCCACGACGCACCACCCTCGCTGAACTGCTGCGGTCAGGACGTGCCCCCACTGCGTCAGGAGGTCCACGAACGCGTCGAAGTCATGGACCCAGCCATCGGGGACCGCGGCATGCTCAGTGAAGGGCCCTCGCATCCGGTCGAGGTGAGGGAGTGCTCGATCCCAGGTCGCGGCCAGCTCCCGCACGCCTTCCGGTGACCGTGCGAGCAGCACGCCGTAGCCGTCCTCACCGAAGAAGGCCGTGTCGGTGTGCTGGGCCTCGCCGTCCGGTCCGTCCCAGAAGAGCCCGCGAAGCAACGCATCCCATTCGGCTCGCAGCAAGGGGTCCACATGGCCGCGAACGCGTTCCCACCGCTGCCCGGCCCAGAAGTGCGCTTTGAAGGAGCCGAGGGTGTGCAGGAACTCGTACACGGCGAAGAATGAGCCGTCCGGTCCCTGCGGCCACGCCCATCCTTCCCCGCCCGTCAGCGCTTCGTGGTCCCACAGTCCCGTCTCGTCGGCGTACCAGGCGTTCCTCAGCCGCGGCAGCCGCTCCCGCGGCGGAACCTGCACCAGCCATGAACGGTCGGCGATCATCACGGTGATGTCGAGCCCCATGACGGGGAGAGTAGAGGTTCCGAAGGACCGGCCCTTCTGGGCCTGTCCGGGAGGCCATGATGAGATGGCGCTGTGAGCCGCGCCGCAGAAGAGACCAATCGCCGTATGCTCCGGGCGCGTGACGTGATGGACCGCGACTACGCGCAGCCGCTGGACGTCCCCGCCCTGGCCCGCGTCGCCCATGTGTCACCGGCTCACTTCACGCGTACCTTCCGGGCGACGTTCGGCGAGACACCTCACCGCTACCTGCAGCGTCGCCGTGTGGAACGGGCGATGTTCCTGCTGCGGGAGACCGACCACAGCGTGACGGACATCAGTTTCGAGGTGGGTTTCACCAGCCCGGGCACCTTCAGCCGCACGTTCCGCGACATCGTCGGCCGGGCGCCGCGGACCTACCGCAAGGAGGCAGTCGCCGCGGGCGTGCCGACGTGCTTCACGATGGCGTGGACCCGACCGTATGCCTGACCCTCCAGCAAGATGCCTGGTCGCTGAGCAGATTTGGATAAGTTTTCGTTCTGGCTGATCGTTAGTGTCAGTGTCATGTTCAACGCCATCACGCAGTCACAGATATACGTCCTCGACCAGGACGAGGCCATTGACTTCTACGTCGGCACGCTCGGCCTGGAGATCACCGCAGACGTCGACATGGGTTTCATGCGCTGGCTGACGGTCAGCGTGCCGGGTCACCCCGAGCGGCAGATCCTTCTGGAGAAGCCGGGTGCGCCGGCGATGTCGGAGGAGACCGCGGAGCAGGTGCGCGAGCTGGTGACCAAGGGAGCCATGGGCGGCTGGCTGGTCCTCACCACGGACGACTGCCGCAAGACCTACGAGACGCTGCGCGAGAAGGGGGTGGAGTTCACCGAGGAACCCACCGAACGTCCGTACGGCATCGACTGCGGTCTGCGTGACCCCTTCGGCAACCGCATCCGCTTCACCCAGCCGAAGGCCTGAAGCACTCCGGCGCTTCGACATCCACGAGTTCCGCGTCGGCTGAGAGGCCGCGAACGTACCTTCGTCCTGTGCCCATGAGCCAGGGCGAAGGCACGAGGGGGGTCATCAGCCGAAGGCCCCGGCCGTGACGGCACGCGGCCGTCAGTAGCGGTAGCCGGGCCAGTGCGGATCCGTCCAGCGGTCCTCGCCGGTGAGTCCGAGCAGCCGTACACGGTGCCGCAGATCCGGCGCCGCGCCCGACTCGCGGAGCCGCACCGCGGCGTGGCCGAGGAGCCAGGCGACCAGTTCGGCGCGCATCTCCTCCTCGTCGTGCTCGTACCAGTCGACGCTCCACGGCAGGCCGTCTCCCAGGAGCTCGTACGTCCATTCCGCGACCGCCTCGGCGAGACGGCGGTCGCTGAGGTACCCGGCCTGCTGCTCCCAGTCGGCGAGCCAGGGACCGAGCGTCCCGGACGCCTCGGCGCACAGGGCGAAGACCTGGTGTGCCGGGACGGCCGCCTCGGGATCGGTGAGGCTCTGCTCCCACCAGGCGCGCAGGAACGCGCGTACCGGCTCCGCTTGCTCGTCGGGCCACTGCTGCCAGCGGCCGCGGGCGAAGGAGTGTCCGGCCTCCTCCAGTCCGAACAGCGGCTCCGCGCGACCGGCGACCAGGACCCTGGCGAACTGCGGCAGGATGCGGCGCAGCACGGCCGCGTGATCGGTCCAGTCGATGGCCTGCCAGGTCCGGCGCAGGAGGTCCGGCTCCAGTTCCACGTCCGGCGTCTTCAGGAGGGAGAGCTCCTCCGGGCTGCCCCAGTGGCAGTCGCAGTTGTGCTCGTCCGGATGTGCGGTCATGCCGCGGAAGGTGACGGACAGGTTGTCCAGGGCGGCATCGAGACGGCGGCGCGCGGGATGGTCGGCGATCTTCATGATGTACCCGGCTTCGAGGACTCCGTACGGCTTCCGCCGGCCGAAGATCGCCACCTTACTCGGTGGGGCGGGCCGGCACCGGCCTTCCTGGGACGAGGTGCGGACCGCGGTGAGCCAACAGCGGTGAACCCGGGGTGCCAAGCTCGGGACCGGCTTCAACGGTGCTGTGCGCAGACGCACTTGGGTGCGCCGGCATGACTGGGGCCACCACACCAGGCCGCGGGGCCGGGCTCCGCGAGCGGGCGGGAACCCGTGACCTTCGCGAGCAAGGCGACGCCCAACGCCCCACCTCCCCACGGCTCGTGATCACGGACTGCGACGCAGGACGCCGTCGACCGATGACATCGTGACCGGATCGCCCATGTTCGAGTGATTGCGCTCTAAATGGGCGATTCCTGGTAATCATGGAGCGGTTCTCGTCGTTGTGCCTTTCCCGGAGCCGCTCATGCGCACTGCCGTCATCGCCGCCCAGGACCCGCCCCGCACGGGGCGCTCCGGGCCTCTCCCCCCAGCACCGGCTGCACAGGTGGAGGAACGAGGGCTCGCCTTCGGGGGGTTCGCGTACACCTGCCGGATCGTCCGCCAGGGGAACCCGAGGACCGCTCCGCTGCTGCTGCTCGGGGGCTCGTCGCAGGATCGGTACTCCTGGCAGAGTCACGAGAAGTGGCTGGCGCCGCTGTGCACGCTGATCACCGTGGACCTTCCGGGTTACGGCAGTTCGGACTTCCTCCCGGCGGGCTACGACATCGACTTTCTGGCCGACGCGGTCCAGCACATGCTGACGGAGATCGGCGCGCCGGAGGTGAACCTGTTCGGCGGCTGCTTCGGTGAGGTCGTCGGCCTCCGCTTCGCGCAGCGCCACCCACAGTCCGTGCGCCGCATCATCTTCGCGGCCGCGGCGATCCGGCTTCCCGAGCTCTACGAGGAGGCGGTGCCGCGGCTGTCGCGGACCCTGGAGCGGGGCGACATCGCACAGGCCGCCGACGGGCTGGTACGGCTGTTCATGTCCGACCCGGAGGCCGGCACAGTACGCAGGCACGCGGCGGTGGCCCGACTGCTCCAGCGCCAGTTCGTGAACCAGACGCCGGACGAGGTACGCAAGGCGGTCGAGCACAACACCCGGCTGGTGACGCACGGCTGCTACCGGCCGCTGCCCGTCCCCGCCGTGCCGTCGCTCGTGTTCACCGGGGAGTACGACACCCTGTGCACCCCGCAGATGGGCCGCGAGCTCGCCGCGACGATGCCGGGGTCGCTGTTCACCACGGTCAAGGAGGCGGATCACCTGGTGACGGTCGAGCGCAGGGAGGAGTCGGCGGACCTGATCGCCCGCTTCTGCACCGACCGGCCCGTCGAGGGCCTGCCGTACTGCACCCCCGTGGAATCACCGGCAGCCGAACTCGCCGGCGTCGCACCGGGCCGATGACCGCCACAGGAGAGTGGCCGGAACCCGGTAACGGGTTCCGGCCACTCTCCTGTCTCACGGGAGGTTCCACCGTACGGATCGTCAGGACTTCTCGCCCGGGACGGTGAAGCTGCTCGTGCAGGACACGTCGTCCCCGCCGGAACAGGACTGCGTCGAGTCATTGACGACGCGCATCCTTCCGTACTCGTCCGAGGTGACCTCGTACTCGCTCACCTGTGCGCAGGTCACGGTGCCCTTGCTGTCCTTGACGCAGCCACTGGGGTCCTCGGCGCCGACGGCCTGGACGGCGCCGGCGCCGATCAGGGCGAAGCCTGCCAGGGTTCCCGCCAGTGCTGCGATCTTCTTCGACGTGAACATCTACCTGTTTCCTTGACGGTCGGCCCCGTAACCGAAGGACGGAGCCGTTGTGTTGCCTGTACCGGTCGCCCCGGTCAACGAACGCGGCAGGCCCGGGGCTCGAACACCTGCTTCGAGCCCCGGGACCTGCCCAGATCACCTAGCGGTGATCACTTGCCGCCGATGCTGAAGCCCGTGGCGCACTCCACCGCGTTGGTGTCGTTGGCCTCGTTGTTGGTGATGCCCAGGATGGAGACACCGATGTTGAGGTCCTCGATGTTGATGAGCCCCTTGGTGGAGTTGTCCTGGGCGCAGGTGGTGCTCTGCTTGTTGTTCAGCTCCGCCTCCGGCTCGTCTCCGGCGTGGCTGACACCGGCACCGAGGAAGCCGACACTGCCGAGCATGGCCATCACGACAGCGGCCTTCTGGTACTTGCGCATTACTTCTCCTTCATTTCGACACGGTCTGCAGTGACCGCATCACTGACAGTCGCAAATCTAGGCGACGTTTTGCGGCAGTTGTTAGGTGAAACGCCGTTTCGCGCCTTATTCCTGGAAAGGTTCACCATGCTGTGCCGGTGGAGATGTCGGGTCTTCCCGTCAGCCCTCGACACTGTTCACGCAGGAGAGCCGGGGCGCCGAACTGGAGCAGGCCAGAGTCGAATCGTTGACGACGCGAACTTTCCCGTTCCGGTCGGCCGGGAGCTGATAGTGCCTCACCTGCTCGCAGCGGATGGAGCCCTTGCCGTCCTTGACGCAGTCACCCGGACCCTCGGCACCGACGGCCTGGACGGACCCGAAACCGATCAGGGCGAAGCCGCCCAGGACTCCCGCCACCGCTGCGGCCTTCTTCGACTTGAACATCCACCTGTTCCCTTGACAGTCGCCCCGCCGCTGAGCGGCGAAGCCGTTTCACAACGTCCGGACCGGTCGGACCGGCCGCTTCAGCCGGGCGGGCCCGGGTCCCGGGCATGCGGCTCCGAGCCCCGAGGCCCACCCGGATCACTTGACAGTGATCAGTGGTTGCCGCCGATGCTGAAGCCGGTGGCGCAGGCCACGGAGTTGGCGTCGTTGGCCTCGTTGTTGGTGAAGCCGAGCAGCGCGCTGATGCCCACGTTGACGTCCGAGACGTTGACCAGGCCCTTGGTCGAGTTGTCCTGGCTGCACTGCGTGGCCTGCTTGTTGTTCAGCTCGAACTCGGGCTTGTCACCAGCGTGGCTGACACCGGCACCGAGGAAGCCGACACTGCCGAGCATGGCCATGACGACAGCGGCCTTCTGGTACTTGCGCATTACCTCTCCGTTTCTCGAGTGGACCCGGCCCGTCACGGGCCGGTCACTGACAGGCGTTAACGTAAGCGACACTCGACCCTTTTGCAGCGCAAAACGCCCACTTGCGTATTTTTCTTGTGAAGATGCAGGTCAGAGGGTTTTTTGCTTGCATCAGACGGACTAATGGGTGCGCGCGTCGTGAGCATCCTTCTCCACAAAGGCGGACCAAAGAGTGATCCCGTGACATACCCCGTGACTCGGACCGGTGTCCCGCGTTGAGCGGGGAGTGCGGCCGCTCGTCATGCTGCCGCGTTAACCAGACCAGTTAAGGAGAACGTGATGTCTCGCATCGCGAAGGCGGCCACCCTCGCTCTCGGCACGGGCGCCGTGGTGCTCGGCGGCGCCGGCATGGCCTCGGCCCACTCCGGCGCCGAGGGTGCGGCGGTCCACTCGCCCGGCGTCGTGTCGGGCAATGTCGTGCAGGTCCCGATCCACATCCCGGTCAACGTGTGCGGCAACACCGTCAACGGGATCGGCGCCCTGAACCCGGCCGTCGGCAACGTGTGCGTGAACCGCTGACGCCAGCAGGACTTACGGCTACGGACATCCGTCGTCATCACACCGAGAGCCCCGGCAGCCCCACGCGCCGGGGCTCTTCCCTTGCACGGACGGAAAATGAAGCCCGCTGACGGCGCAAAAGACTCGGCCCCCGGTGGAGAACCGGGGGCCGAATGCCGTGGGGCGGGCTGTTCAGGCGTGCAGCCCCACATCGCCGTGCACCGGCTTGGCCTCGTTCACGACGGCCGCTGCTTCCTTCGCGGTGCCGAACAGCGACTTCTCACCGGTGTCGACGAGCGAGTCCGAGTCGTTGAGCGGCATGAGCTCGAAGGGGACCGCGGTACGCAGGCCGGTGTCGAGGCCGGTGGACGCCAGGTCCGTGGAGTCCGCGGCGTGCGCGGGCGCGGCGACAGCGGCGGCGATCAGGGACCCGGCGAGGACGGCGGCAGCCTTCAGGGACTTCATCGTGTTCCTTTCTTCGGCACCGCGTGGCGCCGGAGATGATTTCTGTCGCCCTGCACAACGATTCCCGGCCGGAGCGGAAACCGGGACATCGAAGATTGCCAAGTCCTCATATGAGATCCAAGAAAGACTGACGGACTGAATACCGCTCCGCGCGGGGTTCAGGAACCCGGCAACAGCAGGAGTGAGGTGAGCGCCGGGACCGTGGCGGGGGTGGTGGACGCCGACGGGGCCGCCTCGGCGGGTGCGGGAAGGATGGACACCTCCGGATCGGCGCCGGTCAGCGCGTCGACGAGCTCGTCCAGCCGGTCCAACAGGTCGTCGGCCGCCGCCAGCTCCTGATCCGTGACGTCCATGGCGTCCTCCTCGGCCTCCGTGGCGTCCTCCTCGGCCGTGGTCGAGTCCTCCTGGGCCGTCTCCGTGGACTCCTGCTCGGTGGTCAGGGCGTCGGTCTCGGGCAGGAGCAGGTCCAGGACGCCGTCGAGGGCCTCCCGTACGGCGTCGAGGGTGTCGTCCACGAGGTCGGTGGTGCCGGCCTGCGGCAGGAGCACGCCCGTCGACGGGACTGTTGCGGCAGGTGTGAGGGCCGGGGTGGTGGCCGGGGTCGTCGAGGACGTGGCCGTGGTGGTGGTCACCGTCGTCACGGTGAGCGAGGTCGACGGGTCGTCGTCGTCCGCCGCCGCGGCCACGGCGGCCCTCGCGGCCTCACCCAGCGCCCTCGCACGGTCGGGCGGCAGCTGGCCGTCCTCGGACTCGATCACGGCCCTCACCAGGGCTACGACGGGGGCGAGTTCAGTCGTGTGCGCGTCGGCCCGGTCGAGCTGTGCGAGCAGCGCGGCGGCCGTCACCGCCCGGTCGGGACCGGGGAGCGAGTCGGCCGCCATGGCGGCAGGGCCGGTGGTCCCGGCCAGGAGGGCGGCGCACAGGGCGCCGAGTGCGATGCGCCGTGCCGGCAGAGCGCGCATGGAGATTCCTTTCGCGGGGCTTCGGATCTTGAGCTCACCGTGAGAGGACCCGGGGCACCCCGCGACCGGTGGTGCTCCTTTCGGTGGTCCGCCCTTCACTCTCCTGCGCGTTCCGGCAGGTGAGGCAGTGCGCCGGGCTGTTCGGGGTGCACACCTGGCTTCACGATTCCAACACACTTGCCACCCTTAGCCGAGTTTCAGCGAATTTGTCCGTTTGATGACTAGAGTTGCGATCCTCCGAAGCACCCTCATGGGCGGACCGCATCGCACTCGTTCCCCTTGCCTGCCGCCGCCACCTGTTCCGAAAGGCTCTCGACGGTCATGCGCCAATCCCTGGGTCAGCTGCTTCGCCATGCCACGGTGGGCGTCCTCGCCTGCGCCGCGCTCTGGGCGCCCTGCGGCCCCGCGGTCTCCGCGCCGCTCGCGCCCGCGCCGGAGGCCGAGGGCGTCGCCTTCGGCGAGCGCTACCGGGCCCTCCAGCACGGCAACATCGTGCGCGCGGCCAACTCCTCCGCCACCTGCCGTCCGCAGGCGTCCTCGTGCCGCGACGTCCAGGGCGGCGCGCACGCGGTGAACGGCGACTTCGACATGAGCTACATCGACGTCGACAAGGACCCGAACACCTACAACTCCTCCCGCGCGGAGATCCGGCTGCCCGCCGGCTCCCGGGTGACGTACGCCCGCCTGTACTGGGGCGGCAACCTGCTCGTCGGTGAGCAGAAGCCGGCCGCGGACAACGAGCGGGTGCTGGTCGCCGAGCCCGGCGGCGACTACAAGGAAGTGCTCGCGGACACGGTCGTGGGTCACCGCGTGGCCGACGGCGCGGATGCCTTCCAGGCCTCCGCGGACGTGACCCGGCTGGTCCGGGACAGCGAGCCGGGCCTCTACACGGTCGCGCAGCTCAACGTGGCCGGCGGCAGGTCCGCGGCCGGCGCCTGGGGCGGCTGGACGCTGGTGGTGGCGTACGAGAACGCGGCGGAGCCGCTGCGGCACCTCAGCATCTGGGACGGGTTCGCGCCGCTGGGCTCCCGCGAGGGCGCCGCGTTCCCGCTGGGGAACATGCCGTTCCCGGCCGGCGCCGGTGGCCGGGTGGGCATGGTCGCGTACAACGGCGACCGCGGCACCACCGGCGACTCCCTCGTCCTCACCTCGGGCGACACCACCACGGCGTTCGGCGACGGCGCCAACCCGGTCGACGACGTGCTGAACTCCACCGTCTCCGACCCCCGGGGCACGGCACCCGCGCGGGTGCCGGCGTACACCAACACCCTCGGCTACGACTCGGACGTGTTCGCCCTCGGAGAGGGTCTGCCGAACGCCGGTGACCGGGCCACCTTCCGGCTCACGTCCCAGCGTGACGCCGCGTGGGCGGGCGTGCTCTTCGCCGCTGTCGACGCCCGCCGGTGAGTGCGCCGTCCTCCGTCCCGCCCACCTGCGTCTGTGAGGAAACCGTACTCACGGACCTGTCAGTGCCCGGACGCCGACCCCGGGTCCTGCACCTCACCCAGCCCGTGGAGGGCGGGGTCGCCCGGGTCGTGACGGACCTGGTCCGGGCCCAGGTGGCGGACGGTCTCGACGTCACCGCGATCTGCCCCGACAGCGCGCTCAGCGGCCACCTGCGGTCACTGGGCGCGCGGGTGCGGCACTGGCAGGCGACCCGGTCGCCGGGGCCCTCGCTCGCGCGGGAGGTGCGGCACCTGGCCCGGCTGCTCGACGACGTGCGCCCCGATCTGCTGCACGCGCACTCGGCGAAGGCAGGGCTCGCCGGGCGGCTCGCGGTGCGCGGGCGCATCCCCACCGTGTTCCAGCCGCACGCCTGGTCGTTCGAGGCGGTGGACGGCCCCACCGCCGCCCTGGCCCTGCGCTGGGAGCGGTGGGCGGCCCGCTGGGCCTCGCGGGTGGTGTGCGTGAGCGACGCGGAACGCGCCACCGGTGTGCGCGCCGGGATCACCGGCCGGTGGGCCGTCATCCCCAACGGCATCGACCCCGAGCGCTTCCGCCCGGCCCCGGCGACCGCCGTACGGGCCGGGCTCGCGCCGTTGGCCGGGCTGGGCGGGCGGGCGCCGCTCGCCGTGTGCGTGGGGCGGCTGTGCCGGCAGAAGGGGCAGGACGTCCTGCTGCGCGCCTGGAACGCCGTGCTGCGCCAGGTGCCCGACGCCCGTCTCGTCCTGGTGGGCGACGGCCCGGACCGGGAGCGGCTGCGCGCGGCCGCCCCCGAGTCGGTGCTGTTCGCGGGGGCCGTCGCGGACGCCTCCCCCTGGTACCAGGCCGCCGACCTCGTCGTCCTGCCGTCCCGCTGGGAGGGCATGGCGCTGGCCCCGCTGGAGGCGATGGCCTGCGGGCGGCCCGTGGTGGTCACGGACGTCGACGGCGCCCGCGAGAGCCTTCCGCGCTCCTTCGCCGCCCCGTGCGTGGTGCCGCCGGAGGACCCGGGAGCCCTGGCGGAAGCGGTCGGCGCGCTGCTGCTCGACCCGCCGCTGCGCACCTCCCTCGGCGACCGGGGGCGCCGTCATGTGCTGTCCCTCCACGACGTGCGGCACACCGCGAGGGCGGTCGCCGACGTCTACCGCGATCTCCTCGGCGCCCGGCCCGCCGCGGCATGGGAGCGCCCGTACGGGGTGGCCGGGGGCGCCGAGGCCGACCGGACGACACAGCGCGTCGAGCCCTTCGAGCACAGGGAGTCCATCCACTCGTGACCGCCGAACGCACCGTGCCCTCCCCCGGCGTACCGCCGCGGGAGCACGGATCCCCGCCTGTCTCCGTCGTGCCGCCGCGCGGCTCCGACCACGGCTACCGGCCGCCCGCCCCGCGGCCGCCCGCACGGCCCGTCTCCCCTGTCCCGCTGTTCCTCGCGGACGGCGCCGCCGCCGTGCTCGCCGCGGGTCTCCTCGCCGCCGCGCGACCGCACCCCGCGCTCGTCGCGCTGCTGGTCGCGGCGTCGCTGCTGCTGCGTCCGCGCGGCGGACCGCCGTCCCTGCCGGGGCTGCTGGACGAACTGCCCGCCGTGTGCGCGCGTACGGCGGTCGTCTGGGCGTCCGTCGCGGCGCTGTGGGCGGCGTACCGGCCGGAGCAGGCGCTGTCCGCCGGCACCGTGCTGGCGGGGCTCGCGGCTCAGGTGGCGGCGGGCTGTGTGCTGCGTGCGGCGGTGCACGGGCGGCGGCGTGCGGCGTTGCTGCGGCACCCGCGCGCCGCGCTCGTCATCGGTCCCCCGGCGACCGCGCAGCGCGTGGCCGCCGCCGTGCTGCGCCACCGGCGGTGCGGGGTGCGGCCGGTGGGGATCGTCGCCGGGCAGGCGGACGGCGGCGAGGGCCTGCCGGTGCTGCGCACGGACGAGGAGGTCGAGCGCGCGGTCATCCAGAACGGGGTGCGCGCGGTGCTCGCCGTCCATCCGTCGGTACGGGCCGAACAGGGGCCGCTGCTGCGGTCGCTGGCCGCGTCGGGGTGCGTGGTGTGGGAGGTCGACGCCGACGCGGCGCCGTACCCGGTGCGGGAGCGGCTGGCCGGGTTCTCCTGCCGGCGGCTGGACTTCGCCCCGGAGCGCGGGGGCGGCTTCGGCAAGCGGCTGCTGGACGTCCTGGTGTCGGGGACGCTGTTGCTGCTGGTCAGCCCGCTGCTGCTGGTGTGCGCGGTGACGCTGCGGCTCGCGGACGGACCGGGCGTGGTGTTCCGGCAGGAGCGCATCGGCCGGGACGGCAAGCCGTTCACGCTGCTGAAGTTCCGTACCCATCGCCCGGTCGACGAGCACGAGTCGGCGACGCGGTGGAGCGTGGCCAACGAGAACGAGATGCGCTGGTTCTGCCGGATGCTGCGGCGGACCTCGCTGGACGAGCTGCTCCAGTTGTGGAACGTGCTGCGCGGCGACATGAGCCTCGTCGGCCCGCGCCCCGAACGGCCCTTCTTCGTGGCCCAGTTCAGCCAGACCTATCCCGGTTACGCGGCCCGGCACCGGATGCGTACCGGCATCACCGGGCTGGCGCAGATCCACGGGCTGCGGGGCGACACCTCCATCGAGGACCGCTGCCGGTTCGACAACGCCTACATCGACGACTGGTCGCTGTGGCAGGACGTCTGCATCCTGCTGCGCACCGCGTCCACGCTGGTCCGTCCGACGGGGAGCTGACGACAGGTGGTCCACGTCCTCGTACCCCGCCCGCTCCGGGCCGCCTCGCTCGGTCCGGTGCTGCCGCTGGTGGCGGTGGTCGCCCTGCTGGCGCTGCCGTCGACGGGGGACGGCGCGGGGCCCGCCGACGTGATGTCCGCGTTGGTGGTGGGGTACTGCGTGATCCGTCTGCTGCGGGAGCGGCGGCGTCCGCTGCCGCCCCGCGCGGCGGTGCTGCTGGGGCTGCCCGTGGTGGGGCTGGCGCTCGCCGCCATGGGGGCGGGCTCGGCGGCGGCGGGGATCGGCGGCATGGGCCGCTACCTGCAGGTCTTCGTGCTGGTCCCGGCGGTCGTGCTGGTGCTGCTCCGGGGCCGGGCCGACTTCCGGGTGCTGGCCTGGTCGTTCGTGGGGCTCGCGCTGTGGCAGGGGGCGGTGGGCGTGCACCAGTACGTGACCGGCACCGGTGCCTCCTACCAGGGCGAGACCGTACGGGCCGTCGGCACCTTCGGGGCGCAGGACGTGATGGGCATGGCGACGGCGGTGTCGCTGGGCCTGGTCTGCGCGGCCGGGCTCGCGCTGGGCCACGCGCCGCGGTGGCAGCGGGCGGCGGCCGCCGGGTGCGCGCTGGCGCTGGTGCTGCCGCTGGCGCTGTCCTTCAGCCGGGGCGCCTGGATCGCGACCGCGCTGACGTGTTCCGTGCAGCTGGTGCTGGCGGGGCTGCGGCGCGCGCTGAAGGTGGGGGCCGCCGTGGCCGCCTCGGGGGTGATCCTCATGGGCGGGTTCGGGGTCGGTACGGCGATGCTCTCGGAGCGGATCGGCAGCATCACGCAGGTCGCCGACGCCCCGGACCAGTCCGTCATCGACCGGTACACCCTGTGGGCGGCGGCCACCAGCATGTGGCGCGAGGAGCCGCTGACCGGCGTGGGGCTGAAGAACTTCCCCGAGTACCGGGACGGGCACGCGACCCTGGCCCTGTCCTCGGGCAGTGACATCGAGGGCGCGGGCGAGACCTACCACAAGCAGGCGTTGCTCTCGCCGCACAACATGTATCTGCTGGTGCTGAGCGAGCAGGGCCTGGTCGGGGTGGTGACGCTCGCCGGGAGCTGGCTCGCGCTGCTGGTGTGCGCGGTGCGCGGGCTGTTGCGGGTGCGCCGCCGGGGCCCCGGCCTGGACTGCGGCCTGGTCGCCTGCGGCCTGCTGCTCTGGCAGCTGACCGACTACGTGTACGGCGACATCGGCGGTCCCTCGACGGTGCTGACCGGTGTGGCCCTGGGGCTGACGGCGTGGTGGGGGCTGGCCCGCGACGAACGCCCGGGCACCGCCTGCCCGGACGAGGTCCCCGGGCGGGTCGAGGAGGCCGTGGCGCGATGACGGCACTGCACTCCCGGCGGACCGGCCCCGGCGACAGCCTCACGGCGGACGGACGCCCGGCGGGCGCACCCGGCCCGGGCGTGCCCCGTCCCCCCGCGGCGGGCGCGCGTACGGTCGGTGAACCGGGGGCGCGCCCGGCCGGGGCGGGTGACGGTGACGAGGCGAAGGGTGGCGCGTCCCGGGGTTTCCTCGCGCGGGCCGCGCTGGTCACGGCGGTGCTGTCCATCGCCGGGTCGCTGCTCGGGCTGGTCCGGGACCAGTCGCTGGCGCGGCTGTTCGGGGCCGGGAGCGACACGGACGCGTTCCTCGTCGCGTGGACCGTGCCGGAGATCGGCGCGACGCTGCTGATCGAGGACGGGCTGGCGATCGCGCTCATCCCCGCGTTCAGCCTGGCGCTGGCGCGGCGGGCCCGGGGGGTTCCCGGTGATCCGGTCCGCGAGCTGGTCAGGGCCACGCTGCCCCGGCTGTGCCTGGCCTTCGCCGCGGTGGCCGCGCTGACCGCCGCCGGGGCCCCACACCTGGTCCGGGTGCTGGCGCCGGGGCTGCCCGATCCGGGCCTGGCCGTCGACTGCACCCGGCTCACCGCGATCAGTCTGCTGGCGTTCGGGCTCGCCGGGTACTGCAGCGCCGTCCTGCGGGCGCACCGCCGCTTCTCCGCGCCGGCGGCGATCTACGTCGCCTACAACACGGGCATCGTCGCGATGATGTTCCTGCTGGGCGGGGCGTGGGGGGTGCGTGCCGCCGCGGTCGGGGTCGCGGTGGGCGGCGCTCTGATGGTGGTCGTGCAACTGCCGTCGCTGTCGCGGCAACTGGCCTCCCGCACGCCGCGGCCCGCGACCGCCGCCGCGACCGGCCCGGCCGACGGGGAACGGCCGGTGCGGCTCGCCCTGATCGCCGCGGTGCTGCTGTTCGCGCTGTGCCGCCAGTCGCAGGTCCTCGTCGAACGCTTCCTGGCCTCCTCCCTGCCCGCCGGCGCCATCTCGCACCTGAACTACGCGCAGAAGGTCGCCCAGATCCCGATGACGCTGTCGCTGATGGTGTGCACCGTCACCTTCCCGGTGGTGGCGCGCGCCCTCGCGGACGGCGACACCGAGCGGGCCCGGGCCCGGGTGGAGCGGGACCTGGTGCTGGCCTCCTGTGTGGTGCTGCTGGGCATGTGCGCGGTGATCGCCTGCGCCCCGCAGATGATCGAACTGCTTTTCCAGCGGGGCGCGTTCACCGGGTCCGACACCGCCGCGACGGCGGACGTGATGCGTGTGTACGCCCTGGGGCTGCTCGGCCAGACCCTGGTGGGCGCCCTCGTCCGCTGCTACTTCTCGGCGGGCCGCCCGCGCTGGTACCCGGTCGGTGTGATGGCGGCGGGCATCGTCGTGACGTCGCTCGCCGGGGCCCTGGGCGTGGGCCGCTGGGGTGTGGCGGGGATCGCCGCCGCCAACGCCGCCGGCATCACCGTCACGGCGGTGCTGATGCTGGCGGGCCTGCGCACCGCCCGCCGCGGGGCCGCCACCGGCGTCTCGGTCGGGGTGCGCAGGGTCCTGACCGAGCTGAGCCGGCCCCTCCTCGCCTCCGCCCTCGCCGTCGCCGCCGGGTCGTGGGCCGCCGGCCGGTTCGCGTCGCCGGTGGCGTCGCTCGCGGCCGGCTGTCTCGCCGTGACCGCCGTCTTCGTCCCGCTCGTCCTGTCCGTCCTCGGCACCCGGGGCCCCGCATCCGCGCTGCGCTCCGTACGCACCGTCACACGAAAGCTGACACATGGCCGCTTCCGTTGATTCCCTCGACGCCGGCAGGCGACCGGACCCCCGCTCCGGGGCCGTCCCCTGGGTGGCGATGTACCACTCGGTGGGCGACTGCTCGGACGACCCCTACCGCATCACCGTCACGCCCGAGCGGCTGGAGCGGCAGCTTGCGTGGCTGCGCCGGCGCGGGCTGCGCGGGGTGTCCGTCGCCGAGCTGCTCGCCGCGCGGGCCCGGGGCGAGGGGCGGGGCCTGGTCGGTCTCACCTTCGACGACGGGTACACCGACTTCCTCACCACCGCGCTGCCGCTGCTGCGGCGCTTCCACTGCGGCGCCACCCTGTTCGTCCTGCCGGGACGGCTCGGCGGGGACAACGAGTGGGACCCGCTCGGCCCGCGCAAGCCGCTGCTGACCGCGGACGGCATCCGGCGCGTCGCCGAGGAGGGCGTGGAGATCGGCTCGCACGGCCTGACCCACGTCGACCTCACCCGCGCGGACGACGCCACCCTCACCGCCGAGGTCGCCGGGAGCCGCGCCCGTCTCGAGGAGCTGACCGGCGCCCCGGCCGCGGGCTTCTGCTACCCGTACGGCACGGTCGACGCCCGCGCGGTCGAGGCCGTACGGAAGGCGGGCTACGCCTACGCCTGCGCCATCGATCCCGGCCCGCTGACCGGGCCGCACGCCCTGCCGCGCGCGCACGTGGGGCAGGACGACACGGCGCTGCGCCTGCACCTCAAGCTGAAGCTGCACCGGCTGCGCCGGCGTGCGGTGGTGGGCGTGTGATGCGGGCGCTGCACATCATCACCGGTCTGGGGGTCGGCGGGGCCGAGCTGCAGCTGCGGCTGCTGCTGCGTCACCTGCCCGTCGAGTGCGACGTGGTGACGCTCACCAACCCGGGCCCGGTCGCGGAGGGGCTCGGCGCGGACGGGGTCCGCGTCGTGCACCTGGGGATGGCCGGCAACCGCGACCTGGCCGCCCTGCCCCGCCTGGTGCGGGTGATCCGCTCCGGCGGCTACGACCTGGTCCACACCCACCTGTACCGGGCCTGTGTCTACGGCCGGCTCGCGGCCCGGGTCGCCGGGGTCCGCGCGGTCGTGGCCACCGAACACTCCCTGGGCGACTCGCAGATGGAGGGGCGGCGGCTGACGGCCGGGGTGCGGGCGCTGTACCTGGCGAGCGAGCGGCTCGGCTCGGCGACGGTCGCCGTCTCCCCGACGGTGGCCGACCGGCTGAAGCGCTGGGGCGTGCCCGCCCCGCGTATCGAGGTCGTCCCCAACGGCATCGACGTGGACCGCTTCCGCTTCGATCCGGAGCGCCGTGAGCGCACCCGGCGGCGCCTCGGTCTGCCGGAGGGCGCCTTCGTGATCGGCGGCGTGGGCCGGCTCGCCCGCGGCAAGCGGTTCGACGTCCTCGTCGAGGCGCTGGCCCTGCTGCCGGAGGACCACTGGCTGCTGCTGGTGGGCGGCGGCCCCGAGGAGCACCTGCTGCGCCGCACGGCCCGTGAGGCCCAGGTGGCCGGGCGGGTGCTGTTCACCGGTGAGCGCCCCGGACTTCCCGACGGCTCCCCGGGGCCCGATCTGCCGTCGCTCACCTCGGCGATGGACCTGTTCGCCTCGCCGTCCGCGGAGGAGGCCTTCGGGCTCGCCGCCGTGGAGGCGCTGGCGTCGGGACTGCCGGTGCTCTACGCGTCCTGCCCGGCGATCGAGGACCTGCCGCCCGCGGCGTCCGCGGGTGCCCGGCGGGTGCGCGGCGGCCCGGACGCGTACGCCCGCGCGATCGCGGAGGTCCGCGCGGCGGGCCTCGCCCCGCGCACGGCCGGCCGGGCCGCGCGCCACTACAGCATCACCCGCAGCACCGCCCGCCTCATGGACGTGTACCGGGCAGCCGTGTCCGGCTCGTCGCCGTCCCCCGTACGTTAAGGGAGCAAGCCCGTCATGACCGACAACCCGACCCGTCGGCGCCTTCCGTCGCTGGACCGCGTCAAGCAGCTGCCGGCCTGGTCCGCGCTGGTGGCAGGCACGTTCCTCGGCGGACTGTGCGGCGGCGCGTACGGCCTGCTCACGCCCCCGTCGTACACGGCCACCAGTTATGTCGTCGCCGTGCCGGCGAAGGGGGCGACGCCGGACGCCGCCCGCGGCTTCGCCCAGGCCTACGGGCGGGTCGCGACCCAGCTCGCGGTGCTCGGCGACGCGCAGGTGTGGGCGGGGGTGCCGGTCGGGACGCTGCGGGACAGTGTGCGCACGGCGACCTCGCCGGACGCGCCGATGGTGTCCGTGACGGCCACCTCGGAGCGGTCCGAGGAGGCCGTCGACATGGCGAACGCGGTCTCGCGTGCGCTGACCCGGCACGCGGAGGACACCGAGGGCAGCACCCAGGTGCGGCTGGTGCAGTTCTCGCGCGCCGTGAAGCCGGGCGGTCCGGCGACCGCGTCGACGGCGCTCACCACGCTGGTGGGGGCGAGCGCGGGCGGACTGCTGGGCGGACTGGCCCTGCTCGCGCGGCCGAGGCGGGGCGGCCGGCACGACGGCCCGGCGCCCGCCGCCTCGGTGCCGGGCCCGGCCGCCGCCGCCGACGTGCCGCGGTGACGGTGGTGCTGCGGGCCGGGACGGCCCGCGTCCCCTCGGCCCCGGCACGGTCCGCCCTAGCGGTCGCGCGACCACCAGTCGAAGCGGACGCAGAGCCTCCCGCCGAGCCAGTACTCCACCAGGCCGCCCAGGTCCAGCGGCGAGCAGGTGCCGGGGGGCAGTTCCCCGGGCGGCGCGGACGGTGCCGGGGTGGCGTCGGGGCCGGCGTCGTGGGTGCGTCCCTGGAGCACGCTTCTGTAGACGCGGGACGATTCGGGATTGTCGTCGCACTGCCACACCCCGTGCGGGCAGTAGTCGGTCACCGTGTTGTAGAGCGGCCGGTGTTCATCCATCCAGGCGAGCATGCGCCGCATGTACTCGGGATTGTCGCCGTTGCGGAAGAGTCCCCATTCCGGGTAGGAAATGGGCTTGCCGTGCGCCTTGGCGAAATCGACGTGCGCCTGCAGTCCGTAGGGTTCCTTCACCTGTTCGTCGAAGGACATCCCGGTCGGCTGGTCGTAGGAATCCATTCCGATGATGTCGACGGTGTCGTCCCCGGGGTAGCACTCCGTCCAGGGGACGGCGTCCCGGCCGCGGCTCGGGGTGAAGTCGAACCTGAATTTCTGCCCGGGCACCGCGCGCATGGTCGCGACGATGCGGTTCCAGTACTTCTTCCACGCCTGCGGGTCGGGTCCGCACCGGTGGGTGTAGGTGACGCCGTTCATCTCCCAGCCGAGCACCAGGACGGTGTCCGGCACCTTCAGGTCGACGAGCCGCTCGGCGAGGGCACGGAAGTGGTGGTCGAACTCACCGGCGGCGCCCCGTCGCAGCAGCCGGCGGACGTCCTCGTCGGAGACGCCCTCCTCGTTGCGTTCCTGCAGGGGCACGTTGAGGACGAGCATCCGGTCGTCGTCGGCGTTGCGCCAGCGCGCCCACGACTCCAGGAACCGGATGTCGCCCTCGATGTCGCTCCAGCGGTTGCCGGGCAGGTAGGTGTGGCCGACGCGCAGCTCCGCGCCGCCCAGCCAGCGGCTGAGCTGCTCCATGCGGGCCACGCCGCGTTCGTCGGAGGCGAGGAAGGCGCCGAAGGCCGGTACACCGCCGCCCTGCGGCGGGGCGGACGTCGGGGCCGGCGTCGGCGGGTGGAGCACCGGCATACCCGGGATCTCGGGGAACTCGGGGATCCGCGGAATCTCCGGGACGGAGATGCCGGGCGTGGGGATGGTGGGCGTCGGGACGGCCCGCGCGGCGGGCTCCGTCGGTCCCGGCGGTGCGGGGCGGGAGCCGTCGGCCCGCACCGCCCCCGCCGCGGGGCCGGCCGCCAGGGCGGCCGACACGACGAGCGCCGCCGCGCCCACGGCCATGGTGCGGGCCCGGACCCGCCTGTGCTTGTGGGCCATTGGCTGCTCCTCTTCTCGCTCTCGTCAGCCTGCTGCCTGATGTCTCGCTGTTGACGAACAGTCATATGAAGTCAGTCATAAGAAATCAGACGCTGCCACTGCCACTGCGGCTTTCGAGTGCCGCGATACCCCGTGCGGGTGAGCTGGTGCCAGAGGAAAGTGAGAATGCGTGTCAATGCTTGACACCGGAGTTCCCGCCGTAGTTCTGCGGACCGACCGGAATCCCTTTCACCACGGAACGCTGGGCGCCGTACGGTCGCTCGGGCGGGCCGGTGTGGACGTGCACGTCGTCGCCGACTGCGCGGGAAGTCCCGTGGGGCGCTCGCGCTACGTCCGCCGCATCCATCCCCCGCCGTCACCGGGGGCGTCCGCGGACGAGATCCTCGCCGTGCTGCGCCGGGTGGCCGGGCAGGTGGCGCGTCCGGCCGTGCTGATCCCGATGGACGACGCGACCGCGATCGCCGCGGCCCGCCTGCGCGAGGACCTCGCGCCGTCCTACCTGCTGCCCGAGATGCCCGCCACGCTGCCCGAACGGGTCGCCGACAAGGCCCGGCTGGCCGCCGTGTGTGCCCTTGCCGGCATCCCGCACCCCACGACGCTCGTCCCGGACAGCCCCGGCGCCGCGGCCGACGACGCGCGGCGGCTCGGCTTCCCGCTGGTCGCGAAGTGGAGCCGGCCCTGGCTGCTCCCGCCCGGCAGCGGACTGCGCAGCACCCTGCTGGTGCACTCCGAGCGGCAGGCCCGGGAACTGCACGCGCGCACCGCCGAGGCGGGCAGCCCGCTGCTGCTCCAGGCGTATCTGCCGCCGGGCGAGGACCGGGACTGGTTCTTCCACGGCTACGCCGACGGTACGGGGCTCGTCCGCGCGGGCGGCCCCGGCCGCAAGCGGCTGTCCTGGCCGCGGGGCGCGGGACTGACCGCGGTCGGCCACTGGACGCCCAACGCCGAGGTGGTCGCGCTCGCCGAACGCGTCACCGACGCGCTCGGCTACCGCGGTGTCCTCGACCTCGACTTCCGCCGCTGCGGCTCGACCGGCCGCTACCACCTCCTCGACTTCAACCCGCGCCCCGGCGCCCAGTTCCGGCTGTTCGCGGACAGCGCGGGCGTGGATGTCGTACGCGCCCTGCACCTGGACCTGACGGGCCGTCCGCTTCCGGAGGGGGATCCGGTGGCCGGGCGGGCGTTCGTGGTGGAGAACTACGCGCCGTTCGCCGCGCTGCGCACCGCGCCCGGCGGGCGCGAGCTGGCCTGGTACGCCCGGGACGACCGCGCTCCGGGATGGGCGATGTGGGGCCTGTGGGCCCGCCATGTGTCCGGCCGGCTGCGGCAGCGGCTGGGCCCGGCGGCCCCGGTGCCGGCACCGCGCCCGGCCACGACGGCCCCGGGATCCCCGGCCCCTTCGACCTCCCTGACCGACAACGAGAAAGCGAGCAGCTGATGATGTACGACCTTCTGGTGGTGGGTGCGGGTCCCTACGGTCTGTCGATCGCGTCCCACGCGGAGGCCGCCGGACTGAACCTGCGCGTGTTCGGCCGGCCCATGGCGTCCTGGCGGGACCACATGCCCGGCGGCATGTTCCTGAAGTCGGAGCCGTGGGCGTCCAACCTGTCCGACCCGGCCGGGCGGTGGACGCTGGAGGCGTACTGCGCCGAGCAGGGCATGACGGCGCGTCACGCGGAGCCGATCCCGGTGGAGGCGTTCGCCTCGTACGGCCTGTGGTTCGCCCGCAACGCCGGGCCGGCGGTGGACGAGCGCATGATCGCGCGGGTGGCGTACGGAGCCGACGGCTTCACGGTCGTCACCGAGGACGGGGAGACGCTGGGGGCGCGGACGGTGGCGCTGGCGGTGGGGGTGATGCCGTTCATCGAGGTGCCGGCGGCCCTGCGCGGACTGCACCCCACGCTGGTGACGCACAGCAGCCACCACAGCGACCTGGGCCACTTCCAGGGCAAGGACGTCACGGTGATCGGCGGCGGCCAGGCGGCGCTGGAGACGGCGGCGCTCCTCGCCGAACAGGGCACGCGGGTACGGGTGCTGGCGCGGGCGGAGCGGCTGCGGTGGAACGACGTGCCGCCCCCGCTGGAGCGTTCCCGGTGGCAGTCGGCCCGCTCGCCGCACAGCGGGCTGGGTCCGGGCTGGCGGAACTGGTTCTACTCCGAGCGCCCGGGCCTGTTCCGGCGGCTGCCGGAGGCGACCCGTGCCCGGATCGCGGCCACGGCGCTGGGTCCCGCGGGCGCCTGGTGGGTGCGGGACCGGGTGGAGCGGGCGGTGGACCTGCTGCCCGGCCACGAGGTGACGGCGGCCGCCGCGGTGCCGGGCGGGCTGCGGCTGGACCTGACCGACCACCGGGGTGCCCGGCGCAGCCTGGAGACCGAGCACGTCATCGCCGCCACCGGGTTCAAGGCGTACCGTGACCGGCTCGGACTGCTCTCCACCGAACTGCGCGGCTCGATGGCGGCGCTGCCCGACGGCTCGCCGGCGGTCGGCCACGGCTTCGAGTCCTCGCACCCGGGTCTGTTCCTGGCCGGTCTCGTGACCGCGTCCGGGTTCGGTCCGGCGATGCGTTTCGTGCACGGTGCGACGTACACGGCGTCGACGCTGGTCCAGGGGGTGCGCCGGCGGCTCGGTTCGACGCCGGTGCGCGGCACGGTCCCCGTCCCGGGCAGCGGCAGCCGCAGCGCCGCGCCGTCGCCGGTGCGCGGCTGACGGCAGGGCACGACGAAGCGTCCCCCGGACCGGGAGGTTCGGGGGACGCTTCGCAGGGAGGGTGCGGGTACCGGCCGGGGCGGGTCCGGAACCCGGTGCGCGGCTAGCGGCGGGCGCCGACGCGGCTGCGGCGGTAGAGCATCGCCCCGCCCGTGAGCAGCGCGGCGCCGGCGGCCGAGGCGGCCAGCATGCCGTCGCTGCCGGTCTCCGCCAGGTGCGGCGGGTTGCCGTGGACCTCCTCGGCCGGCGGCTCCTCGTCCCGCGTCGGAGGCGTCTTCACCTTGGCGGGAGGCTCGGGCGTCTCCTTGTCCTTCTCCTTTTCCTTCTCCTTCTCGTGACCCGTCTCGTTGACGCAGGTGTTGTCGCTCGCGTCGTTGAACAGGCCCACGAGGTTGACGCTGTTGCCGCAGGCGTTCAGCGACAGGTCGACGGGCGCCTGGATCACGTTGCCGGAGAGCACGCCGGGCGAGCCCTTGGCGGCGCCCACGGCGTGCGCGCCACCGGACTCGTGGTGCGAGGTGCCGGCCTCGTGGTGCGAGGTGCCGGATCCGTCGTACGAGGACTCCTGGTGGGCGGGGTCCGTCGAACGGTCCGCGGACTTCTTGGAGTGGTCGCCGCCGGAGGTGTTGGCACAGGTGTTGTCGTACGCGCTGTTGCCCGCGCCGACGCCGGTCACGGTGTTGCCGCACACGTTGACCGGGGCGTGGACCGGTGCCTGCACGTTGTTGCCGGAGGCCACGCCGGGCGAGCCCTTGGTGCCGCCCACGGCGTGCGCGCCGTCACCGTGCTTGCCGCCCTCGGACGTGTTGACGCACGTGTTGTCGGACGCCTCGTTGAACGCGCCGATCCCCGTGACGGTGTTGCCGCACGCGTTGACGGGCACGTGGACCGGTGCCTGCACGTTGTTCCCGGACAGCACACCGGGAGAATCCTCGGCACCGCCCCCCGCGAACGAGTCGGCGAGGGCGGGGGTTCCGTACAGGGACAGAATGCCCGTGGCGGTGGCGGCCGCCGCGAACACTCCCCTGCTCAGGGTCTGTCGCAATGTGGTTGTCTTCCTGCTTGGAGAATCGGGAGCGGCCACGCGTTCTGGCCCTCCGCTGCCGCATGGCCTACTCCTTCATCAACCGGCTCGCACGGAATCGGTTGCGCAGGTTCACCCGGTTGGCCCGCGCGACGGGCGCGCGGGCCGGGGTCAGGACACCACGTCCCGCCTCGTCACGACACGACGTCCTTGCGCACGAAGCCGCGGAAGGCCAGCGCGAACAGCACGAGCGCGTACGTCACGGACACCGCCGCGCCCTGGATCATGCCGGACCACTCCGGGCTGGGCCGGACGGCGTCGGCCCAGGCGAACTGCCAGTGCGCGGGCAGGAAGTGACGCCAGTCGCCGAGCGCGGTGACGGCGTCCAGCACATTGCCGACGATGGTCAGGCCCACGGCTCCGCCGACGGCGCCCAGCGGGGCGTCGGTGCGGGTGGACAGCCAGAACGCCAGGGCGGCGGTGACCAGTTGCGACACGAACAGGTACGCCACGACGATCACGAGCCGCTGTGCCGCGGTGCCCGGGTCGAGCGCCCCGCCGGTGGGGATCCGCAGTGGGCCCCAGCCGTAGGCGACGCTGCCGACGGCGAGCGCGACGACCGGCAGCAGCACCATCGCGGCGAGGCTCAGCCCCAGTCCGACGATCAGCTTGGACCACAGCAGCCGCATCCGGGGCACGGGCGCGGCGAGCAGGTAGCGCAGGGAGGACCAGCCGGCCTCCGAGGCGACGGTGTCCCCGCAGAACAGGGCGACGGGGATGACCAGCAGGAAGCCCGCCGACACGAACAGGTTCACGGCGGCGAAGTTGGCGCCGGACGCGGTGGCCGTGTCCATCAGGTTCACCCGGCCGCCGGGCCGGTCCGGTTCGCCGCCGATGGCGAAGGCGACCACCAGCACGAACGGCAGGAGGGCGAGGACCGCGCCCATGACGTAGGTGCGGCGGCGCTTGAGCTGGCGGGCCAGCTCCACCCGCAGGGGCAGGGTGCGGCCCGCGCGGTAGCCGTCGGCGGCCTCGGCGGGGCGGGCGGCCGTCCCTGCCGGCCCGGCGGGTTCGTTCCGCTCGGTGAGCGTGCTCATGCGGAACCTCCGATCAGGGTGAGGAAGGCGTCCTCGAGGCGGCGGTGCGGGCCGACCGACGCCACGGGCACGTCCATCCGGACCAGTTCGGCGATCAGGCGCGGGGCGGTGCCGTCGGCGCCGAGCCGGACCAGCAGTCCTTCGTCGGTGCGGACGGCCGAGGCGACGCCGGGCAGCGCGGCGATCTTCTCGGCGACCGGCTCCTCCACAGGTGTGACGGTGCCGACCAGCAGGGTGTCGCCGGAGCCGACGATCTCCTGCACCGGGCCCGCCTGCACGAGCCGTCCGCGGTCCATGACCACGAGGTGGGTGCAGGACTGCTCGACCTCCGACAGCAGGTGGCTGGAGACGATCACCGTGCGTCCGGCGGCCGCGTACCGGATCATCACCTCGCGCATCTCGCGGATCTGTGGCGGGTCGAGGCCGTTGGTCGGTTCGTCGAGGATGAGCAGGTCGGGCAGGCCCAGCATGGCCTGGGCGATGGCGAGGCGCTGGCGCATGCCCTGGGAGTAGGTGCGTACCGCGCGGGCGAGCGCGTCCCCGAGGCCGGCGATCTCCAGGGCCTCGTCCAGGCGGGCGTCCTGCGGCGGGCGGCCGGTGGCCCGCCAGTACAGCTCCAGGTTCTCCCGGCCGGACAGGTGCGGCAGGAAGCCGGCGCCCTCGACGAAGGCGCCGACCCGGGAGAGGACCGGGGCGCCGGGGCGGATGGCGTGGCCGAAGACGCGGATCTCACCGTCGTCGGGCCCGATGAGGCCCATGAGCATGCGCAGGGTGGTCGTCTTGCCGGCGCCGTTCGGGCCGAGCAGTCCGAGGACCTGGCCCTTCTCGACGCGGAACGACAGCTCCCGCACGGCGTACCGGTCGAAGGAGCGGGCGTACCGCTTGCTCAGGCCGGTGATCTGCAGGGGCACGTCGGCGAGTGCGGGGTCGGGCGCCGGGGCGGTGGTGCGGCGGCGGCCGGTCAGCAGCAGGCCGAGGGCGATCAGCGCGCCGGCGGCCGGCAGCCACACCACCCACGCGGGCAGCGGCGCGGCGGCGGTGGTCACGCCGGGCGCGGTGGGCACGGTGAGGTCGCTCTTCAGGGAGACGGTGTACGTCGCCGGGGCGGCCGGGGTGGCGTAGCCGAGGTCGGTGGAGGCGAGGACCAGGCGCAGCCGGTGGCCGTCCTCGACCTCGTGGTCGACGGCGGGCAGGGTGAGCGTCACGTCCTTGCCGGCCCTGGCGTCCTCGACGCGGACGGGGGCGACGAGCTGCGAGGGCAGCACCTGCTGCCGTCCGTCCGGGCCGACGTCGTACACCTTCGCGAAGAGGACGGCGTCGTCGCTGGTGGACCGCACGCGCACGGTGACGGTCGGTGAGCCGGTGATCCGCAGGTCGCCGCCGACCGGGGCGGACTCGAAGCGGGCGTGCTGGCCGGGGAAGTCGAGGGAGATGCCGATGCCGAGCGAGGACAGCTGGGCGAGTCCGCCGGAGCCGCCGAGGCCGGGCAGGGCGGAGACGGCGGGCGGGCCTCCGCCGGCCGGGTTGGCGAAGCTCTGCTCGTCGCGTCCGGTGAGCGGGAGGGAGCGGCCGCCGCTGCCGAGGCCCGGGTAGCGGTCGGCGCTCGCGCCGTTCAGCACGGCCTGTCCGTCGGTGGAGTCGACGCCCCCGGTGCGGGTGACGCGGAAGGCGGGGCCGGTGTCGGCGCCCTGGTCGTCCTTCAGGTAGCGGTCGAACCAGGCGTTCACGCGCTGTCGCACCCGTGCGGTCTCCGGGTCGCCGCCGTCGTGTCCGCCGGCGATCCAGTCGACGCCCACGGGGGCGCCGTTGGCGCGGATCGCCTGTGCGGCGGCGTCGGCCTGGCCGAGCGGGAAGAGGGAGTCCGACTGGCCCTGCAGGAGGAGGGTGGGCACGTCGATGCGGTCGGCGACGGCGGACGGGGAGCGCGCCTCGAGGAGCGCGCGTGCCTCGGCGTCCGGGACGCCGGACTCGGCGACCCGCTCATACATCTCGCACAGCGCCGGCTCGAACTTCTCGCAGCCGCCGCCGGAGTTGACGAAGATGCCCGCCCACAGCCTCTTGAACACCCCGCCGGGGAACAGTGCGTCGGCGAGGTCGAAGTAGGTGATGGCGGGGGCGATGGCGTCGACCCGGCCGTCGTGCCCGGCGGTGAGCAGGGCGATGGCGCCGCCGTAGGAAGCGCCGGCCATTCCGACGCGCGGGTCGCCGTCCTTGTCGAGCCGCACCTCGGGCCGGCCGGCGAGCCAGTCGATCAGCCGGGAGACGTCGGCGACCTCGCCCTCGGGGTCGTTCAGCCCGATCTTCCCGGTGGACCTGCCGAAGCTGCGGGCGGACCAGGTGAGGACCGCGTACCCGTCGCGGGCGAGTTCCTCGGCCTGCTGCCGCACGTCCTCCTTGCTGCCGCCGAAACCGTGTCCGAGCAGGACGGCCGGGCGGCGTCCTTCGGGTCCGGCGGTGAAGTACGAGGTGTCGATGCGCACCCCGCCCTCCATGTCCATGACCCGGTCGGCGCGGCGGACCGGGGGTGCGTCGTCCGAGGCGACGGCGGTCCAGGTGCCGGCACCGGCGAGCACGACGACGGCGGCCGCGGCGGCGGCCGTCCGTCGCGGCCGCCGTGACCGCAGCCACCGCGCTCCGGGCAGTCGAAGATCCATGCGTCAACCGTACGGGGTCCACCTGTCACCGGGCTGTCGACCGCAGACCGAGCCGGGCGCCCTCCCAGCGGCGTACGGGACCGGCGCCGCGTACCGCGTTCGTGGTACGCGGACGCGGGTGGGAAGCCCGGGAGGGCCGGGTCCGTACAGCTCAGGTCGCCACTCCCCGGCCGGGCCGGCCCGTAGTGCGGAGGCACCAGGACGGGCGGGCGGCTGGTCCGGGAGCACCAGGCCAGGACGGCTGCCAAGGACGATGCCCGCCGGGACGCCGGCGGGAAGTGTGGAAGGCGCGCGGGATCCCGCGCATTCCTCCTGTGCAGTGGTGTCTGGAGTGATCGGCAAGTGGCGACTTTTCTGTACCGGGCCGGACGGTGGGCCTTCCGGCGGCGCCGACTCGTGGGCGGTCTGTGGCTGGGGATCCTGGTGCTGGCCATCGCCGCCGCCGCCATGGCGCCGGCCGGGGAGGAGGAGGAACTCTCCATGCCCGGCACCGAGTCGCAGAAGGCGTTCGACCTGCTGGACGAGCGGTTCCCGCAGGGCAACTCCCAGGGTGCCGAGGCCCGCCTGGTGTTCCGGGCCCCGGACGGGCAGCGGGTGACGGCGAAGGAGAACAGGGCGGCCGTCGAGGAGACGCTCGGCTCGCTGGACCGGGGCCGCCAGGTCGCGTCGGCCACCGACCCCTACGAGACCGGTGCCGTCAGCGAGGACGGCACCATCGCCTACTCCACGGTCACCTACACCGTGGGCGTCGTCGACCTGACCGATGCGACACGGAGCGCCCTCGAGGACGCCGCGGACCGGGGCCGGAACCTGGGGCTGACCGTCGAGACCGGCGGCTCGGCCCTGGACGCGGAAGAGGCACCGGGCGGTACGACGGAGATCATCGGCATCGCGGTGGCCGCGGTGGTGCTGGTCCTGGCCCTGGGATCGCTGGTCGCGGCCGGACTGTCGCTGCTGACCGCCTTCCTCGGGGTCGGCATCGCCTTCGGCCTGGTCTCCGCACTGGCCGTTCCGCTGGGCCTGACCTCGACCGTCGCCATCCTGGCGCTGATGCTGGGACTGGCGGTCGGCATCGACTACGCCCTCTTCATCACCTCCCGCTACCGTGACGAACGCGCCGGGGGCAGCGAGCCGGAGGAGGCCGCCGGACGGGCGGTGGGCACGGCCGGGTCCGCCGTCGTCTTCGCCGGCGCGACCGTCTTCATCGCTCTGGTCGGCCTGGGCGTCGTCGGGATCCCCGAGCTCACCAGGATGGGCATGGGCGGCGCGGGCGCCGTGGCCCTCGCCGTACTCGTCGCCCTCACGCTGGTCCCCGCGCTGTTCGGGTTCTTCGGCCGGCGGGTCCTTCCCCGCGCCGTCCGCAGGGCCGGCCGGCCGGGAAGCGCGCGCACCCGCGGGGCGCACACCCATGGGGCGCCCGCCGCGGCCGGCCGGGCCGGACTCGGCACCCGCTGGGCCCGGTTCGTCCTGCGCCGGCCGGTGGCCGTGCTGCTGGTCGCCGGACTCGGGCTCGGAGCAGTGGCCGTACCGGTACTGAGCCTCGAACTCGGCCTGCCCGGGGACGAGTCCAAGTCGGTGGAGACCACCCAGCGCCGCGCCTACGACCTGCTGTCGGAAGGCTTCGGCCCCGGATTCAACGGCCCGCTGACCGTGGTGGTGGACCTGTCGGAGTCCGCGGACGCCCGGGCCGCCGCGGACTCGGTCGTCAGGACCGTGGAGAGCGTGGACGGGGTGGCGTCGGTCGGTGAGCCGCTCCTCAGCGAGAGCGGGGACACAGCCGTCCTCACCGCCGTACCGGAGACCGCGCCGAACAGCGGCGAGACCAGGGACCTGGTGCACGCGCTCCGGGGCACGGCCCCGGACATCGAGGCCGAGACGGGCGCCGGCGTCCTGGTGACCGGCTCGACCGCGATGAACATCGACATCTCCGAGGCCATGTCCGACGCCCTCATCCCCTATCTGATCGTGGTCATCGGCCTGGCGGTGCTCCTGCTGACGGTGGTCTTCCGCTCGGTCCTGGTCCCGGTCAAGGCGGCACTGGGCTTCCTGCTGTCGGTGGGTGCCGCCTTCGGCGTCCTCGTCGCCGTCTTCCAGTGGGGCTGGGCGGCGGACCTGCTCGGTATCGAGCAGACCGGACCGGTCATGTCGCTGATGCCCCTTCTCGTCATCGGCATCGTGTTCGGCCTCGCCATGGACTACGAGGTCTTCCTCCTGACCCGGATGCGGGAGTCCTACGTCCACGGCGCGTCCCCCGGCGAGGCGATCGTCAGCGGTTTCCGGCACAGCGGACGGGTGGTGGCCGCGGCGGCGATCATCATGATCAGCGTGTTCGCCGGATTCGTCGGGATGACCAGCCCGACCATCCAGACGATGGGCGTCGGCCTGGCCGCCGCCGTCGCCTTCGACGCCTTCGCGGTCCGGATGGCGATCGTGCCCGCGGTCCTGGCACTGCTCGGCCACCGGGCCTGGTGGCTGCCCCGTACCCTGGACCGCGTGCTGCCGAACGTGGACATCGAGGGCGAGGCACTGAGCAAGGCCGTCCCGGCCTCCGCGACCGTGCCGGACACGACCGTGCCGGACCCGGCCGTGCGGCGGCTCCCCGTGGCCCGTGACTGAGCAAGCCGTGAAACCCGGGGGCGACCACGCGCGACCACGCCGCGCGTGGCTGCGGGAGGCGGTGATCACGGCGACGGCGTTCACGCTCTGCCTGTTCGGCGGGGCCGTGCGGGTCGACGACACCCTGTCGGCGCCGCCCGCCGCCGCCTACGCCATCGCCGTGACGTCCTGTGCCGTGCTGCCGGCGCGGCACCGGGCACCCCTGGCCACCCTGGCGGCCACCACCGCGATCGGCGTGCTGGCACCGCTCCTGAACCTCCTGCTCACCCCGCTCGTCGTGGCCCCCGCCCTGATCAGCGCCTACTCCTACTCGCTCGCCGCGCGCACCGAAAGCCGCGCGGCGGGCGCGGTGCTGTTCGCGTCCGTGGCACTGGCCGCCTCCACCTCCCTGTCCGGGGACTTCTCCTGGAAGGACGCGAGCAGGATGGGGGTGATGGCGCTGTCCCCGCCGGTGGCCGGCGTACTCGGTTACTCGGTGCGGAACCGACGGGCCTACCTGGCGGCCGTGGAGGAACGGGCCCGGCGGGCCGAGGAGAGCATGGACAGCGAGGCACGCCGGCGGGTCTCCGAGGAGCGGGTGCGCATCGCCCGGGAACTGCACGACCTCGTGGCCCACCAGATCACCCTGGCCAACGCACAGGCCACGGTCGCCGCCCACCTCTTCGACACCCGCCCGGAACAGACCCGCAAGAGCCTCAAGGAGCTCGTCGAGACCACCTCGGACGCGCTCGACGACCTGCGGGCCACGGTCGGTCTGCTGCGTCAGACCGGGGACGCGGCCACGCCCGCCGAACCGGCACCCGCGCTCTCCCGGCTCCCCACGCTCCTCGCGTCCTTGCGCCGCGCGGGCCTGGAGGTGTCGGTGCACCAGGAGGGCACGGCCAGACCCCTGGCGCCGGGGGTGGACCTCACCGCCTACCGCATCGTCCAGGAGGCCCTGACCAACGTGACCAAACACGCCGGCACCGGTGAGGCCCGGGTGCGCCTCGTCTGGGCCCGCGACCATGTGACCCTCACCGTCACCGATGACGGGCAGGGCACCCGTACGGCGCCGGCCGCGTCCCCATGGCCCCGGGTGCTCAAGGCGCAGGACCGGCCGCCCGGTTACGGACTGATCGGCATGCGTGAACGCGCCACCGCGGTCGGGGGCCTCCTCTCCGCCGGCCCACGCCCGGAGGGCGGCTTCCTCGTCTCCGTCCGGCTGCCCCTCCCGTCCGCCAAGGACACGACACGGGGAACCGGCCACGCGGCGGCCACCGAGGGGGCGGACGGCTCACGGCGCGACGGACGGAGCGATGAACGGACGGAGTGAGGACGGACAGAGTGACGGAGTGACGGACGGACGGAGTGGCGGAGTGGCGGAGTGGCGGACGGACGGAGTGGCGGAGTGGCGGAGTGGCGGACGGACGGAGTGGCGGAGTGGCGGACGGGCGAACGGGCGACAGCGAGGCCGGGGGCACACCATGACGTACCGGGTCCTCCTCGCCGACGACCAGGCCCTGCTGCGCGGCGCCTTCAGGATGCTCCTCGACAGCGCCGACGACATCACCGTGGTCGGCGAGGCCGCCGACGGCAGGGAGGCGGTGAGACTCGCCCGGCAACTGCGCCCGGACGTGGTGGTCATGGACATCCGCATGCCCGAGGTGGACGGCCTCACCGCCACGGCGCAGATCTGCGCCGACCCGGAACTGCGGGCCAGCCGCATCCTGATCCTCACCACGTACGAGACCGACGAGTACGTCGCCCAGGCGCTGCGCGCGGGAGCCGGCGGCTTCATCGGCAAGGGCATCGGCGCCGAGGAACTGCTGGACGCCGTACGGACGATCGCCGACGGCGACACCCTGCTGTCCCCCACCGCCACCCGCTCCCTGGTGGCCCGCTTCCTGGCCACGCCGGAGCCGGCCCCGTCGTACCGCTCCGAACAGCTCGCCGCGCTCACCCCGCGCGAACGCGAGATGGTGGCCGCGGTCGCGACCGGCCTGTCCAACCAGGAGATCGCCGAGCGGATGTTCCTCAGCCCCTTCACCGTCCGCGCCCACGTACAGCGCGCCATGACGAAGCTGGAGGCCCGCGACCGGGCGCAACTCGTCGTCATCGCCTACCGGACGGGCCTGGCCCGGGCCACCCCCGAAGGCGGCGCGGATCGTCGGTCATAGGGCCGGTATCGGAGTCCCGCCGGGCCCTCAAGTGACCGGCCGTGCACACCCGTCGCCGCCCGGCGCGAGCCCACGGGCGCCGGGCGGCGATGTGACGACGGGCCGCGGAACGACACTCGGGACGGCGCGGCCCGCGGGAGGCTCCCGCGGGCCGCGCCGTCCCACCGCGCTACCCGCACCGGGTCACGGAATCGGGGGAACCGGGGGAAACGGGGGCAGCGTGAGGGCCGAGTGGGCCGGTCGTGCTGTCGCCGCGGAGGGCATGGTGACCAGGCTCCGCAGCCTCGTGTCGCGTTGTTCCAGGGCCCGCGCCGTGGTGGGGAAGAGGGTGGCCGCACCGTTGTCGACCAGTGCCTGGTTCAGTTCGACGAACTCGCGGACGCCGCGTTCGTAGGCGGCGAAGGCCGCCGTGTGGTCCCGGTTCGCGGCCAGGGCGCCGGCGAGCACGTGGGCACCGGCCAGCGCGAGGCTCGACCCCTGCCCGGTCAGGAACGAGGGTGCGTAGGCGGCGTCGCCGACGAGTGCGACGCGGCCGCTGGACCAGTGGGGCATGCGGATCTGGCCGACCGTGTCGAAGAACAGGTCGTCCGCGTCGCGCAGGGCACTGACCATCCGGGGGATCTTCCACCCCGCGCCCGCGAAGGCCGTGGCGAGCAGGTCCCGTTGGGCGTCGGGGTTGCGGAGGACGTCGGACGGCGGTTCGGGCCGGTGGACGTTCAGGAACGCGTGCAGTTCGCTGTCGTCCCCGACGGCGTAGAGGGCCCCGGCCTTCCCCGGGGTGTTCCACAGCACGATCTCCCGGGAGAGCCCGAGGGTGTTCGGCATGGTGAAGACGGCGAAGCAGTACCCGAGGTAGTGGTGGAACCGTTCCTCGGGGCCGAACAGGGCCCTGCGGGTGGCCGAGTGCATGCCGTCGGCGCCGATCACCAGGTCGAAGGTGCGCCGCCGCCCGCTGCGGAAGGCGACGTCGACCCCCTGCCCGGACTGGTCGAGGGTGTCGATGGAGTCGCCGAACAGGAACTCCACGTCGTCGCGGACCGTCGTGTGGAGGATCTCGGCCAGGTCCCCGCGTCGCACCTCGAGGTCCTGTTCATCAGCCCCGCCCGCAACGGCACCCGGGGAGAGCGAGGCCACTTCACCCCCGTCGGCGTCGAGGAAGGTGACGCGACGCGAGTCGACGTGCGCGTCCCGCAGGCGCGGCAGAATCCCCATCCGCCGGACCACCTCCAGCGCGGTACCGCGGATGTCGATCGGGTAACCACCGCCGCGCAGTGCGTCCGCCTTCTCCACCACGGTGACCGCGCATCCGGCCCGGTGCAGCCAGTACGCCAGCGCGGGTCCGGCGATGCTGGCCCCGGAGACCAGGACCGTGCGCTGCAGACCGCTGGATGTCATACCCGGACTCCTTCTTCCGTCGTACGGACTTTCGCCGTGCGGGCTTTCGCCGTACGGACGAACAGCAGTGACAGCGCGGCGACGAGTCCGGAGACGACGAACCCCGTGACGAAGGCCGATTCGGCAGGCAGGCCCGCCACAGGCCCGATCCCGGCGTCGAGGATCGCGCCGGCGACCTGGGCGCCCAGCGCGACACCGATCACGCGGGTGACCACGAGCAGGCTGGTGGTGATGCCGATGTCCTCGGTCCCGATGGCGGTGGCCGTACCGGCGAGCAGCGCCGTCGTGCCCGCTCCCGCGGCGAACGCGGTCAGCACCTTGGCGAGGACGAGTTGCCAGTGCGCGGTGTGCAGCGACGCCAGGGCGGTCATGGTGGCCGCCGTGACGACGGCGGCCACGACGACCACGGCACGCGGGCCGAAACGCCGCGCCGCGATCCCGCCGACCGAATCGCTCAGCACCCCGGCGACGGCGCCGGGCAGCAGGAGCAGTCCGATGTCGGTGGTACTGGCTCCGAAGCCGTACCCGTCGGCCGGCGCCGCGAGCATCTGCGGGAGGAGCAGGAGCACCATCCCGGAACTGACGCTGATGACGAACGTGAGCGCACAGGCCCTCCAGACCGCGGACTTCGCCAGCATGCGCAGATCGACCATCGGCGAGACCACCCGGCGCTCGACCATGACCCACCCGGTCGCGAGACCGGCCACGGCCACCGCGACGGCACCGGCCGCGAGCGGCGGCATGCCGTCGTCCCTCGTCACCGTCACGAGCCCGAGCATGAACACGAGCAGCGTGCCGCTCAGCAGGACCGTGCCGGGCCAGTCGATCCGGTGGTCCGACTCGACCGGCGGATCATGCGGCACCAGCCGGGCCACGGCCGCCGTCGCCACCACGACCGCGATCGTCGGCAGTCCGAACATCCACTGCCAGGACAGCCCTTCCGCGATCGGCCCGGCGAACAGCATGCCCACCATGCTGCCGCCCGTGAACAGCGCGATGACCAGCCCGATCACCGTCTGCGACTCCCCTGCCGCGAGGTGCTTGCGCACCAGGATGAAGGAGAGGGGCAGCGCGCCCACCATGACGCCCTGCACCACCTGGCCGAACAACAGCACCGGCAGGCTCGGCGCCAGAGCGGCCGTCAGACCGCCCGCCGAGACCACGGCCATCAGCCGGACCAGCACCCGCTTCCCGCCGTAGCGGTCGCCGAGCTTGCCCGCGACGGGCGTGACGACCGCGCCGGTGACGAGGAGCGCGTTGCCGATCAGGGCCCCTTCGGCGGCACTGACCCCCAACTCACGTTGCAGCAGCGGCAGCGCGGGCTCCACCACCGACTGCAGGGTGCCGAGGGCGAGCGCCAGGACGCCGAGGGCACCGATCGCCGGCCATCCGATACGGACCGGCGGGCCCACGGCTTCGGGTACGGACGTCACGCTCACCGGCGCTCACCCACCGGACCGAACGCCGTCCGCGAGACGGTACCGGGTAAGGAGAGCCACGGACCGCCCACGAACGGACGCCGCCGACGGCCCCACCGCCCGGTCCGACAAGGGAAAACAACCACCCACTGATCACTCACTGATCGCTCCAGACACCACGGGAGATGAGGAATGCGCGGGATCCCGCGCGCCTCCCACACTCCCCGCCGGCGCCCCGGCGGGCATCGTCCCCCGCAGCCGTCCCGCCCTGGTGCCCCCGCACCAGCCACTCCCCCGCCCTGGTGCCCCCGCACTACGAGCCGACCCGGCCGGGGCCGCGCCTGCCGGGGAGCACCGTGACCCGAGCCGCACGACGTCGATCACGCGAGAACGATCGCGGGCGGGCTGCGCGCACGCCCCGCGGACCCGCGGACCCGCGGACCCACGGAGAGGAAGTTCTCCCGGACAGACCGCCCCGACGGACACCGACCTGCCTAGGCTGTGCCACAACGGCCGAACGCCAGGAGGATGTTCACCATGCCCGGAACCACGCAGCTGCGTACGTACACCGTCCGTGACGGCCTGCTCGACGAGTGGGTCGAGCGCTGGAGGCGCGAGATCGTGCCGCTGCGGCTGAAGCTGGGCTTCACCCTCGGCGGGGCATGGGTGGACCGGGAGCGCAACCAGTTCGTGTGGCTTATCTCCTACGACGGTCCCGAGACCTTCCAGGAACGCAACGCACTGTACTGGTCGTCACCCGAGCGCAAGGCGATGGACCTGAACCCGGACGACTACCTAGTCCACACCGACGACCGCACGGTCGAGCAAGTCCATTGATCACACACCGTCGAGCGGCAGCATGTGGTGCCGCCGTTCCTCCTCCGTGAGCGTGCGGAAGACACGCCCTCGCGCGACCGCCTCCAGCCGGTCGTAGTCGGGCTCCGCCGGCCACACCCGGGCCGTCCCGTCGGCGGACCCGGTCAGCAGCCGTGTACCGTCACGCGACCACGCCACCGAGGTCACCTTGCCCTGGTGGACTCCGACGACACCGACCTCCTCGAAGGTGGCCGCGGACCACACCCGTACGGTGCGGTCGTCGGACCCGGTGGCGACGTACCTGCCGTCGGGCGACCAGGCGACGGCACGGACCCGCCCCTCGTGCCCCTCCAGGGTGTCGATACGGCGTCCCGTGGCCGCGTCCCACACGGCGGCCGTCCAGTCGCCCGAGGCCGTGGCGATCCGTTCCTCGTCCGGGGACCAGGCCGCGTCCTCCACATAGTTCTCGTGTCCGCGCAGGACGGTGAGCTGTCGGCTGTCGCGGGTGTCCCACAGTCGGCAGGTCCGGTCGTCGGAACAGCTGGCGAGCAACCGCCCGCTCGGCGACCAGGCCACGCGGCCCACCCAGTCCTGGTGTTCGGTGAGTTTCATCAGCTCGGTCCCGTCCTGCGACGACAGGACGCGTACGGCGCCGTCGTGCCCACCGGTCGCGATCCGTCGACCGTCCGGGGACCAGGCACATCCTTCGACGACCTCGCCGCGCCGTTCGAAAAGGGTGCGCCCCGTCCCGTCCGCGACCCGGAGCAACCCGTCGTTGGTGCCGAGAGCGAGCCGGTCGCCGTGCGGCGAGCAGGCCACACTCCACACACGGTCCTCCACCGTCATCACAGGCCCGGCGGGAGCGCCTGTCGTCGCATCCCACATGCGCACGCTGCCGTCGTCCGAGGCCGTGGCAACGCGGCTGTCGTCGCCGGACCACGCGGCCTGGTTCACCGGGCCGTCGTGCCCGTCGACGAGGGTGGCCTCCGCGCCACGGGGACGCAGGTCCCACACCATTCCGGTGCCGTCGGTCGAGCCGGTGGCGAGTTGTGTGCCGGTAGGGGACCAGGTCACTCCCCATACGGTGTCGGTGTGTCCACGCAGCACCGCCACCACCTTCGCGTCGTCGGCGTCGACGATGCGTACGGTCCGGTCGGAGGACGCGGAGGCGAGCATCCGGCCGTCCGGTGACCAGGCCAGGTTCCACACGTAGTCGGTGTGCCCGCGCAGCAGCAGTCGGAGCTCACCCGTTTCCGCGTCCCAGACGCGGGCGGTGTGGTCACCGGAGCCGGTCGCGATGCGGGTCCCGTCCGGGGACCAGGCGACGCCTTCGACGAAATCCGTGTGCCCGGCCAGGGTCACGGTGGCCGTCCCCGTGGCACGGTCCCACACGATCACCGTCTGATCGTGTGACGCGGAGGCGAGACGGTTGCTGTCCGGCGACCAGGCAACACCCCAGACGTCGTCGTCGTGCCCGCGCAGTTCGTGCACGAACCTGCCCGTCCGCGCCTCCCAGACACGTACCACCCGGTCCTTGAACGTGGCGGCGATGTACGCCCCGTCGGGCGACCAGGCCACCTGCCTGCCGATGTCCCCGGCCCCGGTCAGCAGCCGTACGGGCTCGCCGGAGACGGCGTCCCAGACCCGTACGACGCGGTCCCGGCCGGCAGTGGCGACCTGGGCTGAGTCGGGTGACCAGGTGACGGACTCGACCATCGCGCCATCGGAGGGCAGGACGAGCACGGGCCGCCCCGACCCGGCGTCGTAGATCCGGGCCGTACCGTCCCGGGACGCCGTTGCCAGCAGCCGCCCGTCGGGCGACCACGCGATGTCGCGAACCGTGTCGGTGTGCCCGTCGAGCCGGGTGCGCGGATGACTGGCGGCCAGCGCCGTCATCAGGCCCCGCCTCGCCGAAGGCGTCGGCGTGCACTCACCGAGCGCGGCCAGTGACAGCAGCAGGGCGCGCTCGGGCTCGGTCTCCGCGCTGCCGAGCACTTGCAGGCCGATACCGTCGGAGACGCGGCTCAGAAAGGCGAGATCCCGGCGCTGTGAAGCCTCGACGAGCCCTCGGGCGGGCGCCGACGTCTGCCCGGCCTCGTCCAGGGCTTCGAGCCAGCGCTGGGCCACGGTGAGCCGCTCGCCGGTGAGGAGGTAGTCCGGGCTGCGTCCGGACCGTTCCCAGTCCTCGGCCCACCGCTCCAGCTCGGCGCGCTCCCGCAGCCGCTCGGCCCGCGCCTCGACCTCCTGCCGCAGCGGCGCCCACTGCCGGAACAAGGCCTCGTGCGTCACCTGCGCGTACGGCTCCTGACCGGTGGCCGCGCCCTCACGTACGTCGGACCGCAGCAGCCGGGCGTCGATGAACGCGTCCACCACCTGTCGCTCCCGGTCGGTGAGGTCCGACAACGGCACGTGGCGGCGGGCGACCTCCTGCCCCTCCACGGTGACGAACTTCAGCAGCACGCGGAGGACGAAGTCGATGGTGTCGCCCGTACCGAGACCGGCCACGGTGTTGTCGGCCTGGCGCGCCAACGCGCCCGGTACACCACCGAGTCGCTGGTACAGGTCCTCGGTGACCGTCCCGCCGGGGCCGGACGCGAAGTACAGCTCCTGGAGAAGGTAGGCGAGCAGCGGGAGAGCGTCGTCGGCGCCCGTCTCGCTCACGATGGTGTCGACCACGCCGGGTGCGAAGGAGAGGCCCACCAGAGCACCGGGCGCCTCCACCACCTCGGCGAGCTGCGCCCGGCCCAGAGTCCCGATGGCGATGGGGTGCTGGAAGAGTTCGGCGTGCCCGGTGCCGAGAAGTCTTCCCAGAAGATCGACGCGGAGCGTGGCCAGTACCCGGACCGAGGGATCGTGCTCCAGGCAGGCGCGCAGAGAATCGAGGAAGTGGGCCCGTTCTCGCTCGCCCCCAAGGGTGACGAGTTCCTCGAACTGGTCGATGACGAGAAGCGTCCGCCGGAACCGCCCGCCGCGCAGCCGGGCCAGCTCGGCCCGCAGGCCCTCCGGCCCTTGGCGCAGTCGCCGCAGCACGGCACCGGCCGTTTCCCGCTCTCCGGCGGCGGCCGCGAGGGACACGGCCAGGGCCCCCAGAGGATTCGGGCCGGGTGAGAAGGGCGGGACGACAGTCCAGCGGCGCTCTCGCAGCCGGGGCAGCACCCCGGCCCGCACGAGCGAGGACTTCCCACTGCCGGACGCCCCGGCCAGCAGAAGGAACCGGTCGGCGGGACGCGTCGCGGTGGCGTGCAGCCTGCGCGTCAACTCGGCGGCCTGCGCCTCCCGGCCGAAGTAGACGGCCGCCTCGTCCTCGTCGTACGCGTCCAGTCCCGGATACGGCACCCGGTCACGTGGCCAGTCGGCCTGCGGCGGCGCGGGATTCTCCAGCCGGTACACCACGACCTGCCCGACCACCATGGCCACCACCAGCAGCCCGATCGCCGGGACCGAGAACCGCTGGATGACTTCGAGCACCCACGGTGCATCGTCCGTGCTGGTGGCGTAGTTGGTGGTGATGCCGAGTAAGCAGGCGACCAGCACCAGCATGACCTGGAGCAGCACCTGCATCCGGTTCCTCATCCGACACCACTCACGACCATGTCAACGCCCACCGGCACGCCCTGCCCCCGATCCCCCGGCCTCAAGAACCGGTACCTAGCTCTCCCGGCCCTCACATGGACAGGAGAGCCCGCGACCATCCTCCGTGGCAGCAGGAGCACGATCAACGGTGCAGGCCGGATCCGGCCACAACGCAGGAACACCCCGCGTCGGCGAGGAGGACTACGGCACGGCGGACTCGGGTGTACCGCTCGATCGGAACACCCCCGCGTCGGCGGGGAGGACCGGGTTCAGCCGCAGATCCGCACGGTTGTCAGCGGAACACCCCCGCGTCGGCGGGGAGGACGCCTGAGCCCGGTGCTCCTGCGCCTGGTGCCACGGAGCACCCCCGCGTCGGCGGGGAGGGCTTCTCCCACATGGCGCGGGTGATGCTGATGGACGGAACACCCCCGCGTCGGCGGGGAGGACGCGGCGTCCGGCCCATTGTCGTACGGGAACCGCGGAACACCCCCGCGTCGGCGGGGAGGACGGCGTGAAGGTCGGCGCCGCCATGTCCTCTTCCGGAACACCCCCGCGTCGGCGGGGAGGACCAGGACCTGCTCCTGCCCGTGGGCCGGCACGACGGAACACCCCCGCGTCGGCGGGGAGGACGGAGGACGCGATCTGATGGCCCAGGGCTGGCGCGGAACACCCCCGCGTCGGCGGGGAGGACGTGCGGGCGGTCCGTACGGCGGCGCGCGCGGACGGAACACCCCCGCGTCGGCGGGGAGGACTACAGGAGGACGGCCAACGGCAGCGGGGGAGGGCGGAACACCCCCGCGTCGGCGGGGAGGACTCGTCGAGCGCGTTGATGTCCTCCTTGGCGTTCGGAACACCCCCGCGTCGGCGGGGAGGACCGCCAGCGCCCGCCAGGCGTCCTCACCGATGACGGAACACCCCCGCGTCGGCGGGGAGGACTTGGTCCGCTTGCGGCCCCTCCCCTTCTTCGGCGGAACACCCCCGCGTCGGCGGGGAGGACTATGCCATCCCGCCGCTGATGCGGTTCGGGCGCGGAACACCCCCGCGTCGGCGGGGAGGACGCCTGGTCGACGTCGTCCCGGTTGTCGGCGAGCGGAACACCCCCGCGTCGGCGGGGAGGACCTCGATGGCGGACTGCTGGACGGTGACCCGCTCGGAACACCCCCGCGTCGGCGGGGAGGACCCGGTCATCACGTCCCGGTGCGACGACGACAGCGGAACACCCCCGCGTCGGCGGGGAGGACAGGCGCCCGGCGGGGGTGAGAATGCGGGCGTCCGGAACACCCCCGCGTCGGCGGGGAGGACTCGGCACACTTTGCCGTCATCGTCGCGGGCATCGGAACACCCCCGCGTCGGCGGGGAGGACGGGTGGGAGCAGCGGATCCGGGTGCGGGAGATCGGAACACCCCCGCGTCGGCGGGGAGGACTGCCGCAACGAGGTGTTGGCGAAGCGCGCGTTCGGAACACCCCCGCGTCGGCGGGGAGGACGCGGCCCTGCAGGCGTCGTCGATGGGCTCGCGCGGAACACCCCCGCGTCGGCGGGGAGGACGAGCGGGGCCAGCAGTCACCCACCCTCGACACCGGAACACCCCCGCGTCGGCGGGGAGGACGGTGCCGCAGAGGCCGCAGGTGTTCACGTGCGCGGAACACCCCCGCGTCGGCGGGGAGGACGTGACGTTGCTGGCGACCGAGGTGTCTGCCGGCGGAACACCCCCGCGTCGGCGGGGAGGACATGATCTGCGCGGCCGTGTCGAGCTCCCGCACCGGAACACCCCCGCGTCGGCGGGGAGGACATCAGGTCGACGATGCGGCCCACGAGCCGCGCCGGAACACCCCCGCGTCGGCGGGGAGGACGCGGTGGCCTTCCTCGCGGGCGACATCGATGGCGGAACACCCCCGCGTCGGCGGGGAGGACCCTTTTTGACCTGCGACTTAAGAGGGGCTTTGCGTTTCCTTTGCTTTGGGGGCGGCGGTCATGCGGATCAGGGTAAGGCCGTCGAAGTCGATGGGGACTCTACGGCGGGTTCCTGCGGTGCGGATCGCGTAACCCTGTTCCGTAGCGGCGGGGTGGATGAGAACGGCAGCGCCGTTGCCCACGACTTCGGTAACGGCGCGCCAGAGTTCGTCGCGGACGCGGGCCGAGACACTGCCGACGAAAATGCCGGGGACCACTTCGCTGGTCCACCGGCTGAGGGCGCCGCGCAGATGGTCGGGGACCGCGGTCGTGGCGATGACGACCATGGCGGGCATCAGTCGTCTCCTTTGGCGTAGTTGACGCCTGCCGGGAGGACTCCGGCCTTCGGGTCCCAGAGGTGGACCATCCGCACATCGCGCCGTTCGGAGCGTTCGTCTTCCATGTCGTCATCGGCTGTGGGGGTGCGGGGTGGGGTCAGCAGGGACTGGAGGTCGTCCACGATGCGGGGCAGGAGGCGCAGCAGCCGGAGGTCTTCGCGGAAGCGGCGGCGGGCTTCCTGCTCGGGGTTGTCGGAGTTGTGGAGGGCGAAGGCGAGGGGGAGTGTGATGTCGGCTTTGTAGAGGTCGGCGATGTCGTAAACGAAGGCGTGCTGGGTGCCGGCATGGACGTAGCCCAGTGCCGGGGAGAGCCCGAGGGCGAGCAGGGCCGCGTGGACGACGCCGTACAGGCAGGTGTTGGCTGCTGACAGGGCGAGGTTGACGGGGTCCTGGGTGTCCCACTGGTCCGGGCGGTAGTTGCGCCGGAAGCGTCCGATGCCGTGCTGCTGCGCAAGGATCTTGTAGAAGGCCTTCATGCGCTGGCCTTCCATGCCCCGGAGTTGGTCCAGGGTGACGGGTTCCGGTACGTCGGCGTCTTTGAAGCGCATCCGGTACATGCGGACGGCGATGTCGAGGCGCTGTGCCGGGTCGGCCCATGTCGCGACCTGCTGTTCGAGCCAGTGGGTGGTGAGGGAGTCGGGGAGGATGCCCGCGTAGGCGCGGATGCCGCCCGCTCCGACGCAGACGACGCTGGTGCCATGGCGGGCGAGTGTCGTCAGGGCGGGGGTGGTGATGGATACCCCCGGGCCGAGGAGGAGGCAGGACAGGGCTGCTGTGGGGACGTAGACGAGGTCGGTGTGGTGTTCGTCGGTCTGGATCTGCGCGCACACTCCGGTGTCGTCCTGCACCACGCGGACCATGTCCAGGTAGAGGAAGGACAGGGAGTCCGCGACGCGGGGGAGCATGGCCAGGGTGGGGACGGCGAGGCGTCTGCGTGCGTCGCCGCCCCGTCGTGGCGCACTCACGTGGTTCTCGCGGGTGCGAGACTGAGCAGTCCGGCACCGTACGGTTTGCCGCGTCCGATGCCGTGGACGACGGCGGCACGAACCGCGTCGGGGTCGGTGACGGTGGCGGTGCCGTCGTAGCGGAGCAGGCTGTGCCGCATGCGGGGGGCGTCCCGGCCTCGGGGACGTACCGGTTCCAGGGTGGTGGGGGTCAGGACGTGGAGGTCGAGGCCGGCTTCGGTGGCCCGGCGCAGCCACCACTGGTCGGCGTCGGCGCCGGAGAGTGGCACGATCCGACCGCGCTTCCCCTTCTCCTCCAGGGTGAGCCGCTCTCGTTTGACGGGGTTGAGGACGATGCGGAAGCGGACACCGAGTCCCTTGCGCAGAGCAGTGAACATCGGGGCGAGGCTCTTGACCTCGGCCTGCCCGTATCCGGTGGGCAGGCGTGCCGGGTCGAGCACGGTGGCCTGGACGAGAAGGGTGCTGGAGGTGTCCGTCTCGTCCAGGCGGTACAGCAGTCCGGCCCGTTGGCGGGGCGCGTCGCCGAGGCCGTCGGGGACCATCCGCATCACGGTTCGGTGCAGCTGGGTGGCATCGCGCAGGTCCCGCTGCACGTCACGGCTGTGCGGGTTGAGGCGGATGCGGGCGATCACCGGGTGGTCGTTCATGCGCTTTCCTCGTGGTGAGCGGCGTAGTCGATGAGGCGCTGCGTCAGGGTGTCCTGTGGGCCTGCGAGGGAGCGGGGCACCGGGACCCGGCTGCGGTGGAGGCGGCGGCCGGTGTGGCTGCGGCCGTGTTGGGCGAAGGTCGTCGGAACGTCGTTCACTTCGATGACGTCGACCGGTACGGGTTCTGCGGGATCACCCGTGGACGGTGGCTGCTCCGAGAGGAAGTCCACGGTGATCGTCCCGGTTGTCCGGCTGTCGCCGTCCTCCGCTCGTGGTGCGGTGCGGCTGAGCGGCACCCGGCTGCGGAGTTCCTCCTCCGGATCGTCGACGTGGCGGCGCAGGAGGAACGGCTCGTCGGGGACGCAGGAGCGGCGGCCCAGGTAGGGAGCCCAGTGCGGGCGGCTCAGGGCGTCCGCCAGGCGCTCGACGGTCGTGTCGTCGGCTGTCATGACGGCGACGACGAACACCGCGTCGGACAGGTAGTGGCGGCGGGTGATGACGGCGGCGCCCTTGTTGCTGCCGCCGCTGGTGGCGGCAGTCCGGTTCTTGGGGAACCCGCCGCCGACTGTGTGGTAGTCGACCAGCCGGATGCCCGGCCGGTCCACGCGTACGGTGAACCGCAGGTCCCGGTAGCGGTCCAGGCCTCCCGCGTCGCGGCCGATGCCCTCCGCCGCGGCGAACATCCCGATCAGTGCGGAGCGGGTCGGGAAGGATGCCGTGTCCCTCACCGCGGTGAACGCGGACCGTTCGCCATAGGACTGCAGAGGACCGGCCAGGCGCAGCAGCAGCCCGCTCACTGCCGGCCCTCCACGTCCGGCACCGCGGCTTCGACGGCGGCGTCGATCAACTGCTCGAAAGCGTCGTGAGCCGTGCCGAGCCCGCTGTACTTCTCCTCGGGGTCGATGACGGTGTGGCCGTGGAAGCGCCGGTTGCGGTTGCCGGTGAGGCGGTTGAGGTTGCGGGCGTAGGTGTCGAGGGCCTGGCGGGAGGGCTGGGAGAAGCCGCCGTGCCGGTCGCCGGTGACGGGGGTCTCGAAAGCCGCGGCCAGGGAGAGGGGCCGGTGTTCCCGCACGGCAAGGTAGGCCAGGTCGGGGACGGTGTGCGGGGCGGTGCTGTTTTTCTTGGCCTGCGGGAGGGAGAGCAGGAAGTGCTCGGCGAAGGAGCCGAGCACGGTCCGGGTGGCTTTGGCGTCGCCTTCCAGGTTCTTCAGCAGGTCGGCCACGTTGACGGTCGCGTACCGGTAGAAGACACCGGCGCTGAACTCGGCGGTGTCCAGGTGGCCGCTGCCGGTCTCGGCCTCGCCCAGCCAGTCGTCGACGGCGGTGAAATAGTCGCGCTGCGGCTCCGCGGCGTGTGTGGTGAACGCGTGGGCGACCTGGGCCGCCCCGTCCACATTGGCGTCGGGAAGTTCGGCGAGCATGCGGCCCAGGAGGCTGATGGAGGCGGTGCGGCTCTTGAGGATCTTCTCGATCCGCTCGGGCGGCAGTACCTGGCCCGGCTTCTTCTTGCCCTGGGCCGCCTCCAGATCCTGGCGGTACTCGGCACACACGGTGGCCAGTTCGTCGATGGCCACCTCCGGCAGGAACAGCAGCACCGATGTGTGACCGGCCGACTCGACGCCGATGCCCTTCTTCCCCGCGCTCGCGGCGACCTGCTCTCCGGCGAACGCGGCCAGCTCGGTGGGCCAGCCGGTCCCCTCAAGAGCACGCCGTACCTTGGCCGGTACCAGCCGGGTGCGGGCGGCCTTTTCCCCGAGGTCCTGCTCGACGCCGAGCCGGATGACCCGCTTCCAGGACTGGCTGGAAACCCGGATGCGGGAGGCATTGCCGTAGCGCACGTGTTTGGGGGAGCCGAGGTCGTCGCGGTTGAGGTTGGCGGCGGGCACCGACTGCAGGGCGCTCAGGTCCAGGTAGAGGGTCATCGGTCGTTCTCCTCGGCAAGATCGGCGGAGTCATCGGGTGAGGCGGGGCCGGGTGCGCCGACCACGGTGCGGAAGTAGCTCTCGAGCCAGCGGGTGGCGATGCGGTCACGGCTGTGGTTCCACCGGGCGAGGTCCTCCAGGAGAACCGCCCAGTCGACCGTGATGCCGCCGCCCAGGAGCTGGCGGACGAGGGCGGGCAGGCTCGGGTGGACGGCGTCGCTGCTCTGCCGGGCCATCAGGTGGAGGGCGCTTTCGGCGGAGTTCTCCTTGAGGACGCCCTTGGCGACGGCCTGCCCGAGCGAGGCGCCCAGGTTGGGGCGTTCGTACCAGGAGACGGATGCGCTCCCCTCGGGTGCGATGTCACGCGCCGAGCGGGGGCGTGCGGCGATCAGCGAGGCCACCGCGTAGTACGCCCGCCGGATGTCGGCGTGATGCTGGTCGTCATGGTCGCGCAGCCAGGGCACCAGGTAGCGGTGCATGTGGTTGCACCGCTCCACCGGCAGTCCGAGACCGCGTCGCAGTGCGGCACGGGCCTGCGTGGAATCGCACACGTGATGGATGTAGGCGACGAACCGGTCCGATACGCGGACGGTCGAAGGATTCGGCGGGTCAGACACCGCCGACACGGAGTCGGTCATGAGACGTCCCTGATGCGGGGAAGGGTGAGGTGAGGTGAGATGCGGTGGCGAAAGGCCGCCAACGGGTGGCGGCGGGAGCGGGCCAAGCAGATTCAGCCGGATGCGGTCGGCTGCAGGAGTGCGAGCAGGAGACTTCGGGCGCGGTGACGGGCGCGCGCCACTCTGATGTCCGCACGGCCGGTCTGGCCGATGGCCTCGTCGAGGGCGGCAAGGGCGGCGTCGACGAACGGTCTGTCGACCCGGTCGGTGGTACGGCCGGACTCGGTGAGCTGCCAGAACCGCTGCTCCGCGGCCGGCCAGTAGCGGGTCATCGCAGCCGAGGCCCACGGGCCGGGCTTACGGGCATCCAGCTTGATCTTGGCCTTGGGCGAGGGGTCGACGTTGGAGTCGGTGGCGATCTTCCAGGCGATCCTCGCGGCGAAGTCCAGCCGGTCACCGGTCTTTTCCGCAGCGGTGTGGCAGTGCTTGACGTGGTAGGCCATCTCCGCATCGTTCTCCTCCTGCCATTGCAGGACCTGCGGACTCGTCGCCCGGAACCAGACACTGTCCTTCTGCTGGCCGTCCTGGTCGAAACCGTAGGCACGCACTCGCAGAAGGGGCAGCAGCGGCCTGGGCAGGTGTTCGAGAGCCGGAGGGCGCCGGGCGTCCTGTCTGTCGTCCTTCAGCAGCAGGGAGTCGAGGTCTCGCCACAGGGCCCTCGCGCCGTCGGCCTCCCGCGGCCAGAACTCCCCGTCCTTACGGCGGTCGAGGATCTGGTACGGATCACGCACCTTGTGCGGCGGCTCGTGCGTCGACCAGGTGAGGTAGGCGTCGGTCACCGTCCGGCCGTCCTCGGACGGCACGAGCAGCGCGGCATGCCGGAACCGGCCGGTCAGCATCCGGCCCGGCCAGGTGACCGGCGGCAAGGGCTCCAGGGGCGCGTTGAGGTCGGTCTCCCACGGGCAGACGTCCTCCGTCTCCCAGTCGGCCTCGGCCTGAGGGCTCGGCACAGCCAGGACCAGCGTGGTGAAGAGGTCGGGTCCCCACGGGAAGTACGAGATGGACTTCCGCAACGGGGCCGCGTCACCGCTGCCCGCCCGCTCGCCGGTGATCCGACGGGGCGTGCACTGTCCGGACGGCCCGTAGTACAACTGCGCGATCAGATGCCAGGCAGCCTCGGCAGCCGGTACCGGTACGGGTACGGTGTCGGTGAAGTGCCCGAACAGCACCGCCCCGTTGACTCCTGTAGGGCGGCCCATCACGAGTTTGTTCACCCCGGACGGGTTCGGCGCGCCCTTCGCGTCCACGCACTCCGCGCGCAGGCGCGGATCTTGGAGGAACGGCCGCTCGGGATGGAACAGGTCGAATCGGCCCACCAGGTCCTCCCGGCCGAAGTAGGCGTCCACCGCCCGCGGGTCGAACCGGCCGGCCTTCAGGACACGGTCTCGCAGGCCGAACCAGTCGTCGATGTCCTCGGCGACATCCGGGTCGTCGAGCCGTTCCCCGCCGTCGGTGGCGATCCTCGCCGCGATCGGCGCCAGGATCCGTAACAAGCCCGCTGCCGCCGGCGGCAGCGGGACCTCCAGATCCTCGATCTCATGCGCCCGCTCGAACAGCTCGTACAAACCCACGCGCACCGACTCCCCCGTCAGTAGACGCACGGGAATCCACGGCTCATCCCGTAGGTCGAATCCCCCACTCACGGCCATCCCCTCCAACGTCTGCGCTCCCCGTGACACATCAGCACGTCAAACCCCCCATTGGCCCTGCTTCGAGCGCCCCGATATTGAAGCAGCCACCACTGACAACCAATCCCCTTCCGCCAGAAGCAGCACCAGTAGAGCACTTACGCAAAGGTCGTGCACTCACTTCCTGAAGGTTGAAGACCCGGGAGGGTCTAGGGAGGGTCCTAGGAAGCGAAGATCGACTTGCCCGCGATGCCTTTGGCAAGCTACAACGGTCGCCAACACGCCAACTCTGTCTCGGAATTAACCGTATTAACGCGAGGAGAACTATGCAGTCGGACCTCTCCACCCCCTGGACTGCTGTAGCACCTTGGGGGCTTGTAGTGGCCGTCATTGTGATCGTGATCGGCATGCGTCCGGACCCGGCAACAGTCGGATCATGCAGCGCCTTGCTACTGGGGGCCGCTGAGGCATACCGACGCCTCTCCCGGTAACCTCCACGGGCATAGCTCTCGACGATTTTCGAGGGCCGCTCCCCGCTGAAGCGGGGGTGTTTCAGTTGAGGAGCAGGGAGGCTGTCTCAGCTCTGCGCCTTCCCCGCCGACGTGGGGGTGTCAGACACTCGGTCACTTACGTGCAAGCCCGAGATCCTCATCCAGCCACAGTTCCTTACCTTCGACCTTTATAGCCTGCGTTTTCCCGCCCCTTACGGGCTGGCGAAGGACACACAGCTCTACAAGCATCGGATGCTCCGTCCACGAGTCCGGCGGGGCGAGACTGCCGGGATCCACGTCCTTGAACCAGTCGGAGCGGACCGGGATCGTCCGGCGCATCACCTCTCGCACGGACGAGACCGGCACTTTGCCGCCTGCCATGGCTCGGGGAAGCGGCTGTTCACCCTCCGGATCCAGTGTCACCCGGCCGTCCTCCTGGGCGTAGGCGCACAGCAGCCGCACCGAGTCGGCGCCGAGCCTGGTGGACACCTCCCACTCGTCCTCTTCCCCTGGCAGGTTGTGCAGGTCATGCAGCGCGGAAACGCTTCGCGCACGCGGGACGGCGAGAAGGCCCGCCATGCTGCGTTCCGCCATCTCCTTGCCCGTGTGCTCCGTCCACGCCTTCGCCTCGCCACCGCCCGGGTTGTTCCAGTCGAAGTCCTCACCATCCCCGTGAACGGCTTCGACCAGGCCTTGTACGTCACCGGGAACGGAGACGGTCCCGCCCTCGATACCGGCGAGGGTCCGGGAGGTGGTGGCGAGAAGGTGCTCGGAATACACCTCCCCCCACTGTCGCGGTGACCTCCCGCCTCCCGCGATCGGGTCGAGCACCACAAGACGCGGCCCACTCGCCCAAGCGGGGCGCCCGCGTCCGTCGGGGTAGCCGTGCCGGACCCAGTGGTTCTCGTGCCGCCAGCACCGTCCGGCCCGCTGCAACAACAGTGCCAGCGGCGCCAGATCACTGATGACGATGTCGGCGTCGAGGTCCAGCGACTGCTCGACGACCTGCGTGGCCACGACGATACGTCGCAGCGGGCGCGGGCCCTCACGGCCCAGCCCCTCGGTGACCTCCCGTGTGCGGGCCTCCCGCACGTCCCCGGGAAAGCGGGCGTGCAGCAACTGCACGTTTCCACCCTGATCGTGGGAGCGCCCGTCGAACCGTTCAAGGAGCCGCGCATAGGTGTCCTGCGCGTCTCCCACCGTGTTGCACACCACCAGGGCGGTACCGCCCTCGCCCCTGCCCACCGGTTCCAGAAGCCGTTCGATCACTGTCAACCGGTCCTGGGCGTCACCGTCCGAACCGTGAACCACCGGCTCCACCACTACACCGAGTTCCATGCTGCGCGCACGCGCCTGCTCCTGCCGCCGGGCGCACGAGATCTGTGTCTCCCGGCCGCTCTCGCCGTCCACATACAGCCAGCCGGGGTAGGGCACCGGGAACGTCCGCCCCTTCAGGGCGCCGGTCTTGTGGCCTGCACCCTTCAAGTACTCCTTGATCAGCCGGTTGCCGACCGACGCCGGCAACGTCGCCGACAGGAGGACGACCGGCACGCCGTACGCCCCGAGCCAGTTCAGCAACCTTCCCAGCAGCACCTGCATGTACGGGTCATAGGCGTGAGCCTCGTCCACGATGAACGTTTTCCCCGACAGTGCCAGCAGCCGCAGCGCGTTGTGCCGCACCGGCAGTACCGCCATCAGGGCCTGGTCGATCGTGCCGACCGCGAACTGCGCGAGCAACGGCCGTTTGGGCCCACGCAGCCACCGCTGCGGCCGCATGTCGGACTCGGCCCGCCGACGCCCCTCCCCGACCTCGTCACCATCACAGGTCAGCACACTCTGTGTGTCCAAGTCCTCATCGGAATAGGCACCGTTCAACCAAGCCATGCTGTGGACCAGCGTCAGCCCGGCGCCCTCACCGGACTGACGCGACAACGCCTTCGCGACCCGCCCGTGCATCTGGTCGCTGGTGGCCATCGTCGGCAGCAGAAAGGCGTACCCCTGCGTGCCGAAAGCCTCGGACAGAATCCGCTCGGCCTCCAGCGCCGTCTCGCTCTTCCCGTCCCCCGGAGCCGCGGTGACGAGGAAGATGCCCCCACGCCGCCCACCGTCCACCGCTTCCCGCAGCTCATCCATCACGGACCGCTGCAACGGGTTCGGCTCACCCCGAATGCCGTAGGCCTCAGCGAACCCCTTGCGTTGCAGCTCCACCCGGGCCAGCCCAGCCTCGGCCAGCAGACGGGGAGCGTCCTGCCGGGAACGCTCAAAGTGATCCGCCAACACGGGTTCGATCCGCCGCTGCCGTCCCCGGAGGTAGTCCTCCTGACTGACCAACCAGTCGGCGAGAATGACCACCCCCGTCACCAACACCGCGGCCGACGCCTTGAACTCCCCCGGAGCCACTGGTTCCCCCAGCAACTCGTGCACCACGGCGGCATGCGCAACCCGCTGCCGCGCCCAGGCATCCCCGCCGAGAAACGCCGGAGCGACACTGTCCTCGGCGCGGTGGAAACGTCCGTGGTGACCGCCGATGACCTCGGCCAGCCGCTCAGCGACCCGCACCTCACCGTCAGCGGCGAAGCCCAGCTCCACCAACACCTCCGTCGCGCTCTGCAGTCCGGCGACGTCATGCCCGAACCGCCCCGCGCTCATCCGCCGGCGGTCACCGCCCAGTTCGGCACTGAGGTACTGACTCCCGTGCGAGGAGCAGAACTGGAATCCCGACACCTTGCCGATGTCATGCAGTCCGGCACACAGTCCCACAACTGCCCTGGCCCGCTCCATGGCGCCCGCCAGCCCCATGCCGTCAGCGATCCGAACACGCTGGTTCTCGGCCAGATAGACATCCCACAGGTGCACAGCCATCGCGGCAGCATCCAGCAGATGCCGAATCAGCGGATACGGCGGCAACCCCGGATCCAGACCTCGCGACTTCCCCCACACCGCCTCATCCGGCGCCTGCCGCTTCCGCACCGCCTTCACCCCCACTCCAGCGGGGACCACACCCCGTGCTGAAGCCGACAGCCAACCACCTTCCGCCTACGCACCGCAGTGGTTCAGCCCAGATAGGGTGACGACATGCAGCCCAGCCTCAAGGCGACACCCAAGGCAAAGAACGAGCAAAGCCCTTCCTGAGCACCAGGTCAGAAAGGGTCCTCCCCGCCGACGCGGGGGTGTTCCGTCGCTCCCCTCACCTCGGCGATGCCGCAGGGCGTCCTCCCCGCCGACGCGGGGGTGTTCCGGCAGGCGACGACGAACGCCCCGGGCTCTCGGAGTCCTCCCCGCCGACGCGGGGGTGTTCCGCAGGAGTCGGCGAAACAGACCGGCAGCTGGGTGTCCTCCCCGCCGACGCGGGGGTGTTCCGATCTCGCCGACATTGCCGGCGACTTCCATCAGGTCCTCCCCGCCGACGCGGGGGTGTTCCGCCGAACGGCTCGCCGTCCTGGCGTCCGGACCCGTCCTCCCCGCCGACGCGGGGGTGTTCCGCACCAGCGCAAGCGCACGCTCACCGCGCGGGCGTCCTCCCCGCCGACGCGGGGGTGTTCCGCACGGCTCCGGGGCCAGGCAGTTGGCGGCCGTGTCCTCCCCGCCGACGCGGGGGTGTTCCGCGGTCAATCCCGTACGACGCGGAGTACCTGTGGTCCTCCCCGCCGACGCTGGGGTGTTCCGCCGCTCAACTGGGTGCATCCACATCGAGGCGGGTCCTCCCCGCCGACGCGGGGGTGTTCCGCTCGACGTCCGTCTCAGCGACACGGGTGTCGAGTCCTCCCCGCCGACGCGGGGGTGTTCCGGACCCCAGGGACCCCAGCCGCCGCTCGGCGACGTCCTCCCCGCCGACGCGGGGGTGTTCCGCCGTCCTGTCCTATGTCTGGGCCATCGGCGGTGTCCTCCCCGCCGACGCGGGGGTGTTCCGCCATGGACCAGGCGAAGGGCGAGCCGGCCCCGGTCCTCCCCGCCGACGCGGGGGTGTTCCGCGTCCTGATGAGTGGTCTGCAACCGAGTGCGCGTCCTCCCCGCCGACGCGGGGGTGTTCCGGGGTAGATCCCGCCGGCCTGGCTGGTCGGCCCGTCCTCCCCGCCGACGCGGGGGTGTTCCGACGCCGGACAAGACGGCGAAGCTGCGCGGCGAGTCCTCCCCGCCGACGCGGGGGTGTTCCGGTGATCGCGCTGGCCGGTCCGGTGATCTCCCAGTCCTCCCCGCCGACGCGGGGGTGTTCCGCCGGACCCGACCGCTTCGAGCTGATCGCCCTCGTCCTCCCCGCCGACGCGGGGGTGTTCCGTCTCCTGCGATGGCCCCGACGAGCACACCGACGTCCTCCCCGCCGACGCGGGGGTGTTCCGGCGGCCTTGGCGCCGGTCTTCGGCGGCAACCCGTCCTCCCCGCCGACGCGGGGGTGTTCCGGAATGCGCGCCACCCTCATGTCCAAGGTGGCCGTCCTCCCCGCCGACGCGGGGGTGTTCCGACGCACCTTGCGCTCCAGCTCCTGGCGCGGTCGTCCTCCCCGCCGACGCGGGGGTGTTCCACGCTTCGATAGAGGGGTCCGGGGGCCGGTTCAGTCCTCCCCGCCGACGCGGGGGTGTTCCGCTCGTCGAACAGCTCGTCCTCCGTCATGCCGCGTCCTCCCCGCCGACGCGGGGGTGTTCCGCGCGTGGTCAAGGTCGTCGAGCAGGGTCCGACGTCCTCCCCGCCGACGCGGGGGTGTTCCGCCCCTCGACGAGGAACTCGTCAAGCGCCTCACGTCCTCCCCGCCGACGCGGGGGTGTTCCGCACCACCGGACCCCACCGGACCCATGGGGATGGTCCTCCCCGCCGACGCGGGGGTGTTCCGGGGGCGTTCACATCCCTATGGGTTCACGGGTTGTCCTCCCCGCCGACGCGGGGGTGTTCCGCTGATGGGCGTCACCTACCAGTCCGTCCGAGAGTCCTCCCCGCCGACGCGGGGGTGTTCCGGTGCTCGCGAACCTGCGGGAAGAGGGAGTGGTGTCCTCCCCGCCGACGCGGGGGTGTTCCGCGGGGGACGGCGCGGCCGGGGTGCCGGTCCAGGTCCTCCCCGCCGACGCGGGGGTGTTCCGTCGACGCCGCGGTCCGCTGGGCGGCGTGGGGGGTCCTCCCCGCCGACGCGGGGGTGTTCCGGAACACCGCCCGACCGGACGCCTCCGGATCGGTTCCTCCCCGCCGACGCGAGGGTGTTCCGGCGAGCGGCAGCCACGCCCCAGACAGCTGGACGTCCTCCCCGCCGACGCGAGGGTGTTCCGCATGGAGGAATCCCAGCAGGCACCTGCCTTCCCCACCTGGACAAGCGATTTCGCAGATTGGAACTGGCAGATCAAGCAGTTTGGCTATCAATGTCGTTAAAAGTTCGGAGGAAGGCCGTCCAGGTGGCGGGAGGGAAGTGGAGGACGGGGCCGTCCGGGATCTTGCTGTCGCGGACCGGGACAACGGCGGGGAGGCCGGCGGCGACCTCTACGCAGTTCCCGTCGCCTCCTTCGCTGTAGCTCGACTTGCGCCAGGTCACAAGGGCGAGATCGGGGTTGCGGTTCATGATGGGTGCTCCTCCACAACACGCTCAATGAACGCCACCGACTCTGATGGCGACAGCGCCAAGTCTCTTACCTGATCGTAGGCCAGGCGATACTTCTGGAGGTCCTCCGCTTCGTCCAACAACTCCCCCGCCGCGTTGCCTTCGAGGTAGACGACTCCACCTCCGTCCGCCTGCCAGAGCAAGGAGAGGGAGCCGTAGCCCTTGAGAGAGTGGAACCCTGCTGCCAGCGGGAGCACTTGAAGAGTGATGAAGGGCTGCTCGGCGGAGAAGCGGAGATGGGCCAACTGGTCCGCCCAGACCTTCCGGTCGGCAACCGGGCAGCGCAGCACCGACTCGTCGAGGATCACGCGGATGTTCGGCGGTGGCTTGCGGTGGAGCAGGTCCTGTCGACCGACACGAGCGGCGACCTGCTCCTCCAGGTCCTCCTCGTTGCGCCCTGGCCACAAGGACAACACAGCTCTGGCGTACGCCTCTGTCTGGAGCAGGCCGGGGATCGTCAGCATGTATTTGTGCATGATGGTGGCAGTGGCCTCGTACCGCATGAACATCTTGTAGCCGTCCTTGAACACCTCCATCCGCGCCAGCTTCCACAGCCGTACCAACAAGTCACCGGTCTCGTAGTACGCGTCCAGGTCCTCCATGACCGGGCGTTTGGAGATGCGTTCGGCGGCTTCCAGGCGGTACAGGTAGCTCTTGTCGTAGTTGGTGTCGTCGGCGAGTTGGCTCAGGGACTTGCCCGCCTTCTCGCGGAGGTAGCGCAGGGTGCTGCCGAGCGCGCCCCGTGCGGAGTCCTCGGTGGTGGTCTGCTGCTCCGGCCGTACGGTCATCGGCTCCGCTCCTGGCTCCCTCGTCCCGCCTCCGCTGCCGTGTGGAGTGGCAACGCGTCGGCCCTGGTCACGTCACCGCGCTCGGCGTGACGCTTTGAGTGCAGCACGTGACCGACGACCGGAGCAGGCGAATGACGGACAAGGAACTCGAAGCGGTGATGGACGGAATCACACGGGCGGAGGCCGTACGGGAGGAGTTGGGGGTGGCGCTGGCCGGTGTCGGGGTCACACTGCCCTCGTTGGCGCTGGACGTGCCCATGGTCGCGGTGTGCCATGCGGAGCCGCTCGTCGACCTCGGGCGGTGCAACCTCGCGACCGCCCGCAAGCTCGCGGCCGTACTGCGGGCTGCCGCAGCGGCCCGGTGAGCGAGGGGGTGGAGCCGCTCACGGATGAGGAGCGGCTGTTGATGTCGCGGGTACTGGCCGGTCTGAGGGACGGGCCGGTGCCCGACGGTGAGCGGCAGGGGCCTGGTGATCAGACGTCGCCATCGACCGGGCGGATGCTGAGCATGCGGTTGCGGGAGCTCAATCGGTGGAGCAGTCGGCAGGGTGGGCTGCGGTGATCCGGCGGGCATCGGACGTGGACTGGTTCGCGCCGCCGCGCGGTACGGATGACATTCCGCGCGGGGCGCTGGTGGAGGATCCGGATTCGGGGCGGATCGGGGTGCTCCAGGACGTCACCCCGTACGTGCCTCCCTGGCGAGGGGATCAGCGGCCATGTCCGACCGCGTTCGTACGGCCGGTGGGCGGAGGACGGGAGTGGACCGTACCGCCGGAGAGGTTGCGGGTGGTCGGCCGGGACCGTGGAGGTGAAAACGGTCCCGGCCGGGTGGGGTGAGTGGTGGGCGTGACTCAGTGGTTGCGGGGGAAGCCCAGGTCGACGCCGGTGGGGGCGTCGGCCGGGTCGGGCCAGCGGGTGGTGACGACCTTGCCGCGGGTGTAGAAGTGCGTGCCGTCGTTGCCGTAGATGTGGTGGTCGCCGAAGAGGGAGTCCTTCCAGCCGCCGAAGGAGTGGTAGCCGACGGGGACCGGGATGGGGACGTTCACGCCGACCATGCCGGCCTCGACCTCCAGCTGGAAGCGGCGGGCGGCGCCGCCGTCCCGGGTGAAGATCGCGGTGCCGTTGCCGAAGGGGGAGGCGTTGATGAGGTCGAGGGCCTCCTCGTAGGTCTCGGCGCGCAGGACGCACAGGACGGGGCCGAAGATCTCGTCCTGGTAGGCCTTGGCGGACGTCGGCACCTTGTCGAGGAGGGAGATGCCGATCCAGTGGCCGTTCTCGTGGCCGTCGACGGTGTAGCCGGTGCCGTCCAGGACGACCTCGGCGCCCTCGTCGGCCGCTCCGGCGACGTAGGAGGCGACCTTGTCGCGGTGGGCCTTGGTGATCAGGGGGCCCATCTCGGAGGCGGGGTCGCTGCCGGGGCCGATCTTGATCTTCTCGGCGCGCTCGCGGATCTTCTCCACGAGCGTGTCGCCGATCGCGCCGACGGCGACGACCGCGGAGATCGCCATGCAGCGCTCGCCGGCCGAGCCGTAGGCGGCGGAGACGGCCGCGTCGGCGGCCGCGTCGAGGTCGGCGTCGGGCAGCACCAGCATGTGGTTCTTGGCGCCGCCGAGGGCCTGGACGCGCTTGCCGTTCGCGGAGGCGGTGGTGTGGATGTAGCGGGCGATCGGGGTGGAGCCGACGAAGGAGACGGCCTTGACGTCGGGGTGCTCCAGGAGGCGGTCGACGGCCACCTTGTCGCCGTGGACGACGTTGAACACGCCGTCGGGCAGTCCGGCCTCCGCCAGCAGTTCGGCGAGGCGGACCGAGGCGGACGGGTCCTTCTCGGAGGGCTTCAGCACGAAGGTGTTGCCGCAGGCGATGGCGAGGGGGAACATCCACATCGGCACCATGGCCGGGAAGTTGAACGGGGTGATGCCGGCGACCACGCCGAGCGGCTGGCGGATCGAGGACACGTCGACGCGGCTGGCGACCTGCGTGGACAGTTCGCCCTTGAGCTGCACGCTGATCCCGCAGGCCAGGTCGACGATCTCCAGGCCGCGGGCGACCTCGCCGAGGGCGTCGGAGTGGACCTTGCCGTGCTCGGCGGTGATCAGTTCGGCGATCTCGTCACGGTGGGCGTCGAGCAGCGCGCGGAACCTGAACAGGATCGAGGTGCGGGCGGCCAGTGAGGACTGTCCCCAGCTGAGGTACGCCTCCTTGGCGGCGGCGACCGCGGCGTCGACCTCCTCGACGGAGGCGAACGCGACCCGCGTGGTGACCTCGCCGGTCGCCGGGTCGGTGACCGGACCGTGGTTCCCCGAGGCGCCTTCGACGGTCTTGCCGCCGATCCAGTGGTTGACGATCTTGGTCATGACCGAGAACTCCTTCGCAGAGGGCGGCGTCGGGTGGGGACGTGCCGTTGGTGCAGCGCGTACAACTGGTCCTGCTCGTGCGTCCCGGTCGCGGACGGGTGTGCCGCGGGCCGGGCCATGTCCTCATCCCACCAGGTCCCAGGCCCCGGGCGGGCCCGACACAGTGTCGGCCGTTCGGGTCCGCGAGTGGACACATGGGAGCGGGGCGGAACCTCCGGCGCGGGGCCACAGCGGGCGGGGAGTCGTCGCTCGCGGCTCGCTCCTGCCAAAGCGAGGCGGCCTCCCGCGCCGGAGGCGATCGGTGGGGTGCCGGGGGCGGCACCCGGGGGGACGTACGGTTCGGCTGGGGCGTGCGTCGCGGCGGGGGTGTGCGTCGCCGCGGGGGTGTGCGGCCCGGCGGGGGCGTGCGTCGCGGCGGGGATGTGCGGCCCGGTCACGGGAGGCACGCCGATCGGCCCCGGGGTGATCGGGTCGTACGCCATCGCGGTCGTCCCTTCGTACGGCTCGTCGGCACACACGGCCTCACGGCCGGTCGGGCTCCACGGCTTGTCCGGCTCTCTTCCGGCCCTCCAGGGTTTCTAGCCCGGCCTCGAAGCCCTGTCAATGTTTTGTCCGGACATTCGGACGAGAAGTGGGCGGGTGTGGTGCCGGCGGCTCACCCACCGGTCCCGGCGGGGCGGGCGCTCGATCTCACGCCGGGCCGCGGAAGTCAATGCGCCCCGCCGGTGAGCCGGGGTGCGCCCGTGCGACACTCCTGTCACAAAAGCTCCGGCGCGGTCACGGGCGTCACACGGAGGCGGACCTTCCGTCACACCCGGCGCACAGCCCCTGCCCTGTCTTCGGCCGGCCTCGTTCACCGGGCACAACGCATGCCTGATCACCAGCGTGCACCCGGCTCCCCCTGACGGCCGCCCCCGGCCGCCTCCGTGGTGCGCGCGGGGAGGTGCCTTTCATGACCGACCGACGACTGTGGTCCTACAAGGACATCGCGGCCCACATCAAGGTGCAGCCGGACACGGTGCGTTCCTATCGCAAGCACGGACTGCTGCCCCCGCCCGACCACGTGGAGAGCGGCAAGCCGTACTGGTACGCCGACACCGTCCGCGCCTGGGTCGCCCGCCGCCCGGGCAACCGGGGCCGCAGAGACGGCTGACCCGGGAAAAAACCGACTGTGCCCCACCCTCCCGGTGGGGCACAGTCGCGTTCCCCGGGCTTCGCCGTCGGCCTACGGCAGCACCGCCCCGGGAGCGGGCGGCGCGCTCAGCTCCACGGCTCGATGACGGTCACTCCGGCGCCCGGGGCCGTTCCCATGGCCGCGAGGGCCGAGGGGGCGGCGTCCAGGCCGATCGTGGAGGTCACCAGGAGGTCGGGGCGGAGGACTCCGGCGCGGACCAGTTCCAGCATCGGCGGATAGGTGTGCGCGGCCATGCCGTGGCTGCCGAGGAGTTGGAGTTCCAGGGCGATGGCGCGGGCCATGGGGACGGGTGTGGTGCCCGTCGGTGAGGGCAGCAGGCCGACCTGGACGTGGCGGCCCCGGCGGCGCAGCCCGTTCACGGAGGCGGCGCAGGTGGCGGGTGCGCCGAGGGCGTCGAGGGAGAGGTGGGCGCCGCCGCCGGTGAGGTCGCGGACCGCTTCGGCCGGATCCGGTACCGCCGACGCGTCCACGCACTCCGCCGCGCCGAACCGCCGCGCCAGCTCCAGCGCCCCCGGCGAGACGTCGACGGCGACGACGCGGGCGCCCGCGGCCGCCGCGATCATCACCGCCGACAGGCCGACCCCGCCGCAGCCGTGCACGGCGACCCACTCCCCCGCCGCCACCCGGCCCTGCTGCACCACCGCCCGGTAGGCGGTGGCGAAACGGCAGCCGAGCGAGGCGGCGGTGGCGTACGACATGCCGTCGGGGACCGCGACGAGGTTCACGTCCGCGTGGTCCAGGGCCACGTAGTGGGCGAAGGAGCCCCAGTGGGTGAAGCCGGGCTGGGTCTGCCGTGCGCACACCTGCTGGTCGCCGGCCGCGCAGGCCGGGCAGGAGCCGCAGGCGCAGACGAACGGCACGGTGACCCGGTCCCCCGGGCGCCAGCCGGTGACGCGGGCGCCGACCGCTTCGACGACTCCGGCGAGTTCGTGGCCCGGGACGTGCGGGAGCGCGATGTCCGGGTCGTGGCCCTGCCAGCCGTGCCAGTCGCTGCGGCACACACCGGTGGCCTCGACGCGGACCACGACCCCGTGCTCCGCGGGCTCCGGGTCCGCGACCTCCCGTACCCCGGCCGGTTCCCCGTACCGCTCGAACACCACCGCGCGCATGGCCCGACCCGCCTTCCGATGACCGTGACTTCCGGCGGAACGGTATCCCCGGGCGGCACGTACGGTCGGGTGGGGTGCGGGAACGCGCTCTCGCCGTCCCGTCCGGACCGTCGTGGATTTATACCCCCTAGGGGTATAGTCTGAAAGCAGTGGCCCCCCGGGGCCCCTCCAGTCAGCCCCACCCCCTACGTCCCGACGAGGAGTACCGACATGACCTCCCAGACCGACACCCAGGGTTCCGTCACCACCGTCTACAAGGTGAGCGGGATGAGCTGCGGGCACTGCGAGGGTGCCGTCTCCGGCGAGATCTCCGAGATCCCCGGCGTCAGCTCGGTGACGGCCGTCGCCTCCTCCGGCGAGGTGACCGTGGTCTCCGCGGCCCCGCTCGACGAGGCGGCCGTACGCGCGGCCGTCGACGAGGCCGGCTTCGAGCTGGCCGGCACGGCCTGAACCCCCTGAAGGAAGCCCGGACGGCGTGAACCGGGCCGTACCGGCCACCCGTACCGCGTGGCCCCCGGCCCGGCCCGCCGCCGGCACCCGGATCCCGGACGTCCCTGGAGCACGGACATGACCAGCACCACCGCCCCCGAGGCGCAGGCCGCCCAGCAGCCGGCGGCCTCGGAGGTCGAGCTGCTCATCGGCGGGATGACCTGCGCCTCCTGCGCGGCCCGCGTCGAGAAGAAGCTCAACCGCATGGACGGCGTCACCGCCACGGTGAACTACGCGACGGAGAAGGCGCGCATCACCTACCCGCCGGGCGTGGAGGTCGCCGACCTGATCACCACGGTGGTGCGCACCGGTTACACCGCCGAGGAACCCGCGCCCGCGCGGGAGGCCGACGACGGCAGCACGGCGGCGCAGGCCGACCCGGAGCTCGCCGCCCTGCGCCGCCGCCTGACCGTCTCCGCGTTCCTCGCCCTGCCCGTCGTGCTGCTGGCGATGATCCCGTCGCTGCAGTTCGACCACTGGCAGTGGCTCTCCCTCACCCTGGCCGCGCCCGTGGTGGTGTGGGGCGCCGCCCCCTTCCACCGGGCCGCCTGGACCAACCTCCGGCACGGCGCGGCGACCATGGACACGCTGGTCTCGGTGGGCACGCTCGCCGCGTTCGGCTGGTCGCTGTGGGCGTTGTTCCTCGGTGACGCGGGCACGCCCGGCATGCGCCACCCGTTCGAGCTGACCGTCTCCCGGACCGACGGCACCTCCATGATCTACCTGGAGGTCGCGGCGGGCGTCACCACGTTCATCCTGCTCGGCCGCTATCTGGAGGCCCGCTCCAAGCGCCGCGCGGGAGCGGCCCTGCGGGCGCTGATGGAGCTGGGCGCCAAGGACGTGACCGTGCTGCGCGAGGGCGGGGAGGTGCGGATAGCGGCGGAGCGGCTCGCCGTGGGCGACCGGTTCGTCGTGCGGCCCGGGGAGAAGATCGCCACGGACGGCACGGTCCTGGAGGGTTCCTCCGCCGTGGACGCGTCCATGCTGACCGGCGAGTCCGTCCCGGTGGACGTCACGGTCGGCGACTCGGTCACCGGCGCCACGGTCAACGCGGGCGGCCGGCTCGTCGTCGAGGCCACCCGGATCGGCTCCGACACGCAGCTCGCGCGGATGGCGAAGCTGGTGGAGGAGGCGCAGAACGGCAAGGCGCAGGTGCAGCGCCTCGCCGACCGGATCTCCGGCGTCTTCGTGCCCGTGGTGCTGCTGATCGCGGCCGGCACCTTCGGGCTGTGGCTCGGCTCCACCGGTGACACGGTCGCCGCGTTCACCGCGGCCGTCGCCGTCCTGATCATCGCCTGCCCCTGCGCGCTCGGCCTCGCCACACCGACCGCGCTGATGGTCGGCACGGGGCGTGGCGCGCAGCTCGGCATCCTCATCAAGGGCCCGGAGGTGCTGGAGTCCACCCGCCGCGTCGACACCGTCGTGCTGGACAAGACCGGCACCGTCACCACCGGACGGATGTCCCTCCAGGAGGTGTACGTCGCCGAGGGCGAGGACGAGCGGCTGCTGCTGCGGCTCGCGGGCGCCCTGGAGCACGCCTCCGAGCACCCCGTCGCGCGGGCGATCGCCGCCGGGGCCGAGATGGGGGTCCCCCCGCTCGAGCGAAGCCGAGGGTGGGGGAGCGCCGGTGCGCTGCCCGGCGTCGAGCGCTTCGAGAACGTCCCGGGCAGGGGCGTACGCGGGCGGGTGGAGGGCCGCGAGGTGGCCGTGGGGCGGTTTCCGGAGTTCGTCGCCGGGGAGCTGCCGCCGGAGCTGGCCCGGGCGAAGGAGGAGGCGGAGCGTGCGGGACGGACGGCCGTGGTGGCCGGCTGGGACGGGGTGGCACGCGGCGTCCTCGCGGTCGCCGACACCGTGAAGGAGACCAGCGCCGAGGCGGTGCGCGAGCTGCGGGCGCTCGGGCTCACGCCGGTGCTGCTGACCGGCGACAACCGGGCCGTGGCCGAGGCGGTCGCGAGGGCCGTGGGCATCGACCGGGTGATCGCCGAGGTGCTGCCCGAGGACAAGGCGGAGGCCGTACGGCGGTTGCAGGGTGAGGGGCACAGCGTCGCCATGGTCGGCGACGGCGTCAACGACGCGGCCGCGCTGGCTGTCGCCGATCTGGGTCTCGCCCTGGGCACCGGCACGGACGCGGCGATCGAGGCCGGCGACCTGACGCTGGTCCGCGGCGACCTGCGGGTGGCGGCGGACGCGATACGGCTGTCCCGCCGGACGCTGTCCACCATCAAGGGCAATCTCGTCTGGGCCTTCGGCTACAACGTGGCCGCGCTGCCGCTCGCCGCGGCGGGGCTGCTGAATCCGATGATCGCCGGTGCCGCCATGGCCTTCTCCTCGGTGTTCGTGGTGACGAACAGCCTGCGGCTCCGGGCGTTTCATTGAGGTCTCAAGTTGGGCCCACCCTCTGGAGTCCGGTAAGACCCTCACATAAGCTCTTCACACGGCTCGCGCATCTTCCTTACGCTTGAGCCCCGTGACTGGTTTGCGGGCTCATGCGCAGCTTGGGGAGATACGCAAGAGACGCAGATCACAGTGATCTGAACGTAACCATCGAAGGGGTTCGAAGGTCTAAGTTGGCGATGTCGGCCAGCGTCTTGGGGGGCGCGAACCGGCATCTGGGGATGTCTTGGGGGACTTTCCCAGAGATTGCGTTGCCGGGGCACGTACCCGTGGGGAGCTTTGAGCGGCCCTCCCGAATGTGCGCTGTCCCGGCAGACCGCACACCGACGAGTGCGACGGGTTCAGGTCCGTCCGCGCTCACACAGCGATTCAGGCGCTGTTCTCACAGACGCCCGGCCGGATCCCGTGGGGGGAATCCGCACCGGGACATGGGAAGGCGCCCTGGTACGCCGGCCCGTGGGGGGACCGGCGGCCGGGGCGCCTTTTCCACTTCTTCTTCCCTGCGACGTCCTCCATGCGAAGCGCCCCGCACGCGCGCAGGCCCCGCACACGGTCGACGTGTGCGGGGCCCGACGCAGCGTTGGGGAGCGGTGCGGCTCAGCGCTCCTCGACGGGGACGAAGTCGCGCTCGACGACGCCCGTGTAGATCTGGCGCGGCCGGCCGATCCGGGAACCCGGCTCCTTGATCATCTCGTGCCACTGGGCGATCCAGCCCGGCAGGCGGCCGAGGGCGAACAGGACCGTGAACATCTCGGTCGGGAAGCCCATGGCCCGGTAGATCAGGCCCGTGTAGAAGTCGACGTTCGGGTAGAGGCTGCGCGAGACGAAGTAGTCGTCGGAGAGCGCGTGCTCCTCCAGCTTCAGGGCGATGTCCAGCAGCTCGTCGGACTTGCCGAGGGCGGAGAGCACGTCGTGCGCGGCAGCCTTGATGATCTTGGCGCGCGGGTCGAAGTTCTTGTAGACCCGGTGGCCGAAGCCCATCAGGCGGACGCCGTCCTCCTTGTTCTTCACCTTGCGGATGAAGGAGTCGACGTCACCGCCGGCGTCGCGGATGCCTTCCAGCATCTCCAGCACCGACTGGTTGGCGCCGCCGTGCAGCGGGCCCCACAGGGCGGAGATGCCGGCGGAGATCGAGGCGAACATGTTCGCCTGCGAGGAGCCGACCAGGCGCACGGTGGAGGTCGAGCAGTTCTGCTCGTGGTCCGCGTGCAGGATGAGCAGCTTGTCCAGGGCGGCCACGACGACCGGGTCGAGCTCGTAGTCCTGCGCGGGGACCGAGAAGGTCATGCGCAGGAAGTTCTCGACGTAGCCGAGGTCGTTGCGCGGGTAGACGAACGGGTGGCCGACCGACTTCTTGTACGCGTACGCCGCGATCGTCGGGAGCTTGGCCAGCAGGCGGATGGTGGAGAGGTTGCGCTGCTGCTCGTCGAAGGGGTTGTGGCTGTCCTGGTAGAAGGTGGACAGCGCCGAGACGACCGACGACAGCATGGCCATCGGGTGGGCGTCGCGGGGGAAGCCCCGGTAGAAGTTCTTGACGTCCTCGTGCAGCAGGGTGTGCTGCGTGATGTCGTTCTGGAACGAGGTGAGCTGGTCGACCGTCGGCAGCTCGCCGTTGATCAGCAGATAGGCGACCTCCAGGAAGGTGGAGCGCTCCGCCAGCTGCTCGATCGGGTAGCCGCGGTACCGGAGGATGCCGGCCTCGCCGTCGAGATAGGTGACACCGGACTTGTAGGCCGCGGTGTTGCCGTAGCCGCTGTCCAGCGTCACCAGTCCGGTCTGGGCGCGGAGCTTTCCGATGTCGAAGCCCTTGTCACCGACGGTGCTGTCGATCACCGGGTAGGTGTACTCGCTGCCGTCGTACCGCAGTACTACAGAGTTGTCGCTCACGTCTTCCCTCACCGACGTTGTGCCTCATCTTCGAGGTGCCCTGACTGTCTCTACCATCCCCCACTCGGCTCAGGAGAGTGCACTCGGGGTCGACCATCGGGCCTATTGGCGGCACTGAGTGCCGTCAACTTGCCCATCCTGCCCCTTGCGTTGCGCAGGGGGAAGGGCTCTGTGACCTTCACGACTCATTTGATCGATCATTTTTTGGTGACGGTCGCTCACCGGGGCGATTCGTCCCGTCCGAGAGGTCTCTCGCACCGGTGAGGCGGAAGTCGAGGGCGGTGCACCGGCGGCCCGCGGAGACCGTCCGCACCGCCTGTCCGATCGCCTTGCGTGAGCCGACCAGGACCACCAGCCGCTTGGCCCGGGTGACCGCCGTGTAGAGCAGGTTGCGCTGGAGCATCATCCAGGCTCCCGTGGTCACCGGGATGACGACGGCCGGGTACTCGCTGCCCTGGGAACGGTGGATGGTCACGGCGTAGGCGTGTGCCAGTTCGTCCAGCTCGTCGAAGTCGTAGGGGACCTCCTCGTCCTCGTCGGTCAGCACCGTCAGGCGCTGGTCGACCGGGTCGAGCGAGGTGACCACGCCCACGGTGCCGTTGAAGACTCCGTTCTCCCCCTTCTCGTAATTGTTGCGGATCTGGGTCACCTTGTCGCCGACGCGGAAGACCCGCCCGCCGAACCGCTTCTCGGCGAGGTCGGGGCGGCCGGGGGTGACGGCCTGCTGGAGCAGCCCGTTGAGGGTGCCGGCACCGGCCGGTCCCCGGTGCATGGGCGCGAGGACCTGCACGTCACGGCGCGGGTCGAGGCCGAACTTCGCCGGGATGCGGCGGGCCGCGACGTCCACGGTGAGCCGGCCCGCCTCCTCGGTGTCGTCCTCGACGAAGAGGAAGAAGTCCCGCATGCCGTCGGTGAGGGGGTGCTGCCCGGCGTTGATCCGGTGCGCGTTGGTCACCACGCCGGACTGCTGGGCCTGGCGGAAGACCCGGGTGAGCCGGACGGCGGGGACGGGGCTGTCGGCCGCGAGGAGGTCCCGGAGCACCTCGCCCGCCCCGACGCTGGGGAGCTGGTCGACGTCGCCGACGAAGAGGAGGTGGGCGCCCGGGGGCACCGCCTTGACCAGCTTGTTCGCGAGCAGCAGGTCCAGCATGGACGCCTCGTCGACCACCACCAGGTCGGCGTCGAGCGGGCGGTCCCGGTCGTAGGCGGCGTCACCGCCGGGCTTCAGCTCCAGCAGGCGGTGGACGGTGGAAGCATCGGCACCGGTCAGTTCGGCGAGCCGCTTGGCGGCCCGGCCGGTGGGTGCGGCGAGGACGACCTTGGCCTTCTTGGCGCGGGCCAGCTCCACGATGGAGCGCACGGTGAACGACTTGCCGCAGCCCGGCCCGCCGGTCAGCACGGCGACCTTCTCCGTCAGCGCCAGCTTGACGGCGGCCTCCTGCTCGGGGGCGAGGTCGGTGCCGGTACGGCCGGTGAGCCAGCGGAGCGCCTTGTCCCAGGCCACGTCCCGGAACGCCGGCATCCGGTCCTCGTCGGTCCGCAGCAGCCGCCGCAGCTGGGCGGCGAGGGCGACCTCCGCGCGGTGGAAGGGGACGAGGTAGACGGCGGTGACGGGGTCGCCGCCCTCCGGGTCCGGCACCTTCTCCCGTACGACGCCGGGGTCCTCCCCCTCCTCGGGCTCCGCGGCGAGCTCGGCGAGGCACTCGATGACCAGTCCGGTGTCCACCTGGAGCAGCTTCACCGCGTCGGCGATCAGCCTCTCCTCGGGGAGGTAGCAGTGCCCCTGGTCGGTGGCCTGCGACAGCGCGTACTGGAGTCCGGCCTTCACCCGCTCGGGGCTGTCGTGCGGGATGCCGACGGACTGGGCGATCCGGTCGGCGGTGAGGAAGCCGATGCCCCAGACGTCGGCGGCGAGCCGGTACGGCTGGTTCTTCACGACGGAGATCGAGGCGTCACCGTACTTCTTGTAGATGCGCACGGCGATGGAGGTGGACACCTCGACGGTCTGGAGGAACAGCATCACCTCCTTGATCGCCTTCTGTTCCTCCCAGGCGTCGGCGATCTTCTTGGTCCGCTTGGGCCCGAGCCCCGGCACCTCGATCAGGCGTTTCGGCTCCTCCTCGATGATCGTGAGGGTGTCGACGCCGAAGTGCTGGGTGATCCGGTCGGCGAAGACCGGCCCGATGCCCTTGACCAGGCCGGAGCCGAGATAGCGCCGGATGCCCTGGACGGTGGCGGGCAGCACGGTCGTGTAGTTCTCCACGTGGAACTGCTTGCCGTATTGCGGGTGCGACCCCCAGCGCCCCTCCATCCGCAGCGACTCCCCCACCTGCGCGCCGAGCAGCGCACCGACGACGGTGAGCAGGTCACCGGCGCCCCTGCCGGTGTCGACCCGGGCGACGGTGTAGCCGTTCTCCTCGTTGGCGTACGTGATGCGCTCCAGCACGCCTTCGAGCGTGGCGAGCTTGCGCTGCTCGCCGGGGGCCGTGGGTGACGGGTTGGGCATGATCCGACGGTACCGGTGGGGTGTGACAGGGGGGCCGGGACCGGCTCATCGCTTCGAACGCCGGGCGATGAGGGAGTTCAGCAGGGCGGCTCCGCGTTCGGCGTCGTCGACGCTCACGGCGAAGTCCTTGCCCTTGGCGGTACGGATCACCAGACATTCGCCGCCGCGCAGCATCACCGTGGTGCCCAGCCCGTTCAGCCGGTACCCCCAGCCGCCGACCTGGGCGGCGGTGCGCGTCTCGACGCGGGCGGAGGCGATGCTCCCGGCCGCCCACCGCCGTGCCGGCCAGCCCAGCGGACCGAAGGTGACGTCGAGCCCCTTCTCGCTCACCCGGGCCTGCACCGACGCGCAGCCGAGCACCAGCACCGTGGCGAGGGCGAGAGGCCCGGCCAGCAGCGCGGCCTCCGACCCCGTCAGGCCGCCCACCGCCGTGACCGTCGCCGCCACGGAGACGACGCCGGTCACGGCAGCCATGAGATGGAGCCAGGGATTGGAGGTCCGGGACAGCCAGACGAACCGCTGCCCCTCCGGTATCTCCATCGTCGGTCCGGCCGGCGGCGGCACCGTGACCCGGGCCCGGTGGCCGGCCCACAGGGCCGCCGCGCCCACGGCGACCGCCGCCGCCAGGGTCACGACCACCCAGCCCGTCACCGAACCGGCCTCACGCCAGTCGGCGTTGTCCAGGTTCGCCCGCACGATGGACGCCTGGGCGCCGAGCAGCGTCACACCGCCGAACCCGAGTGTCGCGCCGGCCCACCCGGGCGCCGCCCCGGCGGCACTGCCGCGCGCCCGCCACAGGATCAGCACGACGACCGCCGCCATCCCCAGCCAGATCAACCCCGGGACGAACGTCGCGGCCCAGAACGACATGGAGGAGTCCGGCCCACCCGACGCGTCCCAGTGGGTCGCCAGCCGATCCGGCAGCCGGTCCCTGGCGGCCAGCGGCAGAGCCACCAGCACCCCCAGGACTCCGACGACCCAGCCGCCGGCTCCCCACACCGCAGCACTCCTGCGTCCTGTTCGGTCGGTCACGGGATCCCCCTGATCATGTCGATGACGTCGTCCTTGCCGTATCCGAGGCGCGCCGCGTCAGCCACGACCTCGCGTACGCGGTCCAGCAGGGCCGAGCGCTCGTCCGCGCCCTGGGCCACGGTCACGCCCCGCCCCCGCCGGAACTCCAGCAACCCCTCGTCGCGCAGCGCCCGGAGGCCGCGCAGCACCGTGTTGACGTTCACGCCCAGTGCCTGGGAGAGGTCCCGCGCCGGGGGCAGCCTGTCGCCCGGCGCACATTCGCCTTCAGCGATGGCACGCCGGATCGCGCCCGCCACCTGCTCGTGCAGGGGGCGGTGATCCGCAACGTTCAGTCTCAGCAGCATGGTGCTAATGACAATAGCACCATGGTCGTTCCTTGAGGTGGCCCCAGCGCGCCTCAGCACCCCTCGGTCCGCTCATGTCACCCGCGCACGCCCTCGCAAAAAAAGCGGCAGCCACGCAGGTCGGACCATGAGACAGTGCACGTCGGCCGACAAGGGCCGACAGAGGGAGGGCCATGGGCCTGATCTACAGCTACGAGATCCAGCTGCCGCCCCGGAACATCGCCAGGGCGCTGACCCGCGTGGCCGAACTGGCCCCGCCGCACCGCGACGTGCCGCCCCTGGAGGTCACGTTGCCGGGCGGCGAGCGGGTGGTGCTCCCCTTCACGTCCGGCCTCAAGAGCGAGCCGGTCGACTGCTCCACCGGCGGCACGTTCGAGCTCAGGACCTCACTCATGTTCGGCATCGACGACGTGGTGCGCACCTATCTGGAGGCGCGTGGCGGCGGGGTCGAGGAGAACGGGCGCGTCCAGATCGGGTACGTCTACGCGACCGTCCGCTTCGCGTCGCTCGTGCACCCCGGTTACGCGTCGATCGAGTTCTGGGCGGCGGCCTCGGCGATGAGCCGTCTGTTCGCGGCGTCGGCGAGTGTCAGGCAACTGTTCACCGACCTGACCGCCGCGAGCGGTGGAGTGTGCTGCCTGTTCGACACCGGCGACGGCGGGCCCGAGGAAGTGTGCTGGCTCAACGGTGAGGCGACCTGGGAGATGATCGGCGGCTCCCGCTTCCCGGACGTTGAGGCGCTGGTGGCGACGTGGCCGGACCCGGACGTCACGGCTTCCCCGCGGGTGCCTTCAGCGCCGCGAGGAATTGGGTGAAGGCGGCGGTGGGGAAGGTGAGGGTGGCCCGGGCGGGGGCCTTGGAGTCGCGGACGGCTGTGTGGGTGCGTGAGGTGGCGATCTCCACGCAGTTGTTGCCGTCGCCCTCGCCCGAGTGGGACGACTTGAGCCAGTTGTCCATGGTGTGCCTCACAGCCTTCCGGCCGTCTCCTTGACCGCTCGTACGAAAGCGCCGAAGGCATCGGTAGGGAAGGCGAGTGTTCCGTTCGCGGGAGCCTTGGAGTCTCGTATGGCCACGAGCGTGCGGGAGTGCGCGATCTCAAGACACGAGTTGCCGTCACCGGGGCCGGAGTAGGAGGACTTTCGCCAGACGCGGGGAGCTCCCATGGGGTGCCTCACAACTCCTTCGTCAACCTGTGGATGAAGTCACGTGACCGCACCGGGTCCAGCGACACAGCCTCCACTTTTCGGAAGAGTGTGCGAAACGCACCGAGTTGCGCCTCCGCGTCCATGAACGCGGTACCGACAGGTGTGTCACGTACCACGGTGTCAAGCTTCGGGACCGCGCCACCTGCGTACACCATGGCACTCGCGGCTCCTGCGAACCCTTCGAGGTCGAAGGGGATCACGCGCACGGTGATGCGGTCCTCCTCGGACACCTCAAGAAGGCGAAAGAGCTGCGCTCGCGAGGCAGCACGGTCTCCCACCATGATCCGAAGTGCCGCTTCGTGAATGACCGCCTCGTACGAAGTGGGCTCGGGACTTTCAAGGATTACCTTGCGCTGCATGCGGTGCTGGACACGTACCTCAAGCTCTCGTGCGGGCAGCTCGGGGACCCGGTAGGCGAAGACGGAGCGAGCGTAATCCTCTGTCTGGATCGGGCCGGGGATGTACAGGAACTGGACCTCCTGCAGAAACGTGGCGTGATGTTCCAACTCCGCGAGGTCGAGAAAGGGAGTGGGCAGCAGGGAGCGGTACTCCTCCCACCATCCGCGTGTCCGGTCGGTCGCCATCTCCACCAAGGCATCCACCAACTCGACGTCCGTACAGACGTAGCGGGACGCGAGACGGCGCAACCGTTCTTCACTCACTCCCGAAAGTCCGGGCCCCGATCCCCGACTCCCCTCACGTACAACGGAGTTCCGCATGTCCGGGAACGAACCGTGGGAGTGCTCGCTGTACATCCCCAACGACCTCCGCGCCGTCACCGTCAGCCGCCGCACCCTGCGTCTCATCCTGACCATGCACGGGCTGATCCGCATCGTCGACGTCGCCGGACTCCTCGCCACGGAGCTGGTCTCCAACGCCGTACGGCACACCAAGGGCCCCGCCGGCCTGCGCGTGCACTGGTCGCCGCCGGGGACGTTGCGGATCGGGGCGTGGGACGCGGACCCCCAGCCCCGGAGCCGCCGCGTCCGTTGGCAGGGGACACCGAGTCGGAGGACGGACGGGGCCTGGCGCTGGTGCGGGCCTGCGCCGACGTCTGGGGGTGGCAGCCGCTGTTCCGGCAGGGCAGTCCGGGCACGTACGTGTGGTGCGAGCTGTCGGCGGCCTGACGGGCTGCCGCAACAAATGGCTTGTCCGTACGCGGCTTCCCACGCATGCTCGACCCTCGTGAACGGGGATGAAGTCGACCGGCGGCTCGTGGCGGCGGTGCGGGCCGGGGATGTCGAAGCGGTGCGGGCGTTGCTGGACGAGGACGCCGACCCGAACGCACTGTACGGCGACGGGCTGCCGGTGCTGTGCGCGGCCGTCGCGGCGTTCGATTCCGCCGTCGCCGATGTACTGGTCGAGGGCGGGGCCGACCCCGACCGGGTCCTGCCCGACGGGACGACACCGCTGTGGCGTGCCGTCGACGGCGGCTCACCGGCCGTCTTCACCGCCGTACTCGGCGACGAGCCCCGGCTGCGGCTGCCCGAGGAGACCCGCGAGCGGCTGCTCGCCCTGGCCCGCAGCTGGTACGAGACGGGCGTGGCCGAGGAGTTGCGGCGCCGTACGGGCGCGTCGGGGCCGGTGCGTACGGTTCGCCTGCCGGATGACCCCTACGAGTACCACCGGATCGACCAGGTCTCACTCGGCGGCCTGGTCGCGCGGACCGGGCACGGCGGCATCCTGACCGCCCTGGAGTGGGCCTTCCGCGTCCTGACCCCCGTGGACGACCTGATCGCCCGGGCCGCCGACCAGCCGGACGAGCAGCACGCCACCTGGTGGGAGGTGCTGTCGGTCCTCCTGGAGCGCCCCAGCTTCGAGACCTGGCAGGCCGTGGTGGCCCACCGTCACCACCCCGACCCGGCGCACCGCCGTTTCGTGGCGGAGTACCTGCGCGTAAGGGGAGTCCTCGTGTACGACTCCCCGTACGCGCGGCAGGAGGGTGACTTCCTGACCGCCTGGGCGGTGGAGGAGACGGATGTCGACATGCTCCTGAAGGTGCTGGAAGCCTTCGCCGAGTACGAGCACCCCGGTACGGAGGACATCGGTCTGCGCTACGCCTGCCACCCCGACGTCCGGGTACGCAGGCAGGTGCCCGAGCTCTTCTGCCCCTGGGGCGCTTCCCTGACGCCCCCGGCCAGGGACGGGCTGCTCGCCCTCATCCGTGACCCGGACGCCAGGGTGCGGCTGCTCGCCTCCCGGGTGGCCGTCCACGACGAGGCCCTGCTCCCCCCCGCCGTGCAGGCGCTGCTCGCCCTGGCCGACGGCCCGGACGCCGGGCTGCGGGGTCAGGCAGCGGCGATCCTGGCCTCCTGCCCCGACCACTCGCCCGCGGTCGCCGACGCCCTGTTCGCGCTGCTCGACGAGGACGACCGACTCGCCCGCCTGGAGGCCGCCTACGGGCTCGCCCTGCGCGACGACCCGCGCACCGCCGAGGCGTACCGGCGGATCAAGCACCTCGACATCGGCACCCCCGACGACCACCGGTGGAGCAAGGTGTGGGACTGGCAGTACGACAGGGAACGAGCAGCCACCGAGTGACACGGGCGCGGGTGGTTCATGCCGCCGCCATCCCGCAGCCGGCAGCCGGCAGCACCCTACGCCGCCTGCTGCGACGCCCTTCTCCGAGGACCACGAGGACGACCAATTGCGCGGTCGCCCAGGAATTGCTCGCTCTCCAGAAAAAGAGAGGCACTTCGGCCGACGATGTTCATCTTCCGCTCATCCGAGCACGCACCTTACGCTTCTCCGTCGAATGCTCACGCTTTCGAAGAGACGAGGGGCCGACCATCGGCGGCTCTTCGTCCCGCCCGACGAAGCAGCCCGGTCGCGTACGCGGAACGTGCCGCCACCTCCGCATCGGCACGATGCGGAAGCGACCGAGGGCGCTGACGGAAGGCCCGCCGCAGCCCGCCCGTCGCACCACCGCCGCCTGCGGCCCGACCCCGCGACAGGTGGCGCCGGAGGGCCGCCCTCAGCGGTGCAGGACCGTGCGCCGGTGCATGCGCGTCAGCTTCTCCGGGTTGCGCACGGCGTAGAGGCCGGTGATGAGGCCGTCGTCGAAGCGTGCCGCCATCACGGTGTCGAGTGCGCCGTCGAGCCGGACGAGCAGGCCCGGGAAGCCGTTGACCTGCACCGGTTCCATCGAGACCGCGGCGGGCTGCTTGACCAGGCCGCCGAGCATGAGGCGGGCCACCTTGCCGGCCCCCCTGACCGGCCGCGGGACGGCCTGCTTGATGCCGCCGCCGTCGCCCAGCAGGACGACGTCCGGCGCGAGGATGTCGAGCAGTCCCTGGAGGTCGCCCGTCTCGACGGCCCGCTGGAACGCGGCGAGCGCGTCGTGGGTCTCGGTCCGGGAGACCGCCCCGCGCGGCCTGCGCGCCGCGACGTGGGCGCGGGCCCGGTGGGCGGTCTGGCGGACCGCGGCCGGGCTCTTGCCGACGGCGTCGGCGATCTCGTCGTAGCCGAGGTCGAACACCTCACGCAGCACGAACACGGCCCGCTCGGTCGGCGTGAGCGTCTCCATGACGAGCATCATCGCCATGGAGACGCTGTCCGCCAGCTCGACGTCCTCGGCCACGTCGGGGGTGGTCAGCAGCGGCTCGGGCAGCCAGGAGCCGACATAGGACTCCCTGCGGCGGCCGAGCGTCCGCAGCCGGGTCAGGGCCTGCCGGGTCGTGATCCGCACGAGGTACGCGCGCCGGTCCCGCACCTCGGAGAGGTCGACGCCCGCCCACCGCAGCCAGGTCTCCTGGAGGACGTCCTCCGCGTCCGCCGCCGAACCGAGCATCTCGTAGGCGACGGTGAAGAGGAGGTTGCGGTGGGATACGAAAGCCTCGGTGGCGGGGCCGCCGTGCCCGTCGTGCCCGTGCTCGCCGTGGTCGCTCATCGCTCCGACTCCGTCCATCCGTCCGCCTCCGACCGTGTCACGCGCACAGGACGCCGGCCACCGTCGTCCTGTGACATCCACCGGCGGTAACCCACGTCACAGCGGCGCCCCGTCACACGAGCCGGACGGCCGGCATCTCGTGTTCGTCAGTACGTCAGTTCGCCGGTAGGGCGTCGACAGTGAGGACGAGTCATGGACATCCGGTTCAACCTGTTCGAGAACGAGATCGGCATCAAGCTCGCCAAGCGCTTCGCGGGCCTCGCGCAGGTGGTGCAGCAGTCGCCGCTGCCGAAGTCCACGCAGGAGCTGGTCGCGCTGCGCGCCAGCCAGATCAACGGCTGCGGTCACTGCATCGACATGCACGTCAAGGAGGCGGCGGCCGCCGGTGAGAGCGCGATCCGCCTGCACCTGGTCGCCGCGTGGCGCGAATCCACCGTGTTCACCGAGGCCGAACAGGCCGCGCTGGCGCTCGCCGAGGAAGGCACCCGGCTCGCCGACGCCCACCAGGGCGTGTCCGACGAGACCTGGGCCCTGGTGCGCAAGCACTACGACGACGACCAGGTCGCCGCCCTGGTCGCCGTGGTCGCCCTGATCAACGCGGCCAACCGGCTCGCCGTGATCCTGCACCAGCCGGGCGGATCCTACGAGGCAGGCATGTTCGCCGCCGCGATGAACTGAGCCGGGCCGACGCGGGGCCGGGGCCCCGGCCCCGCGCCATGGCCGGGCACAGGGCCACCCCTGGGCACAGGCCCACGCCCCCGGGGACCGACCGCGCCCCGGGCACAGGCCGTGCGTCCGTTCCACGGTCGCCTCCCGGGCACCTCGGCGGCGCCTTCGTGGATGCCCACCGCTGATGCGAGCTGTGGCGCCGGCAGTACGACCAGGAGCACCCGGCCGCCGAGTGGTCGGCCCCGGACGACTCATGTCCCGTGCGGCCACGAGGCTGCACCACAAGCGCGCCGGTGCCACGTCCGACGAGGGCAAAGTTCATTTGTTCATCCAGGTCAGCGCCCGGACCGGCCTCAATGATCGCAGCTTCCCAAGCTGAGAGCGCGAGTTCGGTTCTCGTCACCTGCTCCATGAAGAAGGCACGGGTTCGGCGACCTGGGCCTTGCTGATTGACGAGCGCTTTGGCGCGTGCCTCAGGCGACGGTGTACTCCGCGTCGCCGAAGTCTGCGACTACTCGCAAGCGGCCGCCGAGCGCTTCCACGTAGGCCCGGAGAGTCGCGACCTCCGCGCGATCCAGCTCACCGTGCTCGATCGCGGAGACCCGAGGTGCTGAGACCCCCATCGACGCGGCCACTTGGCGCTGAGTCAACGCTTGTTCACGCCTGACCTCCGCGAGCTTGTGAGCACGCACTTCGGCGGTCAACCGGTCCATGGCCGCTTGCTTCTCCTGAGGCGACCGCACCGGCAGCCCCGATGCCGCGCGCCGCTCGCGCGCCCTGCGCTTGGTCTCCTCCCAGCCCACGGTGCTCATTCGTACTCCCTGGTTTCGAGATCAGCCAGATGTGCCTGGTATCGCTCTTCGGCAAGCGGAATGTTGATGTCGTACCAGCGCTGCCAGTTTCCGGCTTTCTCGCCGGCCACCAGCAGGACTGCCCGGCGCACCGGATCGAAGGCGAAGAGGATGCGGATCTCACTACTCCCGGACGATCCCGGCCTCAACTCTTTGAGGTGATGGTTCTCAGCACCCTTGATCCGATCCACCAGCGGACGACCGAGCGTCGGGCCCGTTGCCGCCAACATGTCGATGGCGTCTTCTACCTGTTCGGAGCTGTCCCAGTCCTCTTCGGCCAGCGCCTCGAACCATGCCGCGACCTCCCCGACGAGAACCACTTCCGATTGAGCCACGGCCACAATGTTAATGCAAGCGTTAACCTCGCCCCGACGTCCGGCCCAACCCTCGCAGAGGTCAGCGCTCCTGGCCGGGCGGCACGGTGAAGAGCTTCTTGGGCAGGGGCGACGCCAGTTCCGCCGCCCCCGGCACTCCCCCTTCGTCCCTACCGGCGATGGGATCCAGTCTCCGCCCCGACTGACGCCCCGCCCACGCGAGCCGCTCCCCGCACACCCGCAGGCAACCCCGGCCCGAAAGGACCCGTGCCACCCACCGGTCACGATTCGATTTCGGCCACCGTCCACCCCCTTGCTTCCCGCCGTGTAATCGATTCCAATCCTCCGTGTAATCGATTCCACGAGGAGGTGGAACGGCGATGGCGAGCATCAAGGACGTCGCCGCCGAGGCGGGAGTGTCCGTCGCCACGGTGTCGCGGGTGCTGAACCTGCACCCGTCGGTCAGCGAGGACGCCCGCCGGCGCGTCACGGCCGCCGTCGAGCGGCTGGGGTACCGGCCGAACGCCGTCGCCCGGTCCCTGCGCACCGACCAGACCCGCACGCTCGGGCTGGTCATCAGCGACGTGATGAACCCGTACTTCACCGAGCTGGCCCGCTCCGTCGAGGAGGAGGCCCGCGCGCTCGGCTACAGCGTGATCATCGGCAACGCCGACGAGCGGCCCGACCTCCAGGACCACCACGTCACCACGCTGCTCGACCGGCGCATCGACGGGCTGCTGGTCTCCCCCACCGACGGCGGGTCGCCCGGCATGCTGGGCGCCGCCCGCGCCGGGACGCCCATGGTGTTCGTCGACCGCTGGATCCCCGGCGTCGACGTGCCCGTCGTCCGCTCGGACGGACGCGACGCCGTACGGGACCTGGTCGCGCACCTGTACGGGCTCGGACACCGGCGGCTGGCGATCATCGCGGGGCCCGCCGCCACCACCACCGGCCGGGAGCGCGTGGACGCCTTCCGGGCGGCGCTCGGCGCGTACGGGCTCGGCCTCCCCGACGCCTACACCGGCCAGGGCGACTTCCAGGCCGACAGCGGCCGCCGGGTCACCGAGGGCTTCCTCGACCTGGCCGAACCGCCCGAGGCCGTGTTCGCCGCCGACAACCTGATGGCGCTCGGCGCCCTGGACGCCGTCCGCGCGCGCGGACTGCGCGTCCCCGACGACATCGCGCTGGCCGCGTTCGACGACATCCCCTGGTTCGTGCACACCGATCCGCCGGTCACCGCCATCGCCCAGCCGACCCGGGAGCTGGGGCGGGCCGCCGTGCGCGCCCTGGTCGACCGGATCGAGGGACGGCCCGGTGAGTCCGTCACCCTCCCCGCCCGGCTCGTCGTGCGCCGCTCGTGCGGCGAGCCGGTCTCCCCCGAACCCCCACAGTCCCCCTCCCCCGTACGAAGGAGTACGCCGTGAGCAGCCGCAGTCCGGACGAGTTGCTGCGCATCGAGGGCATCCGCAAGACCTTCCCCGGCGTGGTCGCGCTCGACAGCGTCGACTTCGACCTGCGCCGGGGCGAGGTGCACGTGCTCCTCGGTGAGAACGGCGCGGGCAAGAGCACGCTGATCAAGATGCTCTCCGGCGCCTACACGCCCGACGCCGGGCGGATCGTGGTCGGCGGTGAGGAGGTGCGCGTCCACGGCGCGCAGGACTCCGAACGGCTCGGCATCGCCACCATCTACCAGGAGTTCAACCTGGTCCCCGACCTGACGGTCGCCGAGAACATCTTCCTCGGACGGCAGCCGCGCCGGTTCGGGATGATCGACCGGAAGAAGATGGAGGCCGACGCCGAGGTGCTGCTCGAGCGCGTCGGGGTGAAGGTCTCCCCGCGGGCACGGGTACGGGAACTCGGCATCGCGCGACTCCAGATGGTCGAGATCGCCAAGGCGCTCAGCCTCGACGCGCGGGTGCTCATCATGGACGAGCCGACCGCCGTGCTGACCACCGAGGAGGTCGAGAAGCTGTTCGCGATCGTGCGGCGGCTGCGCGCGGACGGCGTCGGGATCGTCTTCATCACCCACCACCTGGAGGAGATCGCCGCCCTCGGCGACCGGGTCACCGTCATCCGGGACGGCCGGAGCGTCGGGCAGGTGCCCGCCTCCACGCCCGAGGACGAGCTCGTACGGCTCATGGTCGGGCGGTCCATCGAGCAGCAGTACCCGCGGGAGCGGGGCGACGCCGGTGACGCGCTCCTCAAGGTCGAGGGGCTGACCCGCGACGGTGTCTTCCACGACGTGAGCTTCGAGGTGCGGGCCGGTGAGGTCGTCGGCATCGCGGGGCTCGTCGGAGCCGGGCGGACGGAGGTCGTACGGGCCGTGTTCGGGGCCGACCCGTACGACGCCGGGACGGTGCACGTCGCGGGGTCCCCGCTGCGCCGGCACGACGTGAACGCCGCGATGACGGCCGGGATCGGCCTGGTGCCGGAGGACCGCAAGGGGCAGGGGCTGGTGCTCGACGCCTCCGTCGAGGAGAACCTCGGCCTGGTCACCCTGCGGTCCACGTCCCGCGCGGGACTCGTCGACCTCAAGGGGCAGCACGAGGCGGCGGAGCGCATCGCCGGGCAGCTCGGCGTGCGGATGGCCGGTCTCGGCCAGCACGTGCGGACGCTGTCCGGCGGCAACCAGCAGAAGGTCGTCATCGGCAAGTGGCTGCTGGCCGACACCAAGGTGCTGATCCTCGACGAGCCGACGCGCGGCATCGACGTCGGCGCGAAGGTCGAGATCTACCAGCTGATCAACGAACTGACGGCCGCCGGTGCCGCCGTGCTCATGATCTCCAGCGATCTGCCGGAGGTCCTGGGCATGAGCGACCGGGTCGTCGTCATGGCGCAGGGGCGCGTCGCGGGCGAACTCCCCGCCGAACGCGCCACCCAGGACGCCGTGATGGCCCTCGCCGTCAGCACCCCTCACAGCAGCAACAGCAGCAACGGAACGGAGGCCGACCGTGGCCACTGACACGCTCAAGAGCAAGCCGGGCGCGCAGGGCGGCGCCACGGGCGGCCTGCGCCGCCTGCTCCTCGACAACGGCGCGCTGACCGCGCTGATCGTCCTCGTGATCGCCATGTCGGCGCTGTCCGGGGACTTCCTGACCGCCGACAACCTCCTCAACGTCGGCGTGCAGGCCGCCGTGACCGCGATCCTCGCCTTCGGCGTCACCTTCGTGATCGTCTCGGCCGGCATCGACCTGTCGGTCGGCTCGGTCGCCGCGCTGTCGGCGACCGTACTGGCGTGGAGTGCGACCGAGGCCGGGATGCCGGTCGTGCTGGCCGTGCTGTTCGCCGTCGCGACGGGCATCGTCTGCGGCCTGGTGAACGGTTTCCTCGTCTCGTACGGGAAGCTGCCGTCGTTCATCGCGACGCTCGCGATGCTGTCGGTGGCGCGCGGTCTGTCGCTGGTCATCTCGCAGGGCTCGCCCATCGCCTTCCCCGACTCCGTCTCCCACCTCGGCGACACGCTCGGCGGCTGGCTGCCGGTGCCGGTGCTCGTGATGATCGTGATGGGGCTGCTGACCGCCTTCGTCCTCGGCCGGACCTACATCGGCCGCTCCATGTACGCCATCGGCGGCAACGAGGAGGCCGCCCGGCTGTCCGGGCTGCGGGTGAAGCGGCAGAAGCTCGCGATCTACGCCTTCTCCGGCCTGTTCGCCGCCGCCGCGGGCATCGTGCTCGCCTCCCGCCTGTCCTCCGCGCAGCCGCAGGCCGCGCAGGGCTACGAACTGGACGCCATCGCCGCCGTCGTCATCGGCGGCGCCTCCCTCGCGGGCGGCACCGGCAAGGCGTCCGGCACCCTGATCGGCGCGCTGATCCTCGCGGTGCTGCGCAACGGGCTCAACCTGCTGTCCGTCTCCGCGTTCTGGCAGCAGGTCGTCATCGGCGTGGTCATCGCGCTGGCCGTCCTCTTCGACACGCTGCGCCGCAAGGCGGGCGCGACCACCCCGGCGGCCGGGACGTCCGGGGGCGGGAACCGGGGCAAGCAGGCACTCACCTATCTGATCGCCGCCGTCGTCGCCGTCGCGGTCGTGGGCGCCACCTCGCTGCTGCACAACGGGTCCTCGGCCGGCACGACGCAGAAGATCGGGCTGTCGCTGTCCACGCTCAACAACCCGTTCTTCGTGCAGATCCGTGACGGTGCCGAGGAGGAGGCGAAGAAGCTGGGCTTGGACCTCACGGTCACCGACGCGCAGAACGACGCCTCCCAGCAGGCCAACCAGCTGCAGAACTTCACCAGCGGCTCGCTCTCCTCCGTCATCGTCAACCCGGTGGACTCCGACGCCGCCGGCCCCGCGGTGCGCGGCGCGAACAAGGCCGGCATCCCCGTCATCGCCGTCGACCGCGGCGTCAACAAGGCGGACGTGGCCGCGCTGGTCGCCTCCGACAACGTCGAGGGCGGCGCGCTGGGCGCCAAGGCGCTCGCCGAGAAGCTCGGCGGCAAGGGCACCATCGTCATCCTCCAGGGCCAGGCCGGCACCTCCGCCAGCCGGGAGCGCGGGGCGGGCTTCGCCCAGGGGCTGAAGGAGTACCCGGGCATCAAGGTCGTCGCCAAGCAGCCCGCGGACTTCGACCGCACCAAGGGCCTGGACGTGATGACGAACCTGCTCCAGGCGCACCCCGACATCAACGGCGTGTTCGCCGAGAACGACGAGATGGCGCTCGGCGCGATCAAGGCGCTCGGCTCCAAGGCCGGCACGTCGGTGCAGGTCGTCGGCTTCGACGGCACGCCCGACGGGCTGAAGGCGGTCGAGGCGGGCTCGCTGTACGCCTCCGTGGCGCAGCAGCCGAAGGAACTGGGCCGGATCGCGGTGCGGAACGCGTTGCGCGCGGCGGACGGCGAAAAGGTGGAGAACATGGTGAAGGTTCCGGTGAAGGTGGTCACGAAGGAGAACGTGGCCGGCTTCGAGGGCTGACGCCGGACGCGCTGACGCGGCGACGCGCGGAGGCGTGAACGCGGCGACGCGCGGACGCAGGGACGAAAGGGGCGGGCGGTCACGTCGACCGTCCGCCCCGCACTCGGATCGGGGAGCGATTCATGTACGACTACGACCTCCTGGTCGTCGGATCGGCCAACGCCGACCTGGTGATCGGTGTGGAACGCCGGCCGGGCGCCGGGGAGACGGTGCTCGGCTCCGACCTGGCCGTCCACCCGGGCGGCAAGGGAGCGAATCAGGCGGTCGCCGCCGCCCGCCTCGGTGCCCGTACGGCCCTGCTGGCGCGGGTCGGCGACGACGGGCACGGCCGGCTGCTGCTGGACTCGCAGCGGGCGGCGGGGGTGGACACGGTGGGTGTGCTGGTGGGCGGGGCGCCGACCGGGGTCGCGCTGATCACCGTGGACCCGTCGGGGGACAACAGCATCGTCGTCTCCCCGGGGGCGAACGGGCGGCTGACGCCCGCCGACGTGCGGGCGGCCGCGAGCCTCTTCCACGCCTCCCGGGTGGTGTCCACCCAGTTGGAGATCCCGCTGGAGACGGTCGGGGAGGTGGTGCGGAGCCTGGCGCCGGGCAGCCGCTTCGTCCTGAACCCGTCCCCGCCGCAGCCCCTGTCGGCGGAGGTGCTGGCGGCTTGCGACCCGCTGATCGTCAACGAGCACGAGGCGAAGGTCATCCTGGGTGACGCCGGCGGCATCAGCGACGAACCGGAGGACTGGGCGCGGCTGCTGCTGGCGAAGGGCCCGCGCTCGGTGGTGGTGACGCTGGGCGGCGAGGGCGCGCTGGTCGCCTCCGCGGAGGGCGTCGCCCGGGTGCCGTCGGTCACGGTGCACGCCGTGGACACCACCGGTGCGGGTGACGCGTTCACCGCCGCGCTGGCCTGGCGTCTCGGTGCGGGCGAGTCACTGGCCGAGGCGGCGGCGTACGCCGCCCGGGTGGGGGCGGCGACGGTCACCAAGGAGGGCGCGCAGGTGTCGTTCCCGACGGCCGAGGAGGTCGCCGCCCTGTGAAGAAGCACGGAATCCTGAACCGCGGGCTCTCCGGCGCCCTGGCCGCACTGGGGCACGGGGACGGGGTGCTGGTGTGCGACGTCGGCATGCCGATACCCGACGGGCCGCGGGTGGTGGACCTGGCCTTCCGGGCGGGGGTGCCGTCCTTCGCCGAGGTGCTGGAAGGGCTGCTCGACGAGCTGGTGGTGGAGGGCGCTACGGCGGCCACCGAGGTGCGGGGCGCCAATCCGGCGGCGGCGGAACTGCTGTCCGGCCACTTCCCCGCCCTCGCCCTGGTCCCGCACGAGCGGCTGAAGGAGCTGAGCGCCGGCGCACGGCTCGTCGTCCGCACCGGCGAGGCACGGCCGTACGCGAACGTCCTGCTGCGCTGCGGCGTGTTCTTCTGACGCCTGCGCCGGCCCCCGGCGGGCGCCGGCCGGACAGACTTCGAGGGGGCCCGGTCCGTGGACCGGGCCCCCTCGGTTCCCTCCCCCTGTCAGAACCTCTCAAGCCCCCCGGGTCCCCTCCCAGAGGTCCTGACGCGACGTTCGACCCGCGAGGTGGGGGGAGGGTTGCACGGTCCGCGGAAAATCCTCCGACCGGCTTCCCGGCAGGTGTCACCCCGTGTGTTCCACGAACCGTGCCGCCGTCTCCGCCAGGACCTCGCGGCCGTCCCGCGCCCACAGGACGTCGTTGAACAGTTCGACCTCGATGGGCCCGGTGTAGCCGGCCGCCTCGACGTGGCCCTGCCACTCGCGCATGTCGATCGCGCCGTCGCCGATCTGGCCGCGGCCGTTGAGGACGCCCTCGGGCAGCGGGGTGGTCCAGTCGGCGAGCTGGAAGGTGTGGATGCGGCCCTGGGCGCCCGCGCGGGCGATCTGCGCGGGCGCGGTGTCGTCCCACCAGATGTGGTACGTGTCGACGGTGACGCCGACCTGGTGGGCGGGGAAGCGTTCGGCGAGGTCGAGGGCCTGGGCGAGGGTGGAGACCACGCAGCGGTCGGAGGCGAACATGGGGTGCAGCGGTTCGATGGCCAGCCGCACCCCGTGTTCCTCGGCGTAGGGGCCGAGTTCGGCGAGCGCGTCCGCGATGCGTTCCCGGGCGCCGCGCAGGTCCCTGGAGCCGGTCGGGAGTCCGCCGGAGACCAGGACGAGGGTGTCGGTGCCGAGGGTGGCGGCCTCGTCGACGGCGCGGCGGTTGTCGGCCAGGGCGGCGGCCCGCTCGGCCGGTCCGGTCGCGGTGAGGAAGCCGCCGCGGCACAGCGTCGTCACCGTGAGGCCCGCGTCCCGGACCAGTTTCGCGGCCGCGTCGAGCCCGTACTCCCGGACGGGCTCGCGCCACAGGCCGACGCCCGGCACCCCCAGGTCACGGCAGGCGTCGACGAGTTCCGGCAGCGAGAGCTGCCTGACCGTCATCTGGTTGATGCTGAAGCGGGCGAGGCCGGCGGCGGTCACGGGGTCACTCCGTACAGGTGCAGCAGGGTCCGCATGCGGTCCTCGGCGAGCTTGGGGTCGGGGAACAGGCCGAGGGTGTCGGCGAGTTCGTAGGCGCGGGCGAAGTGGGGCAGGGAGCGGGCCGACTGGAGGCCGCCGACCATCGTGAAGTGGCTCTGGTGACCGGCCAGCCAGGCGAGGAAGACCACGCCCGTCTTGTAGAAGCGGGTGGGGGCCTGGAAGAGGTGGCGGGAGAGTTCGACCGTGGGGTCGAGGAGGGCGCGGAAGCCGTCCGTGTCCCCGGTGTCGAGGACGCGGACCGCCTCGGCGGCGAGCGGGCCGAGCGGGTCGAAGATGCCGAGCAGGGCGTGGCTGAAGCCCTGCGCGTCGCCCGCGATCAGCTCGGGGTAGTGGAAGTCGTCGCCGGTGTAGCAGCGCACGCCCTTCGGGAGGCGGCGGCGCAGGTCGACCTCGCGCTGGGCGTCGAGGAGGGAGACCTTGATGCCGTCGACCTTGTCGGGGTGGGCGGCGATGACGTCCAGGAAGGTGTCGGTGGCCGCGTCGAGGTCGGCGGAGCCCCAGTAGCCCTCCAGCGCGGGGTCGAACATCGGGCCGAGCCAGTGCAGGATCACCGGTTCGGTGGTCTGGCGCAGGAGGTGGCCGTAGACGTCCAGGTAGTCGTCGGGGCCCTGGGCGGCCGCGGCGAGGGCGCGGGAGGCCATGAGGATGGCCTGGGCGCCGGACTCCTCGACGACGGCGAGCTGCTCCTCGTAGGCGGCGCGGACCTCGGCGAGGGTGCCCGCGGTGAGCTGGTCGGTGCCGACGCCGCAGGCGATGCGGCCGCCGGCCGCCTTCGCCTCGGCGGCGGAGCGGCGGATCAGCTCGGCCGCGCCCGCCCAGTCCAGGCCCATGCCGCGCTGGGCGGTGTCCATGGCCTCGGCGACGCCCAGGCCGTGCGACCACAGGTGGCGGCGGAAGGCGAGGGTGGCGTCCCAGTCGACGGCGGCCGGTGAGTCGGGGGACACGTCCGCGTACGGGTCGGCGACGACGTGCGCCGCCGAGAAGACCGTACGGGAGGTGAAAGCGCTTCCGGGGGCGACGGCCGTCCGGGGTTCGGCGCGGGGTTCGTAGGCGCGCAGGGTGCCGTCGGCGCCGGGCAGGTGGAGGGTCACAGCGCGATCTCCGGGACGTCGAGGCGGCGGCCCTCGGCGGAGGACTTCAGGCCCAGTTCGGCGAGCTGGACGCCGCGGGCGCCGGCCAGCAGGTCCCAGTGGTAGGGGGTGCCGGTGTAGACGTGCTTGAGGAACAGCTCCCACTGGGCCTTGAAGCCGTTGTCGAACTCGCCGTTGTCGGGGACCTCCTGCCACTGGTCGCGGAAGACCTCGGTGGCGGGGATGTCCGGGTTCCAGACCGGCTTGGGGGTGGCGGAGCGGTGCTGGACGCGGCAGTCGCGCAGGCCCGCGACGGCGGAGCCCTCGGTGCCGTCGACCTGGAACTCGACCAGTTCGTCGCGGTTGACGCGGACCGCCCAGGAGGAGTTGATCTGGGCGACGGCGCCGCCGTCGAGCTCGAAGACGCCGTAGGCGGCGTCGTCGGCGGTGGCGTCGTAGGGCTTGCCGTTCTCGTCCCAGCGCTGCGGGATGTGGGTGGCGGTGAGGGCCTGGACGGACTTCACCCGGCCGAACAGCTCGTGCAGGACGTACTCCCAGTGCGGGAACATGTCGACGACGATGCCGCCGCCGTCCTCGGCGCGGTAGTTCCAGGAGGGACGCTGGGCGTCCTGCCAGTCGCCCTCGAAGACCCAGTAGCCGAACTCGCCGCGCACGGACAGGATCCGGCCGAAGAAGCCACCGTCGATGAGGCGCTTCAGCTTGAGCAGGCCCGGGAGGAAGAGCTTGTCCTGCACGACGCCGTGCCTGATGCCGGCCGCGTTCGCGAGGCGGGCGAGTTCCAGGGCGCCGTCGAGGCCGGTGGCGGTGGGCTTCTCGGTGTAGACGTGCTTGCCGGCCGCGATCGCCTTCTTGAGGGCGTCCTCGCGGGCGGAGGTCACCTGGGCGTCGAAGTAGAGGTCGACGCTGTCGTCGGCGAGGACGGCGTCCAGGTCGGTGGAGACGTGGTCGGGGTCGAGGCCGTGGCGTTCGGCGAGCGCCTTCAGCGCGTGCTCGCGGCGGCCGACGAGGACCGGCTCCGGCCACAGCACGGTGCCGTCGCCGAGGTCGAGTCCGCCCTGCTCGCGCAGGGCCAGGATGGAGCGGACCAGGTGCTGGCGGTAGCCCATGCGCCCGGTCACACCGTTCATGGCGATTCGCACCGTCTTGCGTGTCACGTCGTTCCCTTCGTACGCGGTCCGCGCGCCGCGTACGCCCCACCCGTCACGCGGCGGGAGCCGTCGCGGGTCGGGTGACTGGTGAACGTCACAGCAAGCGCTTTCTATGTATGGAGAAGTTAGCCTCTGAACGGCGTCGCGGACAAGACCACCGTGCGGCCCGACTTGTTCGAGGGGGCGAACAAACGGGCGTGGCGCCGTAGGGTCTGCTCGGAACGACGACGAAGACGCGCGACCGGAGGACGAGACATGACGGTGACCCTGGCGGACGTGGCGGCGCGCGCCCAGGTCTCACCCGCGACGGTGTCGCGCGTGCTCAACGGGAACTACCCCGTGGCCGCGTCCACCCGCGAACGGGTGCTGAAGGCCGTGGACGAACTGGACTACGTGCTCAACGGACCCGCGAGCGCGCTCGCCGCCGCCACGTCCGACCTGGTCGGCATCCTGGTGAACGACATCGCCGACCCGTTCTTCGGGATCATGGCGAGCGCCATCCAGGGGGAGATCGGAGGGCCCGGCGGGCGCGCGGGCGGGGAGAGACTCGCGGTCGTGTGCAACACGGGGGGCTCGCCCGAGCGTGAACTGACCTACCTCACGCTGCTCCAGCGGCAGCGGGCGGCGGCGGTGGTGCTGACCGGCGGCGCGATCGAGGACGCGCCGCACAAGGCGGCGACCGACGCGAAGCTGCGGAAGCTGGCGGACGCCGGGACGCGGGTGGTGCTGTGCGGCCGGCCGCAGGCACCGGACACCGGGGCGGTCGCGCTGACCTTCGACAACCGGGGCGGCGGACAGGAACTCACCGAGCACCTCATCGGGTTGGGGCACCGGCGGCTCGGCTACATCGCCGGCCCGATGGAGCGGACGACGACCCGGCACCGGCTCGAAGGGCACCGGGCCGCGCTGGCCGCGCACGGGATCGAGGAGGACGCCCGGTGGACCGTGCACGGGCAGTACGACCGGCGCTCGGGATACGAGGCCACGCTCGAACTGCTGCGCCGTGACCCGTCGTTGACGGCCGTCGTCGCCGCGAACGACTCCGTCGCGCTGGGGGCGTGCGCGGCGCTGCGGGACTCCGGGCGGCGGATCCCGGACGACGTGTCGGTCGCCGGCTTCGACGATCTGCCGTTCAGCATCGACGTGGTGCCGGCGCTGACGACGGTCCGGCTGCCGCTGGCGGAGGCGGGGGCGCGGGCGGGGCGGATCGCCATGGGGCGGGAGGAGGCGCCGCCCGGGGGGATCGCGGTGGTGCGGGGGGAGTTGATGGTGCGGGGGTCCGCGGCGGGGCCGCGGGGGTGAACGGGCCGGCCCGGCGGGGACTGGTGTTCACCGCCGGGTGCGGGTGGGGTGTGGCCGGCCGCGCAGTTCCCCGCGCCCCTGAAGGGGGGCGGCCGGCGGCGCCCTCCGGGAACCGGGGCCTTTGCGGGGCTATGGCGGGCCGGTGGAGACAGTCGGGCGCGGCCCGTCCTCGGGCGGCGGTGACACGTCCGCTGTCGGGTGCGGGTGGGGTGTGGCTGGTCGCGCAGTTCCCCGCGCCCCTGAGGGGGTGACGGTTCTGCGGCGTCATCCGGGGACCGGGGACCTTTCGGGGCTGGGGGTGGTCGGGGGTTTCCCGTTCCTCGGAGGGGTGACGTGACGGAGTAACGAGGAGGAGTCGACCTGGCCGGTCGCGGGTAGTGTCCGAATGTATGAAGCTGGCGTTCTCCACCCTCGGTGTCCCCGGCCTGCCCCTCACCGACGTGCTGGGTCTCGCGACCGCGCACGGCTACCACGGTGTCGAGCTGCGCGCCCACGCGGAGGAACCCCTCCATCCCGGCCTCACTCCCGAGCAACGTGCCGATGTCGCCGCCGCGTTCAAGGCGGCCGGCGTCGAGGTCCTGGGCCTGGCGGGTGACGTCCGGGTCGCCGCGCCAGGTGAGGACGACGCCGTCGTCGGCGAGATCCGGGCCCTCCTCGACCTCGCCCGGGACATCGGCGCGCCCTTCGTCCGGGTCTTCCCCGGCGGCAGCGGGGAGAGCCCCGAGGAGGCGGACGCGACGGCCGCCCGGCGGCTGGGCACGGCCGCCGAGTACGCGGGCGACGTGGGCGTACGGATCCTGCTGGAGACCCACGACTCGCACCCCACCGGCGCCGACGCGATGCGGGTGCTGGGTCTGGTCGGGCACCGGCAGGTGGGCGCCCTGTGGGACGTGATGCACACCTGGCTCGGCGGCGAGCAGCCCGTGGAGAGCTTCGCGGCGCTCTCGCCCCACCTCGGCTACGTCCAGGTGAAGGACATCGCCTCCGCCGACGACACCACCCCGCTGCGGCTCGGCGCGGGGGTGCTGCCGCTGACGGACGTGGTGGAGGTGCTGTCCCGGCACAACTGGGACGGGTGGCTGTGCTGGGAGTACGAGAAGCGCTGGTACGCGGACGCGGAGGATCTCGGAGGGCTGCTCACGCCCGGGCGGGAGCATCTGGTGCGGCTGCTGAACGAGTCGGCGTGAGCGTGCGGGGGATGCCGGTCGTCTGCTGCCGCTGAGCAGCGGGGCGGCCCGCCCCTGCCCTCACCGCGGGTGCCGCGGTTCCGGCTCGTGGCCGTGGATCAGACGGTCGGCGGCCTCCACGAAGGAGCGGACGCGCGCGGTGCGGCCGTCGGCCGGCCGGACCAGGGCCCACTCGAGGGCCGGGGCGTCACTGATGGGGAGGTAGGCGATGTCGGGGCGCGGGTAGTAGCGGCGCGTGTGGGCGCCCGCGGGGAGGGTGCCCTGCCCGGCGCCGACGAGGGTGAGGGCCTCCTGGAACGTCTCCGCCGTCGGCCCCTCGGTGACGGCAGGGGCGTCGGCCCGGCGGAGCGGGAGGAGGGTCGTGTGCCCCGGGAGCCGCACCAGCGGGACGCGCGTCAGGTCTGCGGCGCGGACGCTCTCCCTGCGGGTGAAGGGGTGGCCCAGGGGGACCGCGAGCACGTGCGCCTCGCGTATCAGGACCGCACCGTGGGTCAGGTCGGGGTCGTCGACGGGCAGGGTCGTCAGTCCGAGGTCGCTCTCGCCCGCACGGATGCGCGGCAGCATCTGGTGGGCCTGCGTCTCCTGGATGCGCACCTCGCACTCGGGCGACTGCCCACGGAAGAGCTGTGCCACACCGGCCAGGAGCTGCGCGCCGGCGGCGCTGACGAAGGCGACGCGCAGCGCGCCGGTCAGGCCGCGTCCCGTCTCGATCGCGCGCTGGACCGCGGCTCCCACGTCGTCCCAGGCGGGCCGGAGCTCGTCGTGCAGCTGCTGCCCGACCGCGGTGAGGGAGACGTGACGGCTGGTGCGGTGGAACAGGGGCACGCCTCCTGGAGGCGGGCGACTTCCTGGCGGTGCCGCCGCACACCCCGCACGCCTTCGCCGCGGCGCCCGGCTGTGAGGCCGACGTGCTGTTCGTGTTCACGCCGGGCATGGGACGCTTCGACTACCTGCGCCTGCTGGGCCGGGTGATGCGCGGCGAGGCGGACGGCAAGGAGATCGCCGAGTCCGCGGAGCGGTTCGACAACCACTACGTCGACAGCCCCGTCTGGCGCTCCGCCCTGGAGTCGTCGGCGTGATCGGCCCCGGTGTCCCTGTGCGGCGCGCCCGTCCGTCGCGGGACCTCGCCGCCGCCGTGCTCACCCGCCGACCGGGGAGCCCTCGGAGCGCGTCGCCGCGGGCGGTACGGGTTCCGCGGCCGGCACCGCCGGCGGCCGGCGGAACGTCACCGACGCCAGGGCCACCCCGCCCACCAGCAGGGCCGCCGCCCACCACCGCAGCGGGGTCATGGACTCGCCCAGGAACAGGGCGGCCGAGGACATGCCGAACACCGGGACGAGGAGGGAGAAGGGTGCGACCGTGGACGCGGGGTGGCGGCGCAGCAGCCAGCCCCAGGCGCCGAAGCCGAAGACCGTGGCGCCCCAGGCGACGAAGAGGACCGTGCCCGCGCCCTGCCTGTCCAGGGAGCGCAGCGCGTCGAGGTCGGCCGACGGGCCCTCGACGAGCAGGGAGAGGGCGAGGAGGGGGAGGACCGGGACGGTGCTCACCCAGATCATGAAGTTCAGGGCGTCCGGGGGCGCCGCCTTGCGGGTGAGGATGTTGGAGACGCCCCAGCAGGCGGCCGCCGCGACGACCAGGGTGAAGCCGAGCAGCGGTCCGGAGGTGCCCTCGTCGACCGCCGCCACGCCGATCCCGGCCAGGGCCACCACCATGCCGGCCAGACGGATGCGGGAGGGGCGTTCACCGAGGAGCGCGAAGGCGAACAGGGCCGTGAACACCGCCTGGATCTGGAGCACCAGGGAGGACAGCCCGCCCGGCATCCCCGCGTTCATGCCGACGAAGAGCAGGCCGAACTTGGCCACCCCCAGCGCCAGTCCCACGCCCACGATCCACTTCCACGCCACCGTGGGCCGGCCCACGAGGAACACCGCGGGCAGGGCGGCGACGAGGAAGCGCAGCGCGGAGAAGAGCAGCGGCGGGAAGTGGTCGAGCCCGACCTCGATGACGGTGAAGTTCACTCCCCACACGGCGGTGACGAGGACGGCGAGCAGTACGTGGGCGGGTCGCATACGTCGAGGATCACCGCCCGGCACACTTCAGCACCAGCGACGATTCCTGCATGGTTGGATGAAGCACCGCTAACCGGTACGCCTCGGTGACCGGTGAAGTACCACTCGCCCGTAAAACACCGCCGACCGACGGGGAGCCGCCGTCATGCTCGACCTGCAGCGTCTGCGCGCCCTGCACGCAGTCTCGGTGCACGGCACGGTCGGTGCCGCCGCCGCGGCGCTCGGGTACACGTCCTCCGCCGTGTCCCAGCAGATCGCCAAACTGGAGCGGGAGACGCGGACGGTGCTGCTGGAGCGGGAGGGCCGGGGCGTACGGCTGACGGACGAGGCGCACCAGCTGGTGCGGGCCGCGCGGGAGCTGATCGCGATCGTGGAGCGGGCGGAGACCGAGCTGGAGGAGCGGCGCGGAGTGCCGGCCGGGCGGCTGACCGTCGCCGCGTTCGCGTCGGCGGCGCGCGGGCTGATGCCGGCCGTCCTCGCCGATCTGGCCCGCCGGCATCCGGCGCTCGACACCCGGCTGACCGAGATCGACCCCCACCTCTCCGTGGACCTGGTCGCCAAGGGCGCCGTGGACCTGGTGATCGCGCACGACTGGGACATCGCGCCGCTGCCCGCCCCGGCGGGGGTGGAGCAGACGGTCATCGGGGACGACCTGTGCGACCTGCTCGTCCCCGAGGGGCATCCGTTCGCGGGGCGCACGGGGGTGCGGCGGGAGGAGCTGGGCGGCGAGCGGTGGATCTGCCAGCCGCCGGGCCGGGTCTGCCACGAGTGGCTGGTGCGCACCCTGCGCGCGGCCGGGCACGAGCCGGAGATCGTCCACCAGGCGGACGAGAACCCCACCCTGGTCGCCCTGGTCGCGGCCGGGCTGGGCATCGCGCTGATCCCCCGGCTGGGACGCGGCCCGCTGCCCGCCGGGGTGGTGGAGGTGCCGCTCGACCCCATGCCCGTACGACGGCTCTACGCGCTGTGGCGCACGGGGGCGGCCCGCCGGCCGGCGATCGCGGAAACGGTCCGCACCCTGGGCGCGCACTGGCCGGCGGTCTCCGCCCACACGCCCCGCTGACCACCCCCCCCTCCCCCGTCCCGACTTCGGGGACCGGGGCCCCGGCAGGGAACCCGCCGCGGCCCGCGTCCGTCCCATCGGCGCGCTGCCGGACGCGTCCGACGCGGTGCGGTGCCGGCCCTCGCCGCCCCCGCGGTCGCCGGCCCACCCTCTCCACCGCACCACGCCCGGCAGCGCGCCGTCATCGGCGCGCCCCCTCCCGCCGCGCCGATGACGGCCCCTCACCGGTTGTTGCGCATTCCCTTGACTGGCAGAAACTTCCCGGATATTGGTGACCTCCTGGCAGTTTCCTTCAAGGATGTCTCCCAAAGGAGCGCACGTGCCCGACAGCAGCACGGGAAGCACCGCACGTCCGTCCAGACGTACCGTCCTCGCCGCGACGGCGGGCGTCACCACCGCCCTGGCGGCCGGGGGGACCGCCCACGCGGCCACCGGCGCCCCCCGCCACGACGACGACAAGCTGCGCGCCCTCATCTCCCGCATGACGCTGGAGGAGAAGGTCGGCCAGCTGTTCGTGATGCGGGTCTACGGCCACTCCGCCACCGACCCGGACCAGGCGGACATCGACGCCAACCTCGCGGAGATCGGCGTCCGCACGGCCGCCGAGCTGCTCGCCACGTACCGGGTCGGCGGCATCATCTACTTCGCCTGGGCGCACAACACCCGCGCCCCGCACCAGATCGCGGACCTGTCCAACGGCATCCAGAAGGCCTCCCTCGGCCTGCCGCGCGGCCTTCCCGTGCTGATCTCCACCGACCAGGAGCACGGCATCGTGGCCCGCGTCGGCGAGCCCGCGACCCTGTTCCCGGGGGCGATGGCCGTGGGAGCGGGCGGATCCCGCTCCGACGCGCGCAACCTGGGCCGGATCGCCGGCCGGGAGCTCCGCGCCCTGGGCATCCGGCAGAACTACTCCCCCGTGGCCGACGTGAACGTCAACCCGGCCAACCCCGTCATCGGCGTCCGCTCCTTCGGCTCCGACCCCGCGTCCGTCGCCGGGCTCGTCGCGGCCGAGGTCAAGGGCTACGAGTCGGCCGGAGTGGCCGCCACGGCCAAGCACTTCCCCGGGCACGGCGACACGGTCACCGACAGCCACGAGGCGCTGCCGTGGATCCACCACACCCGCGAGGAGTGGGAGGAGCTGGACGCGCCGCCGTTCCGTGCGGCGGTCGCCGCGGGCATCGACTCCCTCATGACCGCGCACATCGTCGTCCCCGCGCTCGACCCCTCCGAGGACCCGGCCACCCTCTCCCGTCCGATCCTGACCGGGATCCTCCGCGAGGAACTGGGCTACGACGGCGTCGTGGTGACCGACTCCCTCGGCATGGAGGGCGTCCGCACCAAGTACGGCGACGACCGGGTGCCGGTGCTGGCGCTCAAGGCCGGCGTGGACCAGCTGCTCAACCCGCCGTCCCTGGACGTCGCCTGGAACGCGGTCCTGCGGGCCGTGCGGGACGGCGAACTGACGGAGTCCCGGCTCGACGAATCGATCCTGCGCGTGCTGCGGCTGAAGGCCCGCCTGGGCCTGTTCGACGACCCGTACGTCAGCCACGCGGGCGTCGACCGCACCGTCGGCACCCGGTCGCACCTGGCCGCCGCCGACCGGATCGCCGAGCACGGCACCACCCTGCTGGTCAACGAGGGCGGTCTGCTGCCGCTGTCCCGGCGCCGGACGCCCAAGGTGCTGGTGGTCGGCGCCGACCCGGCCTCCCCGTCCGGCACCACGGGCCCGCCCACCGGGGTGCTCGCGGACGCCCTGACCGAGCTGGGCTTCACCGCCACCGCCCTGTCCACCGGCACGGCGCCCTCCGCGGCGACGATCGCCAGGGCCGTGGCGGCGGCGCAGGACGCGGACGCGGTGGTCGTGGGGACGTACAACGTCACTGCCTCCAGCAGCCAGAAGACGCTCGCCGAGCAGCTGCTGGCGACCGGGAAGCCGGTCGTCGCGGTGGCGATCCGCAACCCCTACGACGTGGCCCACCTGCCCGGCATGAAGGCGTTCCTGGCGTCGTACTCCTGGACCGACGTCGAACTCCGCGCGGCGGTCCGGGTGATCGCCGGCACGGTCCGCCCGCGCGGCAAGCTGCCGGTGCCGGTGCAGCGCGCGGACGACCCGGCGACGGTGCTCCACCCGGTCGGGTACGGGCTGACGTACTAGGAGCGGCCGACGGCACGTCACCCCCACGCCGGACGTGGGGGTGACGTGCCCCATGGAATGCCTGCCGCGCATCGCGACCTTCACCATGGAGTCGCTCCAATACGACTGGATGGACGGCGAGATCAGCTGGATGATCAGCCGCGACGACCTTCGCGCCGGCCGTTTTCCGACAAAGGCCGCGCTCCACCGGTTGGGCTGACACCGGCGGCTCGCGCACACGTTCCGCTCCTCCCCAGGGGGGCGTAGACCCCGGTACGTCACCCGCGCGGAGCGACCCACCCCATGTGGGCGAACAATTCCGCATGTCCGGCGTGTCCCGGGATCGACCGGTCAGACTGGACCGGTGGGTCTTCCAGGGGGATGACGATGCGCGTGAGCGGGTGGCGGACGCGGGCCGTGTGCGCCGTGACGGGTGCGGTGCTGCTCGCCGGGTGCCAGGAGGCACCCGACGGGGAGGGGGACCGCACGGCGGCCGTGGCGTCGCCCGTGCGGCCGACCGGCTACGGGGCGGTGTTCCTCGCGGTCGACGAGTGCAGTTCCTTCGGCCGGACCAGCTTCACCGAGATCTCCTGCGCCAGTGAACGGGCGGCGGCCCGGGTCGTCGCCCGCCACGACGGGACGGCGCGGGACGGGCCGCGCTGCCCGGCGACCACGGACTTCGTGCTGCACATCAGCGAACAGCGCCCCTCCTCCGACGAGGACGGCGACGGTGCGGTGCCGCAGGGCTACGCCTGCATGCGCCACCTCCAGCCGCCGCACCCCGGGGACCCCGGCGGCGGGGGCGGGCCGCGCACCATCGTCGGCGACTGCGTCCACGAGCTCGGCGACGGCAAGGTCCGCGAGACCGCCTGCGACGGCAGCGGCGAGGAGCAACCGGAGTTCGAGGTGACGAGGGCCGTGGCCACCCGGGCCGAGTGCCCGGCGTCCACGGCCCTCTACGTCCGGCTCGGCGGGACCACACCGGTGGGCTGCGCCCGCCCGGTGTAGTCCCGCACGGGACCTACGGGCGCAGCGTGCGCTGCCGCTCGACGTCCCGCTTGTCCAGCTTGGCGTCGAACGTCGCCAGCGGCTTCGCCGCCGCCGGGTTCTCCCGCACCGCCGCCGGGGCGACGCCCGCCCAGTCGAGGATGCGGGCCGTCGCGAACGCCTTCTCCCCGGCCACCAGACCGGCCACGTTCGCTCCGTGGTTCATGCCGGGCGCGGTGAACACGTAGGAGTCACGCGCGCCGTGTCCGACACGGAACGGCTCGGCGCCCCACGGGTCGTTCTCGCCGTACACGAACAGCATCTGCCGGGCGTTGTGGCGGACCCAGGTGTCGACGTCCCGCATGGCCGACGGCTCGAACCTCATGTCGATCGAGCGGGGCACGAAGTTGCGCGGCGGCTGGTAGCCGTAGCGGATGTACTTCTTCTCGATGTGCGGGAAGTGGATCGTCGGCGCGCCCAGCTGCGTACCCGCCTGGTAGTAGTACGGCGTGTACGGGCTCAGGCCCTGGTCCGTGTAGAACGAGAAGCCGGAGATCGTGTCGACCGAGGTCCAGATCTCCTCGTCGGTGGCGTTCTTCGCGTCCGCCGGGATGTCCTGGCAGTCGGCGACGGTGCTGTACTGCCAGAAGCCCCACACGTAGTCCAGGACGACGGCTTCGTAGGCCCGGTCCAGGCTGCCGATGGTGTCGAAGGTGTAGCCGTTCTCGGCGGCGACCGCCGCGTACTTCTCCTTCAGCGGCGCCCGGCGCACCAGCGCCTCGCGCTGCACGCCGTTCAGGCGGTCGCGGCACTCCTTGGTGCCGACGCCCGCGAAGAAGCGGTCGTAGGCGGAATCCTCCTTGTTCACCACGTCGTTGGGGGCGACGTAGGCGACCACGCCGTCCATGTCGCGCGGGTAGAAGCGCTCGTAGTAGGTGGCGGTCATGCCGCCCTTGGAGCCGCCGGTGGAGATCCAGTTCTCGCTGTAGATCTTCTTCAGCGCCGTGAAGATGCGGTGCTGGTCGCTGGCGGCCTGCCAGATGTCCAGCTTCGACCAGTCGGCCGGCTCGGGCCGGGACGGCGTGAAGAAGCGGTACTCCATGGAGACCTGGTTGCCGTCCACGATCTGCGTCGGCTCGGAGCGGCGCGGAGTCGTGGAGACGCTGTAGCCGCCGGTGTGGAAGACGGTCGGCCGCGCGGTGTCCTTGTGCAGCACGGTGATCCGCTGCTGGAACGTGCCCTTGGAGGGCCTGCGGTGGTCGACCGGCTGGGTGTAGTTGAGGACGAAGAAGCGGTACCCGGTGTACGGCTTCTCCTCGATCAGGCTCATGCCCGGAACGGAGAGCAGCCTCTCCTTGATGTCAGTGGTGCCGGTGGCCTCCGGCTCGGCGGCGGTGGCCGCCCCGGCCGTACTCAGTGTGCCTATGAGCACCGTGAGCGCCAGCAGCCATCTGAGCGCCTTGCGCATGCGCACTCCCCTGTGAGACAGATGTGCGCCGGAAGCTATCGGACCAACTCGTCACAGCAACAGGGGACATAGGGATATCCCTCGGTCGGCGCGGCGTCAGCAGAGGATCCAGCCGGAGCTGACGGAGCCCGCCCCGACGCTGCCCTTCACCCACACGCAGCGGCGGCCGGCGTGCACGGTCACCGGGCCCGCGTGGTACTTGAAGCGGCCCTCGTCGACGACCGGCCGGCCCCCGCGCGCCCGCACGCTCACCGACATCTTCCGCTTGACGCCCTGCTTCTTGGCGACGGTGACGGCACACACGTAGCCGCCCCGCTTGTAGACCTCCACGGACCCGGTCGTGAACGGCAGGGTGCGCACCTTGCGGCCCGGGCACTGCGCGGCGGCGTGCGCGTCACCCGGCGCGGCGACGGCGAGGAGCCCCGCGGTGGTCAACACCGCGAGGCCCGTCGCGAGGTGCCGGCGTATCGCTGAACTGCCCACGGTCGTCCTCCCGTACCGCGCCTTCCGCGCCAGGCGGCGTACGGGAGTACGGACGCGGGACGTAGGGCCGATGGTTGCTCGCGCGGCGGCCGTTCACGCCGGTGCCGGTACGTCCTGACCGACGAACGTCCGCCACAGCGCCGCGTACCTGCCGCCGAGGCGGAGCAGTTCCTCGTGGGTGCCGTCCTCCGCGACCCGGCCGTGGTCCATGACGATCACCCGGTCGGCGCGGGCCGCCGTGGTCAGGCGGTGGGCGACGACCAGGGTGGTGCGGCGCCCGGCCAGCCGGTCGGTCGCCTGGTTGACCTGCGCCTCGGTGGCGAGGTCCAGCGCGGCGGTGGCCTCGTCGAGCAGCAGGACGTCCGGGTCGACCAGTTCGGCGCGGGCCAGGGCGATCAGCTGGCGCTGTCCGGCGGAGAGGTTGCGGCCGCGCTCGGCGACCTGGTGCAGGTAGCCGCCCTCCAGTGTGGCGATCATCTCGTGCGCGCCGACCGCGCGGGCCGCCGCCTCCACCTCGGCGTCGGAGGCGTCCGGGCGGCCGTAGGCGATGGCGTCGCGGACGGTGCCGGGGAAGAGGTACGCCTCCTGCGGTACGACCCCGAGCCGGTGCCGGTAGGCGGTGAGGTCCAGGTCCCTGAGGTCCGTGCCGTCGGCGGTGACCCGCCCGCCCGTGGGGTCGTAGAACCGGGCGACCAGCTTCACCAGGGTGGACTTGCCCGCGCCGGTCTCGCCGACGAAGGCGACGGTCTGCCCGGCGGGGATGGTGAGGTCGATGCCGTCGAGCGCCTCCTCGCCGTCCCCGTACGCGAAGTGCACGTCCTCGAAGGCGATCTCGCCGCGCAGGGAGGTGACGGGGAGCGGCTTGTCGGCCTGGCGGGTGGAGGTGGGCTCCCGCAGCAGCTCCTGGATGCGGCCCAGCGAGACGGACGCCTGCTGGTAGCCGTCGAAGACCTGGGAGAGCTGCTGCACGGGCGCGAAGAACAGGTCGATGTACAGCAGGTACGCCACCAGCGAGCCGATCGCCAGCGTCCCGTCGTCGACCCGGCCCCCGCCGACGACGAGCACCGCCACGACGGCGAACGAGGACAGCAGCTGGACGAACGGGAAGTACACCGAGATCAGCCACTGGCCCCGTATGCGGGCGCTGCGGTAGTCGGCGCTGCGCTCGGCGAACCGCCGCCCGCCGTCCCGCTCGCGGCGGAACGCCTGCACGATCCGCAGCCCGGACATCGACTCCTGCAGATCGGCGTTGACTCCCGAGACCCGTTCACGGGCCAGTTCGTACGCCTTCACACTGGCCCGGCGGAAGAAGTACGTGCCGACGATCAGCGGGGGCAGGGTGGCGAAGACGACGAGGGCGAGCTCGATGTCGATGACCAGCAGGGCTCCCATGATGCCGAAGAAGGTGACCACGGAGACGAACGCCGTGACCAGGCCGGTCTGCAGGAACGTCGACAACGCGTCGACATCGGTCGTCATCCGGGTCGTGATCCGGCCGGTCAGCTCGCGCTCGTAGTAGTCCAGGCCGAGCCGCTGGAGCTGGGCGAAGATCTTCAGCCGCAGCGCGTAGAGGATGCGTTCGCCGGTGCGGCCGGTCATCCGGATCTCGCCGGTCTGCGCGGACCACTGGACGAGCACGGTGAGCAGGCCCAGCAGGGCGGCCGCCCAGACCGCGCCGAGGGCCGCCCGGGTGACGCCCTGGTCGATGCCGTGCCGGATCAGCACCGGCAGCAGCAGGCCCATGCCGGCGTCCACGGCGACCAGGGCCAGGCTGATGAGCAGGGGCGTGCGGAAGCCGCGCAGGAGGCGGCGCAGCCCGTAGGAGTCCTCGGGGCGCACCGCGCGGGCCTCGTCGACGTCGGGGACGTCGTCGGCCGGGGGCAGTGCCGCCACCTGGGCGAGGAGTTCCGGGGTGGCCGGGGCGCCGGCGAGGGCGGTGTCCCGGGGTTCGCGGTCGCCGGTCCACAGCCTGGGGGTGACGCCGCGCTCGGCGTCGAACTCGGCGTCGAGTTCCTCGCGGACGGAGGTGTCGTCCTCTTGCGGCCCGGCGGGCGGGGTGTGGCCCGGGGAGACGGCGCCCAGCTCGTCGGGGTCGGTGAGCAGACGGCGGTAGAGGGAGGAGCGGCGTTGGAGCTCCTCGTGGGTGCCGAGGTCGGCGAGCCGGCCGCCGTCGAGGACGGCGATGCGGTCGGCGAGGTTGAGGGTGGAGCGGCGGTGGGCGATCAGCAGCGTCGTACGGCCGCGCATGACGCTCTTGAGCGCCTCGTGGATCTCGTGCTCGACGCGGGCGTCCACGGCGGAGGTCGCGTCGTCCAGGATCAGCAGCCGGGGGTCGGTGAGGATCGCCCGGGCGAGGGCGACGCGCTGGCGCTGGCCGCCGGAGAGGGTCAGTCCGTGCTCGCCGACGGTGGTGTCGTAGCCGTCGGGGAGCTCGGCGATGAACCGGTCGGCCTGGGCGGCGCGGGCGGCGGCGGTGATCTGCTCGTCGGTGGCGTCGGGGCGGCCGTAGGCGATGTTGGCGCGGACGGTGTCGGAGAAGAGGAAGGAGTCCTCGGGGACCAGCCCGATCGCGGCGCGCAGCGACTCGGTGGTCAGTTCGCGCACGTCGTGGCCGCCGACGAGGACGGCGCCGTGGGTGACGTCGTAGAAGCGCGGCAGGAGCAGGGAGACGGTGGACTTGCCGGAGCCGGAGGCGCCGACGACGGCGAGGGTCTCGCCGGGGCGGATGTCGAAGGACAGGCCGTCCAGGACCGGCCGGTCGGGGTCGTAGCCGAAGGAGACGTCGTCGAACTCGACGGTCGCAGGGGCGTCGGCGGGCAGTTCCCTGGTGCCGTCGGTGAGGGACGGCTCGGTGTCGATCAGCTCCAGGACGCGTTCGGTGCCGGCCCGGGCCTGCTGGCCGACGGTGAGGACGACGGCGAGCATGCGGACCGGGCCGACGAGCTGGGCGAGGTAGGTGGAGAAGGCGACGAAGGTGCCCAGGGTGATGTGCCCGTCCACCGCGAGCCAGCCGCCGAGCGCCAGCATCACCACCTGGCCGAGCGCGGGCACGGCCTGGAGGGCGGGGGTGTAGCGGGAGTTCAGCCGGACGGTGCGCAGCCGTCCCGCGAACAGCCGCCGGCCGACCTCGCGCAGCTTGCCGGTCTCCTGCTCCTCCTGTCCGAAGCCCTTCACCACGCGCACGCCGCCGACCGCGCCGTCGACCACGCCGGCCACGGCGCCCGCCTGGGCCTGCGCGTACCAGGTGGAGGGGTGCAGCCGGGTGCGGCTGCGCCTGGCGATCCACCACAGGGCGGGGGCGACGGCGAGGGCGACGCCGGTGAGCGGCAGGGAGAGCCACGCCATGATGACCAGGGAGATCAGGAACAGCAGCAGGTTGCCGATGGTCATCGGCAGCATGAAGAGCAGGCCCTGGATCAGCTGGAGGTCGCTGGTGGCGCGTCCGACGACCTGCCCGGTGGACAGCTCGTCCTGGCGTCTGCCGTCGAGCCGGGTGATCGTGTCGTACATCTCGGTCCGCAGGTCGTGCTGGACGTCGAGGGCGAGCCGGCCGCCGTAGTAGCGGCGGACGTAGGTGAGGACGTAGACGACGAGCGCCGCGCCGATCAGCAGACCGGCCCAGGTCGCCATGGGCCTGGTCCCGTCGCCGATCACGTCGTCGATGATCACCTTGGTGATCAGCGGGACCAGCGCCATCACGGCCATGCCGCCGAGGGACGCCCCCAGGGCGAGGACCACGTCCCCCGGATGACGCCAGGCGTAGCCGGTCAGTCGCCGTGCCCATCCCCGTTGCGGTGTCACGCGGGTGCCCTCCGATCGTCCTGATCTGCCGCAAGGCACCAACGCGGCCGGCGGCGGATTTCATCCCTCCGCGACGTTCCGGGGAGCACGCGCCGAGTGTTGTGACAGGTTCTCGTCACGCAATCGCCACGTTCCCTCCACTCACCTGACCGCATGTGCATGTCACTCTCTCGGGTATCTCCCTTGTGCAACCCGCGTAGATCGGACACCCCACATGCTCGCGACACGCATACGCCCCCGACGCCGCACCGCGGTGGCGCTCGCCACGGCCGCCGTCCTCGCCGGCCTCACCACCCCCGCCCTGACCGCCGGCACGGCCACGGCCACCACCCCCGTGGCCACGGCGGCCACTTACGACGCCGCGTACTACGACGGCGCCGCCGGCAAGTCCGGCGAGGCCCTCAAGGACGCCCTCCACACGATCATCAGCGACCAGACCAAGCTGTCGTACTCGGCCGTCTGGAACGCCCTGAAGGTCACCGACCAGGACCCGAACAACAGCAACAACGTGATCCTGCTGTACTCGGGCATCTCCCGCAGCAAGTCCCTCAACGGCGGGGACACCGGCGACTGGAACCGCGAGCACGTGTGGGCCAAGTCCCACGGCGACTTCGGCACCTCCACCGGCCCCGGCACCGACATCCACCACCTGCGCCCCACGGACGTCCGGGTCAACTCGATCCGCGGCAACAAGGACTTCGACAACGGCGGCAGCGGCTTCACCGACAGCGGCGGCAGCCTCACCGACTCCGACTCCTTCGAGCCCCGCGACGCCGTCAAGGGCGACGTGGCCCGCATGATCTTCTACATGGCGGTCCGCTACGAGGGCGGCGACGGCTGGGCCGACCTGGAGGTCAACGGCCAGGTCAACAACGGCAGCAACCCCTACATGGGCAAGCTCTCCGTACTCAAGGCCTGGCACCAGGAGGACCCGCCGGACGCCTTCGAGCGGCGCCGCAACGACGTCATCCACGACTCCTACCAGCACAACCGCAACCCGTTCATCGACCACCCGGAGTGGGTCGAGTCGATCTGGTAGGCGCCGGGCGGGCGCCCCGGCTCCCTGCCCCCCGCGCGGACGGCGCCCACCGCCGGACGCGAGCACGCCGGCCACGCCCCCGGTTCGCTCCATCAGGTGGCATGGGCGACGATGCGGGCATATGGGGCGCGGTGTGCCCCGACCATGGAATCGCCCCGGCAGGTCGGCCGGGGCGATTCCCTGCGTCCACGACACCCCGCTGGAGAGCCGTGAAGACTCGTTCCTGGTCCCTCGCCGCCGCCCTCACCCTGACCGCGCTCCTGCTGCCCGCCCCGGCGGCGTCCGCCGCGCCCGCCGCGCCCCCGTCCTGCCCCGACGGATCGGTGTGCTTCTGGAGCAAGGAGGGCTTCGGCGGCGACTACTGGGAGTGGACCGCCCGCAGCGGCTACCGCGACATGCCGGCCGCTCTCCACGACCACGTCGGCTCCTTCGTCGCGAGCACCCGGGCCTGCTTCGTGAACTGGCAGCCGGTCGAAAAGCGGGACGTCTTCAACGGCGACTGGCGCTCCCGCTACCTCGGCGACTTCGGCGGCCGGATCGACGGGGTGGGCCCGGGCGGCTGCTGACCGGGCCGTACGCGCGCCCTTCACGGACGGCCTGCTGCCGGACAGGGGACCGCCCCTGTCCGCCCCCTGTCCGGCAGCAGTCCGGCAGCGGTCTCGCGCCGGACGAGGGCCGCCCGCCCGCCGTCCTCGCGCCGGACGGGAGCCGCCCGCCCGCCGCCCTCACGCCGGATAAGGCACCGCCTCGCGGGCCGTCCTCACGCCGGATAAGGCACCGCCTCGCGGGCCGAGCGCAGCGCCCCCGCCCACCAGGACAGCTGCTCCAGCAGCGTCTTGGCGTACTCCGGAGCCTGTGCGAGTCGAGCGGGGTGGCAGTCCTGCCAGGCCGAGCAGTACAGCGGGAAGGAGAGCCCGTCCCGGACGAATCGAGCAGGGCCGGGACCGCAACCCGTCGGTCGCCGTGCTGCACGCCCTCGGTGACGCGCTCGCCCTGAACACGGCGGAGCGCGAGCACCTGCGCTACCTCGCGAAGGCCACCGGCGACGAGTGCACCGCCCACCTCGGCCCCGAACCGGCGCGATTCGTGAGATCCGCCCGTCGGTGCCGGAGACCCTCCGCCTGCTGGAACCGGGCATCGTGGTGAGCAACCGGCTCGGCGACCTCCTCGCATGGACCGGCGCCCACGAGGCCGTCGCGGTCGGTACGGGGCTGCTGGAGAACGACGCCCCCCACCTCACCCGGTACGTCTTCACCGACGCGCGTGCGAAGACCTTCTTCACCGACTGGGAGTCCGTCGCCGACGAGCAGGCGTTCGACCTGTGGCGGGGACCGAGGGGGAGAACCCGGAGTGGCCGGCCACGGACCTCGCGCCCGCCGCCGGCCGAGTTCGCCCGGCGGCTGAACTCCCCCGTGGTGCCGCCGCACGGTGTAGTGCGGCTGGACCACCCGACCGGGGGTGCGCCCCGGCTGACCCGCGAGACACTCGAGTTCGCCTCGGACGCACAGCAGCTGCTCGTCCTGCTGCCCGCCGACGAGGAGACGGCCCTCGCCGTCGGCCGGCTGCGCGAGCGGTCACGTCACGGCAGGCTCCGGGCCATTTCGTGAGGCGGCCTGCTCAGGCCAGTTGCGCGGCGCGAACGTGAGCAGGACCGCGGGGAGGACGGCGACCGACGGGCCCGGGGCGGCCAGGACTTTCCAAGGGTCATGCTCCGGGGTCTCGGGGCTGGTGCGCGGGCCCGGGAGGCCGCAGGACTCCGCCCGGGCCATGTGGTCCGGTGCGGTCGGCTCCGTCGCCGTGGGCTCGCCGAAGGTGGGGCGCGGGGACCGTACGGAGCAGTCTCCTGACGGGGCAGTGTCCTGACGGATCAGGACATCGACGTCGCAGACGTGGTCCGGAAGTCCACCCCGTCGTCCGCCCTGGCATTCCCGTTCGGCCCGGAGGTGGTCTTCTCCGAGGCGGGGTGCGCGTCGTTCATCGCCGCCTTCCGTGACCCGTTCCCGCGGAATCCGTGAGCACAGCCGCCCCAACTGCCCGAATATCACTCATACGAGCGCCTAAGTGACATTCTTCGGCCGACTGCTCCCGGTTTTCGGCAAAGGTGCCTCCATGAGCCCGCACCCCGGCCCGAGCCCTCACAGCTCGGGACACGTGATCAACACCGTACGCACTCTGCTCCGCGCCGAGGGCCTGAACGTGCCCCTGTCCGCCATCGCCCGGAACTGCGGCACCACCCGCAACTTCCTGTACCGGAACTGGAGATCCGTCGGTGCGCTGCACCTGCACGCACTGCAGGCCGAACTCGCCGACGCCTTCGCCACGGCGGACCGTGCCTGCCCTGGTGACGGCACCGTCCCGGGCGTCATCACGCACCTGAAGGAGGTGGTCCGTACCGTGCGTCGCCACCCGACCACAGCTGCCATCGCCCGGTCGTCCCCCGCAGAGTTCGCGGCGGCACGCTCGGCGATCGACGGTCCGCTGGTGGGGATGGCGGTGGACCGGGTCAGCGATCTGCTCCACCCCCTCTGCCCGCACGGTGGAATCTGGGGTGACCGCGCCCTGGCATCCAGGCCCTGGAAGATCCTCTGGATCGCCCGCCCCGCCGCCCTCTGTCCCGAAGCCGTCGGCGACCGCCTCCGCGAAGACACCCTGGACAACGCCCTCGCCGAACTCCTCAGCGACCTGCTGGCACCCTGGGCGTCCGCGTGAGAACCTCGTAGCCCTTTGGCCCAGGAGCGACGAGGGGCAACCGCACCCGGCGAACAGCCGCTCCAGGGGGGCCTGTCCGTTGTGCGCAGGCTGACCGACCCGGAAGGGCAGCGGCTGCAGCAGACCGTGCGCCGGGGCAGCACCAGCACGGTGTGCTGTCGGCGGGCGGGTGCGCCCACGAGGCGCAGGTCGGGAGGAGGCCGGTAGGCCTTCGGCGAGCAGCGGGTCTCCGCGACCGGCGGGGGCGTCAGCCCGCGGTGGCCCGGTCCAGGTGGGTGGGGGCGAACATGCGCAGAAGGGCAGGAAGGACGACCACCGACGGGCCCCGGGTCGACAGGCTCTGTGTCAGGTCGTGCTCCAGGTTCTCGGGGCTGGTGCGCACGGCGGGGACGGCGAAGGACTCCGCCAGGGCCACGAAGTCCGGGCCGGTCAGGTCCGTCGCCGTGGCCTTTCCGAAGGCGTCGGTCATGTACTCGCGGAGGATGCCGTAGCCGCCGTCGTCGACGATCAGCCAGGTGACGTCCAGGTCGTGCTGGCGGGCGGTGGCAAGTTCAGCGATCGAGTAGAGGGCGCCGCCGTCGCCCGAGACGGCGAGGACCGGGCGGGTCGGGTCGGCGACCGCAGCGCCGAGGGCGGCCGGGAAGCCGTAGCCGAGGCCGCCGGCGCCCTGCGCGGAGTGCAGGTGGTTGGGCCCCATGGCGTCGAACGCGGACCAGGCCCAGTAGGTCAGGATCGTCATGTCCCAGAAGGACGGCGAGTCGGTGGGCAGGGCCCGGCGGACCGCCGTCAGCACCTGCTGTTCCAGGGTGAGGTCCTGGGCGGCGATGCGGGCGCGCACGCGGTCCAGCACCTCCCGCACACGCTCCGGGGCGCCCTGGTCCTCGCGCCGTTCCACCGTCTCCAGCAGCGCCTGGAGGGCGAGGCGGGCGTCGGCGTGGATGCCGAGGCCCGGGTGGTTGGACTCCAGCTTGCCGAGGTCTGCCTCGATCTGGATCACCCGGCCACGGGGCGTGAACGTGTGGTAGTTCGAGGAGAGTTCGCCGAGGCCGGAGCCGACGACGAGGAGGACGTCCGCGTCCTGGAGGAAGTCGGTGGTGTGGCGGTCCTCCAGCCAGGACTGGAGCGACAGCGGGTGCGTCCAGGGGAAGGCACCCTTGCCGCCGGGGGTGGTGACCACCGGGGCCTGGAGGCGCTCGGCGAGCTGTTTGAGCTTGCCGGAGGCGTCGGAGCGGACCACTCCCCCGCCCGCGACGATCGCCGGACGCTCGGCGTTGGCGAGCAGGTGCGCGGCGAGCGCCGTCAGCTCGGGGCGCGGCGGCAGCTCGTCCGGGGTGGCGTCCATCGCCGTCACCACCGGCAGGACCGTCTCCGCGAGAAGGACGTCCTGCGGGATCTCCACCCACACCGGCCCGTGCGGGACGGTCAGCGCCGACGTCCAGGCCTCCGTGATCGCGGAGGGGATCTGGGACGCCGTACGGACCGTGTACACGGACTTGACCACGCCGCGGAACGAGGCCGACTGGTCGGGGAGTTCGTGCAGGTGGCCGCGGCGTCCGCCGCCGAGGCCCGCCGTCGGGACCTGGCTGCAGATCGCCAGCACGGGAGCGGACGCCGCCGCCGCCTCCTGGAGCGCGGGCAGGGAGGTCAGCGCGCCCGGTCCGGTGGACAGCAGCAGCGGGGCGGCCTCGCCGGTGATCCGGCCGTAGGCGTCCGCCGCGAAGCCCGCGTTGTTCTCCATCCGCAGGCCGACGTAGCGCAGGCCGGAGCGGCGCAGGGCGTCGAACACGCCGAGGGCGTGCTGGCCGGGCAGACCGAAGACGGTGGTCGCGCCGAGCCCGGCCAGGGTCTCCACGACCAGGTCTCCGCCGGTGCGGCCCGGAGGCGGATTCAGGGCCGCCTCCGTCTGCGCGGCGGTCGGACGGAGCACCAGGTCGTGGTCGTGGGTCACTTCGCGCGGGCCTCTGCAATCTGGCGGGACATGATCGTGGTCAGCTCGTAGGCGGTGTGGGACGCGGCGACCGAGGTGATCTCCGCGTGATCGTACGCGGGCGCCACCTCGACGACATCCGCCGAGACCAGGTTGCAGGAGGCCAGTCCGCGCAGGATCTCCAGCAGCTCGCGGGAGGTCATGCCGCCGGCCTCGGGGGTGCCGGTGCCGGGGGCGTGGGCCGGGTCCAGGCAGTCGATGTCGATGGAGATGTACAGCGGACGGTCGCCGATGCGCTGGCGGAGCTGGTCGGCGACCTCGTCGGCGCCGCGCCGGTAGACGTCGGCGGAGGTGACGATGCCGAAGCCCATCTTCTCGTCGTCGGTGAGGTCCTGCTTGCCGTAGAGCGGGCCGCGCGTCCCGACGTGGGAGAGGGCGGAGGTGTCGAGGACGCCCTCCTCCACGGCCCGCCGGAACGGGGTGCCGTGGGTGTACTCGGCGCCGAAGTAGGTGTCCCAGGTGTCGAGGTGGGCGTCGAAGTGGAGCAGGGCCACGGGCCCGTGCTTCTTGGCGACGGAGCGCAGCAGCGGCAGGGCGATGGTGTGGTCGCCGCCGAGGGTCATCAGGCGGGCGCCGGTGCCGAGCAGGTCGTCGGCGGCGGCCTCGACGGTCTCCACGGCCTCGTTGATGTTGAACGGGTTCACGGCGATGTCGCCGCCGTCCGCGACCTGGGCGAGGGCGAAGGGGGAGGCGTCCTGCGCCGGATTGTAGGGGCGCAGCAGCCGGGACGCCTCGCGGATGGCGTTGCCGCCGAATCGGGCGCCCGGGCGGTAGGAGACGCCCGAGTCGAAGGGCACGCCGACGACGGCGACGTCCGCGCGGCCGACCTCGTCGAGGCGGGGCAGCCGGGCGAAGGTCGCGGGTCCGGCGTACCGCGGGACGCGGGAGGAGTCGACGGGGCCGCGGGGCGTCTCGCTGCTGCTCATGAGGGCATGCCTACTTTCCTGGTCTTCACCTTGCGCGCGTCCGCCCGGACGCGCGGGCCGCTGGTCTCTCCCGACCATAAGAGGGCGGAAAGCATCTGCGAAGTGTACGTTTCCTCCATTCCCGTCGCGAGGAGTGGAGGAAGTGTCCAGCATGCCGATGTCGGATCCCGTGGTTCCGCCCACGCCGCCGGTGCGGCTGGACGCCCTGCTGGCCCGCGAGGACCTCGGCCTGCGCCGGATCGCCGGACCGGACGGCCCGGGGATCGTCGTGCACTGGGCGCAGGCGTCGGAGATGGCCGACCCCTACCCGTACCTGCTGGGCGGGGAACTGCTGCTGTCGGCGGGCGTGCACATCCCCCAGGGGGCGGGCGCCGGATACTTCGACGCGTACGTCTCCCGGATCGTGGCGGCGGGCGGCGCCGCACTCGGTTTCGGTCTGGCGCCGGTCCACGAGAGGGTGCCGGCGGAGCTGGCCGAGGCCTGCGACATGCACGGGCTGCCGCTGCTGGAGGTGCCGCCCAGGACCACGTTCTCGGGGGTGGCGCGGGCGGTCTGGCAGCTGATGGCGCAGGCCCGCACGGCGGAGCTGCGCCGGGTCACCGAGGCCCAGCAGAGCCTCGCCACGGCGGCGGCCCGCCCCGAGCCGGTCCGCCCCGTGCTCGACCAACTGGCCCAGCGGACCGGCGGCTGGGCCGTCCTGTTCGGCCCGGACGCCACGGAACTCGCCACGTCGGGCCCACCCCCGGCCGCCGAGGCCAGGGAGTCCCTGACCCGCCTGGCCAAGGTCCTGCGCCCCACCCCGACGACCGGCCCCGCCCCTGCCACGGGCGGTCGCACCGCCCCCGCCTCCGCCAGCGACACGGTCACCGGCACCCACCTCGCCGCCTACGCCCTCGGCCCCGGACCCGGCTGCGTCCTGGGCGTGGCCTCGCCCCACCGGTCCCCCGGCGACCACACCATCGCCTCCGTCGCCGCCGTCCTCCTCTCCCTCCTCACCGGCACGCAGCACACCGCCACCGACGCACCCCGCTCCTCCGCCCTCGTACGCCTGCTGCTGGGCGCGACGCCCGAGGAGGTGGCGCCCCTGCTCGGCGCGGACCGCCGGCGCGTGGTGCACGCCCGGCCCGACGGACGACCGGCCCCGGACGCCCTCGCCGCCTCCGCCCTGGGCGCGGCACTGGGCTCCACGCTGGTGGACCCGTCCGGCGAGACCGTACGCGTCCTGGTTCCGGCCGATCACCCCGTGGACGCGGTCCCCGGCTGGACCCTCGGCGTCAGCGCGGCCGCCGACCCGCCCGACTGGCCCGCCGCCGGCACCCAGGCCGCCCGCGCCCTCGCCCGGGCCCGCGCCACCCGCGCCCCGCTGGTCCGGCACGGCGACCGCCCCGCCCTCACCGACCTCGTCCCGCCGGGTGACGCGGACGCCCACGCGCGGGCGCTGCTCGCGCCCATAGCGGCCGCCCCGGCCCTCACCGACACCCTGCGTACCTGGCTGTCCCTGCACGGCAGCTGGGACCGTACGGCGGTGGCGCTGTCCGTGCACCGCAACACCGTGCGGCAGCGCATCGCGCGCTGCGCGGCGCTGCTGGAGGCCGACCTGGACGATCCGGACGTGCGGATGGAGCTGTGGTTCGCGCTGCGCCGCAGCTGAGGCGGGCCGGGGACCTGAGTATCCGTACGGAGTCGTCTGAGTACGTGACGCACGTCCCAGCGGGCGATACGTCAGGGACGCCCACCATGCGCTGCTCCACAATGGGGGGCATGCCGATACCCGGGACACCCAGCCGCGCCGAACTCGTCGAACACCTGGTCGCCACCCGCATCGCGGGCGATGTCGCCACGCCGCGCGAGAACAACCTCTCCCACTACCGGAAGCTGGCGAACGGCGACCGCCACTACTGGCTCGGCCTGGAGCTCGGCGACCGCTGGACCGACGAGCAGGACGTGCTCGCGGTGATGGCGGAGCGGGTGGGCGTCAACGACGACCCGGAACACCGGTACGGGCAGGACACCATCGACCCGGAGCTGACCGTGTCCGGCCTGGAACGCATGGCCGGGAGGCTGCGCAAGGCGGCGGAGGGGCAGCAGCGGGTGCTGTTCGCCACCGGTCACCCGGGCGGGCTGCTCGACGTGCACCGCGCGACGGCCGCGGCGCTGCGGGCGGCCGGCTGCGAGATCGTGGTCATCCCGGACGGGCTGACCACGGACGAGGGCTATGTGATGCAGTTCGCGGACGTGGCGGTGCTGGAGCACGGTGCCACGCTGTGGCACACCCACTCCGGGGAGCCGATGAAGGCCATCCTCGGTGCCCTGGAGCGCGAGGGCCGCCCGCTGCCGGACCTGGTCGTCGCCGACCACGGCTGGGCGGGCGCCGCGGGTCAGTACGGCGTCGACTCCGTCGGCTACGCGGACTGCAACGACCCGGCGCTGTTCCTCGCCGAGGCCGAGGGCACCGTCCAGGTCACGGTCCCCCTCGACGACCACGTCACCAGCCCCCGCCACTACGACCCGATGACGGCGTACCTCCTGGCGGAGGCGGGCATCGCCTAGAGGGGATCAACTGGTCAGGGGTGTCGACGGCCCGGTCGAAGCAGGGCCAGCCGTCCAGCTCGACGTTCCGGCCGGGGCGCGGGTCCAGGGCCGGCGCCGCCGTCCGGAGCAGGCGCCGGGCGGCACCCGGCTCGTGGAGGTTGAGGTCGGCGCGGTCCGGGAGGCGCATCACGGTGCCCGCCTCGAAGTACGAGTGGGACACGATGCGGTGCGGGCCCGGGGCGAAGACCAGGGACAGCCGGCGCCCAGCGCCGCCGCGGTACCCCTCGGTGAAGAAGGACAGTGTCAGGCGGCAGTCGGCGTAGGCGGGCCGCACCCGCTGCCGGACGGCCCAGTGCCAGACGGTGTCGTCGACGACGAGGCGGCGGAGACGGCGGTGTTTCCTCACCGGGGCAGCGTAGAGCGGGGGACCGCCGCGGCCCCAGTGGTTTCCCGCCGCGCGGACCGGTTCAGTCCCCGCGCGGGACGCGGACCACGCCCTCCTGGATGACCGAGACCGCGAGCCGGCCGTCCTGGGTGTAGATGCGGCCCTGACCCAGTCCCCGGCCGCCGTGGGCCGAGGGGGACTGCTGGTCGTACAGCAGCCACTCGTCGGCGCGGAACGGGCGGTGGAACCACATCGCGTGGTCCAGGGACGCGCCGACGACGTCACCGACGGCCCAGCCGCCGCGCCCGTGGGCGAGCAGGATGGAGTCGAGGAGCGTCATGTCGGAGACGTACGTGGCGAGGACGACGTGCAGCAGCGGGTCGTCGCTGTCGAGCTTGCCGTTGGTGCGGAACCAGACCTGGGAGTGCGGTTCGCGCGGCTCGCCGAAGCGGCCGTAGGGCGGGTCGTCGACGTAGCGCAGGTCGACCGCCGAGCGGGCCCCGAGGTAGCGGTGCACGATCTCGGGGGCGAGATGCGGGTAGCCGCGCAGCCGCTCCTCGGAGGTCGGCAGGGTGTCGGGGTCCGGCGAGGGCGGCATCGGCGCCTGGTGGTCCAGGCCCTCCTCGTGCTCCTGGAAGGAGGCGGAGAGGTGGAAGATCGGCTTGCCGTGCTGGACCGCGACCACGCGCCGCGTGGTGAAGGAGCGGCCGTCCCGGATCCGGTCGACGGTGTAGACGATCGGGGCGCCCGGGTCGCCGATGCGCAGGAAGTACGCGTGCAGCGAGTGGGCGGGCCGGTCCGCCGGGACGGTCCGTCCCGCGGCGACCAGGGCCTGTGCCGCCACCTGCCCGCCGAAGACCCGGGGGACGGCGGAGGCGCGGGACTGGCCGCGGAAGATGTTCTCCTCGATCTGCTCGAGGTCGAGCAGATCGAGGAGTTCCTGAAGTGCCTGACTCATGGAATCAGTTGTATACGGCAGGGATTTCCGGGACCTTACAGGCCCATGTCCTTGGCGATGATCGACTTCATGATCTCGCTGGTGCCGCCGTAGATGCGGTTGACGCGGTTGTCCGCGTACAGACGGGCGATCGGGTACTCGTTCATGTAGCCGTAGCCGCCGTGCAGCTGGAGGCAGCGGTCGATGACACGGTGGGCGACCTCGGTGCAGAACAGCTTCGCGGAGGCGGCCTCGGCGGGGGTGAGCTCGCCGGCGTCCAGGGCCTCGGTGGCGCGGTCGGCGACGGCCTCGGCGGCGTCCACCTCGGCCTGGCAGGCGGCCAGCTCGAACTTGGTGTTCTGGAAGTGGGCGACCGGCTTGCCGAAGACGGTGCGCTCCTGCACGTAACTCTTGGCGAACCGGACGGCGGCCTTGGCCTGCGCGTAGGCGCCGAAGGCGATGCCCCAGCGCTCGGAGGCCAGGTTGTGGCCGAGGTAGTAGAAGCCCTTGTTCTCCTCGCCGAGCAGGTCCTCGACGGGCACCTTGACGTCGACGAAGGCCAGCTCGGCGGTGTCGGAGGTCTTCAGACCGAGCTTGTCGAGCTTGCGGCCGACGGAGTAGCCCTCGGACTTGGTGTCGACGGCGAACAGGGAGATGCCGTGACGGCGGTCCTCGGCCGTGGGGGCGGCGGTGCGGGCGCAGACGATCACCTTGTCGGCGTGGACGCCGCCGGTGATGAAGGTCTTGGCGCCGTTGAGGACGTAGTGGGTGCCGTCCTCGCTGAGCTTGGCGGTGGTCTTCATGCCCGCGAGGTCGGAGCCGGTGCCCGGCTCGGTCATCGCGATGGCCCACATCTCCTCGCCGGAGACGAACTTCGGCAGGAAGCGCTTCTTCTGCTCGTCGGTGGCGAGCATCTTGATGTACGGCAGGGCGAGCAGCACGTGCACGCCGGAGCCGCCGAACTGGACGCCCGCGCGGGCGGTCTCCTCGTAGAGGACCGCCTCGAACTTGTGGGTGTCCAGGCCCGCACCGCCGAACTCCTCCGGCACGCTGATGCCGAAGATGCCCAGCTCACCGAGCTTGTAGTAGAAGTCGCGCGGCGCCTGGCCCGCCGCGAACCACTCGTCGTAGACGGGCACGACCTCGGCCTCGATGAAGGCCCGGATGGTCTCCCGGAACGCCTCGTGATCCTCGTTGAAAACCGTACGGCGCACCGCCGCCACCTCCGCGTACCCTAGGCATGTCTAAGCGCTTGCTCAGACAAAGATACCGGCGAGTATCCACAGGCGTCCAGAGTGCGGCCCCCGCGACCCCCGTAACGCTCGTCACGCTCGTCACGCCGCGGGCGCCGCCCCCGCCGCGTCGAACGCGCCCCGCGCCATCCGGTGCAGCAGCCCGGCCGTCGTCGCCCGGCCGGGGAGGGCGCCCGGGCGGGCCAGGTGCGGGGTGGAGTTGAGCAGGCCGAACACCGAGTGCACGGCCGAGCGGGCGGCCGGTTCGGCCAGCTGCGGATAGAGCGCGCGGACCACCTCCACCCACAGCTCCACGTACTGCCGCTGCAGCTGGCGGACCAGCTTGCGGTCGCTGTCCCGGAGGCGGTCCAGCTCACGGTCGTGCAGGGTGATCAGGGGACGGTCGTCGAGCGCGAAGTCGATGTGCCCCTCGATCAGCGAGTCGAGGACCGCCTCCGGGGCCGGCCCGTCCCCGGCCTCCTTCAGGCGCTGCTTCGCGCCGGTCAGCAGCTGGCCGCTGATCCCCACCAGCAACTCCGCGAGCATCGCGTCCTTGCCCGCGAAGTGCCGGTAGAGCCCGGGCCCGCTGATGCCGACCGCCGCGCCTATCTCGTCGACCCCGACGCCGTGGAAGCCGCGCTCGGCGAAGAGCCGGGCGGCCTCCTTGAGGATCTGTTCGCGGCGGGTGGGGGCGTCGGTTCTGGTGGCCATGAAGACGATTCTAGACAGGGAGGTTAGCGGTCGTTAACCTGGAGGAAATGCGTTAACGCTCATTAACAAGGTGAGGGGACCCGCAGGATGCACGAGGCACCGGAGCTTCACAGCGCGGCAGATCCCGCGTCGGAGTCCTTTCGGGCCAACGAGGAGGCGCACCGCGCCCTCGTCGGGGAGCTGCGCGGCAAGCTGGCCGCGGCGGCGCTCGGCGGCGGCGAGCGGGCGCGGGCACGGCACACGGCGCGCGGGAAACTGCTCCCGCGCGACCGCGTGGACACGCTCCTCGACCCCGGCTCGCCCTTCCTGGAGCTGGCCCCGCTGGCGGCCGACGGGATGTACGAGGGGCAGGCCCCGGCGGCCGGGGTGATCGCCGGGATCGGCCGGGTCTCCGGCCGGGAGTGCGTGGTCGTGGCCAACGACGCCACCGTCAAGGGCGGCACGTACTACCCGATGACGGTGAAGAAGCACCTGCGCGCGCAGGAGGTGGCCCTCGACAACCGGCTGCCCTGTGTCTACCTGGTGGACTCGGGCGGCGCGTTCCTGCCGATGCAGGACGAGGTGTTCCCGGACCGGGACCACTTCGGGCGGATCTTCTACAACCAGGCCCGGATGTCCGGCGCCGGCATCCCGCAGATCGCGGCGGTCCTCGGCTCCTGCACGGCGGGCGGGGCGTACGTCCCGGCGATGAGCGACGAGGCGGTGATCGTCCGGAACCAGGGCACCATCTTCCTCGGCGGCCCGCCGCTGGTGAAGGCCGCCACCGGTGAGGTGGTGACGGCGGAGGAGCTGGGCGGCGGCGAGGTCCACTCCCGGGTCTCCGGCGTGACCGACCACCTCGCGGAGGACGACGCGCACGCGCTCAGGATCGTGCGCACCATCGTCTCCACCCTCCCCGCGCGGGGTTCCCTCCCCTGGAGCGTCGGGCCGGCCGTCGAGCCCAAGGTGGACGCGGCGGGGCTGTACGGGGCGGTGCCGGTCGACTCCCGCACCCCCTACGACGTGCGGGAGATCATCGCGCGGATCACCGACGGCTCCCGCTTCGCCGAGTTCAAGCCGGAGTTCGGGCAGACCCTGGTCACCGGCTTCGCGCGGATCCACGGCCACCCGGTGGGGATCGTCGCCAACAACGGCATCCTGTTCTCCGAGTCCGCCCAGAAGGGCGCCCACTTCATCGAGCTGTGCGACCAGCGCGGCATCCCGCTGCTGTTCCTGCAGAACATCTCGGGCTTCATGGTCGGCCGGGACTACGAGGCGGGCGGCATCGCCAAGCACGGCGCCAAGATGGTCACCGCGGTCGCCTGCACCCGCGTGCCGAAGCTGACGGTGGTGGTCGGCGGGTCCTACGGGGCGGGCAACTACTCGATGTGCGGGCGGGCGTACTCGCCGCGCTTCCTGTGGATGTGGCCCAACGCGAAGATCTCCGTGATGGGCGGCGAGCAGGCCGCCTCCGTCCTCGCCACCGTCAAACGGGACCAGCTCGAAGGGCGCGGCGAGGAGTGGCCGGCCGAGGACGAGGACGCCTTCAAGGCCCCGATCCGCGCCCAGTACGAGCGTCAGGGGAACGCCTACTACGCGACGGCCCGCCTCTGGGACGACGGCGTGATCGACCCGATGGACACCCGGCAGGTGCTGGGCCTGGCCCTGACCGCGTGCGCCAACGCGCCCCTGGGTGACCCCCAGTTCGGCGTCTTCCGGATGTGAGGGGACCCCTGACGATGACAGAGCAGATGTTCGAGACGGTGCTGGTGGCCAACCGGGGCGAGATCGCGGTCCGCGTCATCCGCACCCTGCGGTCGATGGGCGTGCGCTCGGTGGCCGTGTACTCCGACGCGGACGCCGACGCCCGGCACGTACGGGAGGCCGACACGGCGGTGCGGATCGGGCCCGCGGCCGCCTCCGAGAGCTACCTGTCGGTGGAGCGGCTGCTGGAGGCCGCCGCCCGCACCGGCGCGCAGGCGGTCCACCCCGGGTACGGCTTCCTGGCCGAGAACGCGGGCTTCGCGCGGGCGTGCGCCGAGGCGGGGCTGGTGTTCATCGGGCCCCCGGCGGACGCCATCGCGCTGATGGGCGACAAGATCCGCGCCAAGGAGACGGTGAAGGCGGCCGGCGTGCCGGTCGTGCCCGGCTCCAGCGGCAGCGGACTGACCGACGAGCAGCTCGCCGAGGCCGCCCGGGAGATCGGCGTGCCGGTGCTGCTGAAGCCGTCCGCGGGCGGTGGCGGCAAGGGCATGCGGCTGGTGCGGGACGCCTCGCTGCTGGCCGACGAGATCGCCGCCGCGCGCCGCGAGGCCCGCGCCTCCTTCGGTGACGACACGCTGCTCGTCGAGCGGTGGATCGACCGGCCCCGGCACATCGAGATCCAGGTGCTGGCCGACGGGCACGGGGGCGTGGTCCACCTCGGCGAGCGCGAGTGCTCCCTCCAGCGGCGCCACCAGAAGATCATCGAGGAGGCGCCCAGTGTGCTCCTCGACGAGGAGACCCGGGCCGCGATGGGCGAGGCGGCGGTCCAGGCGGCCCGCTCCTGCGGCTACCGGGGCGCGGGCACGGTGGAGTTCATCGTCCCGGGCAACGACCCCTCCTCGTACTACTTCATGGAGATGAACACCCGCCTCCAGGTGGAACACCCGGTCACCGAACTGGTCACGGGACTCGACCTGGTGGAGTGGCAGCTGCGGGTGGCGGCGGGCGAGCCGCTGGCGTTCGGGCAGGACGACGTCCGGCTCACCGGGCACGCGGTCGAGGCCCGCATCTGCGCCGAGGACCCGGCCCGGGGCTTCCTCCCCTCCGGGGGCACGGTGCTGAGACTGCGCGAGCCGCAGGGCGACGGGGTGCGCACCGACTCCGGGCTGAGCGAGGGCACGGAGGTCGGCAGCCTCTACGACCCGATGCTCTCCAAGGTGATCGCGTACGGACCCGACCGGGCGACCGCGCTGCGCAAGCTCCGGGCGGCCCTGGCGGAGACGGTCACGCTGGGCGTGCAGACCAACGCGGGGTTCCTGCGGCGGCTGCTGGCCCATCCGGCGGTGGTGAGCGGCGACATGGACACCGGGCTGGTGGAGCGCGAGGCGCAGGGCCTGGTGCCGGCCGAGGTCCCCGGCGAGGTGTACGAGGCCGCGGCGGCCGTGCGCCTGGAGGCGCTGCGTCCGCGCGGCGACGGCTGGACGGACCCCTTCTCGGTGCCGGACGGCTGGCGCATGGGCGGCACCCCGAAACCGGCCGCCTTCCACCTGCGCGTCACGGACCCGGTGGAGCACATCCCGTGCGGCGCCCACACGGTCACCGACGACCAGGTGGCGGTGACGCTGGACGGCGTCCGGCACACCTTCCACCGCGCCGCCGACTGGATCGGCCGGGACGGCGACGCCTGGCACGTGCGGGACCACGACCCGGTCGCCGCGTCCCTCACCCGGGCGGGCCAGGCGGGCGCCGACTCGCTGACCGCGCCGATGCCGGGCACCGTGACGGTGGTGAAGGTGGCCGTCGGCGACGAGGTGGCCGCCGGACAGAGCCTGCTGGTGGTGGAGGCGATGAAGATGGAGCACGTCATCTCCGCCCCGCACGCCGGCACGGTCACCGAGCTGGACGTGGCCCCGGGCACGACGGTCGCCATGGACCAGGTGCTCGCGGTCATCGCACCCGTGGAGGAGGAGACGGCGTGAACACTCCGGAACCGGGCCTGCCCATGGTCGTACCGGCGGCGGGACTGCCCGCTCGGGTGCGGATCCACGAGGTGGGTGCCCGCGACGGCCTGCAGAACGAGAAGGCGACCGTCCCGACGGCCGTGAAGACGGAGTTCGTCCGCCGTCTGGCCTCCACCGGTCTGACCACCATCGAGGCGACCAGCTTCGTGCACCCCACATGGGTGCCCCAGCTCGCGGACGCCGAGGAGCTGTACCCTTCCGTCGCGGACCTGCCCGTCGAGCTGCCGGTGCTGGTGCCGAACGAGCGGGGACTGGACCGTGCGCTGGCGCTCGGCGCCCGGCGGGTCGCGGTGTTCGCCAGCGCCACGGAGTCCTTCGCCCGGGCCAACCTCAACCGCACGGTGGACGAGGCGCTGGCCATGTTCGAGCCGGTGGTGAGCCGGGCGAAGGCGGCGGACGTGCACGTCCGCGGCTACCTCTCGATGTGCTTCGGCGACCCGTGGGAGGGCGCGGTCCCCGTCCCGCAGGTGGTGCGGGTGTGCCGGGCCCTGCTGGACATGGGCTGCGACGAACTGAGCCTGGGCGACACCATCGGGGTGGCCACCCCGGGCCATGTGACGGCCCTGCTCACCGCGCTTACCGCGGCGGACGTGCCCGTCTCCGCGCTGGGCGTGCACTTCCACGACACCTACGGGCAGGCCCTGTCCAACACGCTGGCCGCGCTCCAGCAGGGCGTCACCACGGTCGACGCCTCCGCCGGCGGTCTGGGCGGCTGCCCGTACGCGAAGTCCGCCACCGGCAATCTCGCCACCGAAGACCTCGTGTGGATGCTGCGTGGCCTCGGCATCGACACCGGGGTCGACCTCGGCCGTCTGGTCGCCACAAGCGTCTGGATGGCCGCCCACCTGGGCCGAACCAGCCCGTCCCGCACCGTCCGAGCCCTCTCCCACCAGGAGTCGTGAACGACCATGGACCACAAGCTCTCCCCCGAACTGGAAGAACTCCGCCGCACGGTCGAGGAGTTCGCCCACGACGTGGTGGCACCGAAGATCGGTGACTTCTACGAGCGGCACGAGTTCCCGTACGAGATAGTGCGGGAGATGGGCCGCATGGGCCTGTTCGGCCTGCCGTTCCCGGAGGAGTACGGCGGCATGGGCGGCGACTACTTCGCCCTCGGCGTGGCCCTGGAGGAACTGGCCCGGGTCGACTCCTCGGTGGCCATCACGCTGGAGGCGGGCGTCTCGCTGGGCGCGATGCCGCTGCACCTGTTCGGCACCGAGGAGCAGAAGCGCGAGTGGCTCCCCCGGCTGTGCTCGGGCGAGATCCTGGGCGCGTTCGGCCTGACCGAGCCGGACGGCGGCAGCGACGCGGGCGCGACCCGTACGACGGCGCGGCTGGACGAGTCGACGAACGAGTGGGTCATCAACGGCACCAAGTGCTTCATCACCAACTCGGGCACCGACATCACGGGCCTGGTCACGGTCACCGCGGTCACCGGCCGCAAGCCGGACGGCAAGCCGCTGATCTCCGCGATCATCGTCCCGTCGGGGACGCCGGGCTTCACGGTCGCGGCGCCGTACTCGAAGGTCGGCTGGAACGCCTCGGACACGCGTGAGCTGTCCTTCGCCGACGTCCGGGTCCCGGCCGCCAACCTGCTCGGCGAAGAGGGCCGCGGCTACGCCCAGTTCCTGCGCATCCTGGACGAGGGCCGGATCGCCATCGCCGCGCTGGGCACGGGCCTGGCGCAGGGCTGTGTCGACGAGTCGGTGAAGTACGCCAAGGAGCGGCACGCGTTCGGGCGGCCGATCGGTGCCAACCAGGCGATCCAGTTCAAGATCGCCGACATGGAGATGAAGGCCCACACGTCCCGCCTCGCCTGGCGGGACGCGGCGAGCCGGCTGGTGGCGGGCGAGCCCTTCAAGAGGGAGGCGGCGCTGGCCAAGCTGTACTCGTCGACGGTCGCCGTGGACAACGCCCGCGACGCCACCCAGATCCATGGCGGCTACGGCTTCATGAACGAGTACCCGGTGGCCCGCATGTGGCGGGACTCCAAGATCCTGGAGATCGGCGAGGGCACGAGCGAGGTCCAGCGCATGCTGATCGCACGGGAGTTGGGCCTGTCGGGCTGAGCCCCGGACGGCCGGCCCGCACCCGCCGCGGGTCGGCCGGCCGTCCGCTCGGCGAGGGCGCCGGACAGGGCCGGTCACACCGTGGATCCGGACGGCCACGGAGCGAGGCCGTCGGTAGGCTGAAGGCATGGACTACACGAGGATGCGCGCGATCGCCGAGCAGCTCGGGGCCCACGCCGAGCAGCTGGAAGGTGCCTGGAGCGTCGAGATCGGCCCATCGGGTCCGATACTGGCCATGATGTGCCCGTCGAAGCGGCACGAGGGCATCGTCCGACGCATCTGCAAGCAGCTGGACGAGCAGCTCCTCACCACCCACCCGGGCTACGCCTGCGCGAACGGCCCCGAGATCGAGCACCCCGCGATCGGTCGCATGCGACGCCCGGACGCCGTCGTCATCCCCGAGTCCGTTCTCGACGAGGAAGGCCTCGCCGTCGACGCGACGCAGGTCCTGGCGGTCATCGAGATCGTCTCCCCGTCCAACCCGAACAACGACTACGGCGACAAGCTCGCCGAGTACCCCGCGATGGGCATCCCCCGCTACCTGATCGTCGATCCCCGCACTGGCACGATCGAGGTGCATTCGGCCCCGTGCGGTAACCGTTACAGCGTCAAGGAGCCGTACATCTTCGGTGATTCGGTCCCGTTCGGCCCGTGGACGGTGGACACCGCCGCCTTCACCCGTTACGGCAGGGACCGGGGCGCCTTCCCTTCGACGTGAAGCGCCGCGTGACCCTGATCACGGTGCGGGAGGGGCCTTCACGGGGGATGCATTCCGGGCGCCCTCTGGACAGATCATGAGGTTAGGCTAACCTAAGGCTGTTTCCGGCCCAGGGAGCCGTCACCGCGCACCCATCGGCTCCGCACGCATGAAAGCAGACCGACCCATGTCGAACGCCAGAACCGCCCGCCTCTCCCGTCGTGGACTGCTCGCCGCCGGCGGCGTCCTCGGACTCGGCGCCGCGCTCGCGGCCTGTGGTGACGACAGCGCGAAAAGCGGCGACTCGGGGTCGAAGGACGGAGCGGCGTCCGGCCCCTGGAGCTTCAAGGACGACCGCGGCACCACGGTGAAGCTGGACAAGAAGCCCGCGAACATCGTCGCGTTCACCGGTGTCGCCGCCGCGCTGTACGACTACGGCGTGCAGGTCAAGGGTGTCTTCGGGCCGACGGAGACCAAGGACGGCAAGGCCGACGTCCAGGCCGGCGACATGGACATCAGCAAGGTGACCATCCTCGGCAACGTCTGGGACCAGTTCAACGTCGAGAAGTACGCGACGCTCGCGCCCGACGTCCTGATCTCCACGATGTTCGACGACGCCGGCACCCTCTGGTACGTCCCCGAGGCGTCCAAGGACAAGATCGCCAAGCTCGCCCCGAGCGTCGGTATCTCCGTCTACGACCGTCAGCTGACCGGCCCGCTCCAGCGGATGTGGGAACTGGCGGAGTCGCTCGGCGCCGACATGAAGGCCGCCAAGGTCACCGACGCCAAGAAGCGCTTCGAGGAGGCCTCGGAGCGGCTGCGCAAGGCCGTCAAGGCCAACCCCGGCATCAAGGTGCTGGTCGGCTCGGCGAGCCCCGAGCTCTTCTACGTCTCCGGCACCAACCTCTCCGTCGACCTGGAGTACTTCAAGGCCCTCGGCGTGGACTTCGTCGAGCCGACCGAGGAGGCCAAGAAGGCCACCGGCGGCTGGTTCGAGAGCCTCAGCTGGGAGAACGTCGACAAGCACAAGGCGGACGTCATCATGATGGACGACCGCACCTCCGCCATCCAGCCCGCCGACATCACCGAGGCGACCTGGAAGGAACTGCCCGCGGTCAAGGCCGGCCAGGTCATCGCCCGGTCCACCGAGCCGATCCTGTCCTACGACAAGTGCGTCGCGCCGGTCGAGGCGCTCGCCGAGGCCATCGAGAAGGCCAAGAAGGTCAGCTGACCCTCCCCGACAGAACCCTCCTGCCCCGGAGCCATACGTGACCACTGCCGTAGCCGCCCCGTTCCGCTTCTTCTCCCTCCAGGTCGCAGCGACGAGGCGGCTCGGCCCGTCCCTGGTCCGGGTCACCTTCACCGGCCCCGAACTGCGCGACTTCCACTCCGACGGGCACGACCAGTCCCTGTCGCTGTTCCTGCCCCACCCGGGGCAGAGCGAGCCGGTCGTGCCGCTCGAACGCGGTGACGACTGGTGGCAGGGCTGGCGTGAACTGCCCGACGACGTCCGGGCGGTGATGCGTTCGTACACCCTGAGGGCGTCGCGCGCCGACGCCCTGGGGTGCACCACCGAGGTCGACATCGACTTCGTGCTGCACGGTGTCGCCGAGGAGGGCGGCACGTCCGCCGAGGCCGGTCCGGCCTCCCGCTGGGCCTCCCGCGCGACGGCCGGTGACCGGGTCCTGCTGCTCGGTCCCGCGATCGGCGACAACCGCGCGATCCGCTTCCGTCCGCCCGAGGACACCGACCTGGTGCTCCTGTGGGCCGACGAGACCGCCCTGCCCGCCACCGCCGCCGTCCTCGAGGCGCTCCCCGCCGGTCTGCGGGCCCGGGTGTGGCTGGAGGTGCCGCACGCGGGTGACGTGCAGGACCTGCCGACCGCCGCCGACGCGGAGATCACCTGGTTCGTCCGGGACGCCGCGGCGGCGGGCGCGGACGCCTCCCCGATGGCGCTGGAGGTCCTGCGCGCCGCCGAACTCCCGCACGCCGAGCGGCCGTACGTCTGGATCGCCGGTGAGTCCGGCTGTGTGAAGCAGCTGCGGCGCCACTTCGTCGGTGAGCGGGGTGTCGACCGCCGGCGCGTGACGTTCGTGGGCTACTGGCGACGCGGTCTGACGGAGGAGCAGTTGCGCGAACAGGGTTGACGTGTAAGGGAGTTGGCGTCACGTCAACCCCGTGACCGAGTGACCACGGTCACGGTCGAACGCGGAATACCTTCACTTGGCTCAGGTTAGGCTAACCTAAGTCACGCACTGGCCCGCTCCCCGCACCGGCCCGTCCCACCGGAGGACCCCCACATGCGCTCGCACCTGCTCAACGACACCACCGCGGAGCACTACCGCCGCTCCGTGACCGAGGGAGTCGAGCGGGTGGCGGCCAAACTCGCCACCGCAGAGAGGCCGTTCACCGGCGTCACGGCCGACGGCCTCGCCCCCCGCATCGACGCGATCGACCTCGACCGGCCCCTGCACGACACCACCGCGGTGCTGGACGAACTGGAGGACGTCTACCTCCGGGACGCGATCTACTTCCACCACCCCCGCTACCTCGCCCACCTCAACTGCCCGGTCGTCATCCCGGCCCTGCTCGGCGAGGCGGTGCTCTCCGCCGTCAACTCCTCCCTGGACACCTGGGACCAGTCGGCCGGCGGCACCCTCATCGAGCGCAAGCTCATCGACTGGACGACCCGCCGCATCGGCCTCGGCTCCGCCGCCGACGGCGTGTTCACCTCCGGCGGCAGCCAGTCCAACCTCCAGGCGCTGCTGCTGGCCCGTGAGGAGGCCAAGACCGACGACCTGGCGAGACTGCGCGTCTTCGCCTCCGAGGTGAGCCACTTCAGCGTGCAGAAGTCCGCGAAACTGCTCGGCCTCGGGCCCGACGCCGTGGTGTCGATCCCCGTCGACCACGACAAGCGGATGCAGACCGTCGCCCTCGCCCGCGAGCTGGAGCGCTGCACCGAGGCGGGCCTGGTCCCCATGTCCGTCGTCGCCACCGCCGGCACCACCGACTTCGGCTCCATCGACCCGCTGCCCGAGATCGCCGCACTGTGCGAGCGGTACGGCGCCTGGATGCACGTCGACGCCGCCTACGGCTGCGGTCTGCTCGCCTCACTGAGGTACCGCGACCGCATCGACGGCATCGAGCGCGCCGACTCCGTCACCGTCGACTACCACAAGTCCTTCTTCCAGCCGGTCAGTTCGTCGGCCGTACTGGTCCGCGACACCGCCACGCTGCGACACGCCACCTACCACGCCGAGTACCTCAACCCGCGCCGCACGGTGGCCGAGCGCATCCCCAACCAGGTCGACAAGTCCCTGCAGACCACCCGCCGCTTCGACGCCCTCAAACTGTGGATGACCCTGCGCGTGATGGGCGCCGACGGCATCGGCCGCCTCTTCGACGAGGTGTGCGACCTGGCCGCGGAGGGCTGGAAGCTGCTCGCCGCCGACCCGCGCTTCGACGTCGTGGTCGCGCCCCGCCTCTCCACCCTCGTCTTCCGCTACGTCCCGGCGGCCGTCACCGACCCCGCCGAGATCGACCGCGCCAACCTCCACGCCCGCAAGGCCCTGTTCGCCTCCGGTGACGCGGTCGTCGCGGGCACCAAGGTGGCCGGACGCCACTACCTGAAGTTCACCCTGCTGAACCCCGAGACCACGACGGCCGACATCTCCGCCGTCCTCGACCTGATCGCCGGCCACGCCGAGCAGTACCTGGGAGAGTCCCTTGACCGCGCTTGCTGAAGCCCCGGACACCACCTACGACTTCGTGGGCATCGGGCTGGGCCCCTTCAATCTCGGCCTCGCCTGCCTCACCGAGCCGATCGCCGAACTGAACGGCGTCTTCCTGGAGTCCAAGCCGGACTTCGCCTGGCACGCCGGGATGTTCCTCGACGGCGCGCACCTCCAGACGCCGTTCATGTCGGACCTGGTCACCCTCGCCGACCCCACGTCCCCCTACTCCTTCCTCAACTACCTGAAGGAGAAGGGCCGCCTGTACTCGTTCTACATACGCGAGAACTTCTACCCGCTGCGGGTGGAGTACGACGACTACTGCCGCTGGGCCGCCGCCAAGCTCGGCAGCATCCGCTTCGGCACGACGGTCACCGAGGTGACGTACGACGAGGCCGACGGCCTGTACGCGGTGGCGACGGCGGCCGGGCGGACGTACCGCGCCCGGCACCTGGTGCTCGGCACCGGCACCGTGCCGTATCTCCCCGAGCCCTGCCGCGGACTGGACGGCGACCTCTTCCACACCGCGCAGTACATGCACCGCAAGGCGGAGCTGCAGAAGAAGAAGTCGGTCACGGTCGTCGGCAGCGGGCAGAGCGCCGCCGAGATCTACTACGAGCTGCTCTCCGAGATCGACGTCCACGGCTACCAGCTCAACTGGGTCACCCGCTCCCCGCGGTTCTTCCCGCTGGAGTACACCAAGCTGACCCTGGAGATGACGTCCCCGGACTACATCGACTACTTCCGTGCCCTGCCCGAGCAGACCCGCTACCGGCTGGAGAAGCAGCAGAAGGGCCTGTTCAAGGGCATCAACTCGGAACTGATCGACGCGATCTTCGACCTGCTGTACCAGAAGGACGTCGAGAGCGGCGACCGGCCGGTCCCCACCAGGCTGCTCACCAACTCGTCCCTGAACACGGCCCGGTACGAGGACGGTGCCTACACGCTCGGCTTCCACCAGGACGAGCAGGACAAGGACTTCGAGATCCGCACCGAGGGCCTGGTCCTGGCCACCGGCTACCACTACGAGCCGCCGGCGTTCCTCGACCCGGTCCGCGACCGGATCCGCTTCGACGGCCACGGCCGCTTCGACGTCGCCCGCAACTACGCCATCGACGTCACCGGCCGGGGCGTCTTCCTGCAGAACGCGGGCGTCCACACCCACAGCGTCACCAGCCCCGACCTGGGCATGGGCCCGTACCGCAACACCTCCATCATCCGTGAGCTGCTGGGCACCGAGTACTACCCGGTCGAGAAGAGCATCGCGTTCCAGGAGTTCTCCGTATGAGCATCGGTACGTTCACCGTCCGCCCCCTGGACCCGCCGAAGGACGCCGGGCTGCTGCACCGCTGGGTCACCGACCCCAAGGCGGCGTACTGGATGATGCAGGACGCGACGCTCCAGGACGTGGAGCGCGAGTACCTGCGCATCGCCGCCGAGGAGCACCACCACGCCTTCATCGGCCTGCACGACGGCGCACCCGCGTTCCTGATGGAGACGTACGACCCCCGGTACGTCGAACTCGCCGGCCTGTACGACCCCGAGCCCGGCGATGTCGGCATGCACTTCCTGGTCGCCCCCACCGACCGCCCCGTCCACGGCTTCACCCGGGCCGTCATCACGGCCGTGATGGAGGAGCTGTTCGCCGACCCCGCCACCCGGCGGGTCGTGGTCGAACCGGACGTCGGCAACAAGGCCGTGCACGCGCTCAACGAGGCCGTGGGCTTCGTCCCCGAACGGGAGATCGACAAGCCGGAGAAGCGCGCGCTGCTGAGCTTCTGCACGCGCGAACAGTTCGAGGCCACCCGAGGAGCATCCGCATGACCCCGTCCGACGCCGTGGCGCACCTGTCCCCCCACCGCTGGGCGCGGGCCAACCGCCTGCTGATCCGCAAGGCACTCGCCGAGTTCGCCCACGAGCGGCTCATCACGCCGCAGGCCGCCGGCGACGGCCGGTACGCCGTCCACAGCGACGACGGCCGGACCCGGTACACCTTCACGGCCACGCGGCGCGCCCTGGACCACTGGGCGGTCGACGCCGACTCGATCACCCGCCACCGCGACGACGCCGAACTCGACCTCGCCGCCCTGGACTTCTTCGTCGAGCTGCGGAAGTCCCTGGGCCTGAGCGACGAGATCCTGCCGGTCTACCTGGAGGAGATCTCCTCCACCCTCTCCGGCACCTGCTACAAGCTCACCAAGCCGCAGGTGCCGGCCGGTGAGCTGATCGACGCGGGCTTCCAGGCCGTCGAGACCGGCATGACCGAGGGCCACCCCTGCTTCGTCGCCAACAACGGGCGGCTCGGCTTCGGCGTCCACGAGTACCACGCGTACGCGCCGGAGACGGCGACCCCGGTGAAGCTGGTGTGGCTGGCCGCCCACCGCTCGCGGGCCGCGTTCACGGCGGGCGTGGGCATCGAGTACGAGTCGTTCGTGCGGCAGGAACTGGGCGAGGAGACCGTCGAGGGGTTCCACGCGATCCTGCGTGCGCAGGACCTCGACCCCGCCGACTACCTCCTCATCCCCGTCCACCCCTGGCAGTGGTGGAACAAGCTGTCCGTCACCTTCGCCGCCGAGGTCGCCCGCCGGCACCTGGTCTGCCTGGGCGAGGGCGACGACGAGTACCTGGCCCAGCAGTCCATCCGCACCTTCTTCAACCGGTCGCACCCCGGGAAGCACTACGTGAAGACGGCCCTGTCCGTCCTCAACATGGGCTTCATGAGGGGCCTGTCCGCCGCCTACATGGAGGCGACCCCGGCGATCAACGACTGGCTGGCACAGCTCGTCGAGAGCGACCCGGTGCTGCGGGCCACGGGTCTGTCGATCATCCGCGAGCGGGCCGCCGTGGGCTACCGGCACCTGGAGTACGAGCAGGCCACGGACCGCTACTCGCCGTACCGCAAGATGCTGGCCGCGCTGTGGCGGGAGAGCCCGGTGCCGTCCCTGGAGGACGGCGAGTCCCTGGCCACCATGGCCTCACTGGTCCACGTCGACCACGAGGGCACCTCCGTCGCGGCGGCGCTGATCGCCCGCTCCGGACTCGCCCCGGCCGAGTGGCTGCGCCACTACCTGCGCGCGTACTACGTGCCGCTGCTGCACAGCTTCTACGCCTACGACCTGGTGTACATGCCGCACGGCGAGAACGTGATCCTCGTGCTGGCGGACGGCGTGGTGCGGCGCGCGATCTACAAGGACATCGCCGAGGAGATCGCGGTGATGGACCCCGACGCGGTGCTGCCGCCGGAGGTCGCCCGCATCCGGGTGGAGGTGCCGGACGACACGAAGCTGCTGTCGGTCTTCACGGACGTCTTCGACTGCTTCTTCCGCTTCCTGGCCGCGAACCTGGCCGAGGAGGGCGTCCTGGACGAGGACGGCTTCTGGCGCACGGTCGCGGAGGTCACCCGCGAGTACCAGGCGTCGGTGCCCGGACTGGCCGACAAGTTCGCCCGGTACGACATGTTCGCGCCGGAGTTCGCCCTGTCCTGCCTGAACCGCCTCCAGCTGCGCGACAACAGGCAGATGGTCGACCTGGCGGACCCCTCCGGCGCCCTCCAGCTGATCGGCACCCTGAAGAACCCCCTCGCCCGGTTCTGACCCACGAACGCGCGGGCACCCCGGAGTACGGTCCTCCGGGGTGCCCGCCGCTGTGCGCACCCCAAAGCCCCGCGGTCCGGTGGAACAATCACCCCATGGCGGAAATCATCCAGAAGGACGGTACGTGGACCTTCGACGGGGAGGCACTGCGGCTGACTCCCGGCCGGGACAAGAACGTCGGCCTGCTGCGCAGGACCCTGGGTGAACTGGTGCTGCCCCTCGCCGCGTTATCGGGGATATCGTTCGAACAGGGCAAGAAGGCGGGGCGGCTCAGGCTGCGGCTGCGCGACGGCGCCGACCCGCTGCTGCAGGCGACGGGCGGCCGGCTCACCGAGCCGCACGATCCCTACCAGCTGATCGTCGACTCCGACCGGTACGGCGTGGCCGAGTACTTCACGGAGGAGGTCCGCACCGCCCTGCTGCTGGACCAGGTCCCCTCCGACCCGGTCGCCGAGTACCTGCTGCCCGGCCCGTCCGTGCCGCTGTCCGTCTCCGCCGGGGACGGCACGGTGAGCTTCGACGGCGAGCGGGTCCGGCTGGAGTGGAACTGGAAGACGGAGGACGCCAAGGCCGCCGCCGGCAGCCGCACCCTGGCGGTGACGGACCTGACCGCCGTGGAGTGGCAGCCCGCGGCCGGACTGGAGAACGGGCACCTGCGCTTCCATGTGCGGCACGCCCCGACCAAGGCCCCGGCCAAGTACGACCCCCACTCGGTGGAGCTGTGGGGCTTCAAGAAGGACCCGCTGATGGCGCTGGTCGCCGCCGCCGTCCAGGCCCGCCTGCCGCACCCGGCCGGCCCCGCCGGCGAACCGGAACCGGAGGCCGGTCGGCAGCCGGCCCCCCGCCCCGCGGGGGACGACCACGACGCGCTGCTGCGGCGGCTGCGGGAGCTGGGTGAACTGCACCGGTCGGGGGTCCTCACGGACGAGGAGTTCACCCTCGCCAAACAGGCGATCCTCAAGCGCCTGTAGCACCCGACCGCCCCGGCCTGCCCGATATCGGGCACGATTCTTGCGCATCGGCCTCCGGAACCTCAAAATCATCGGGTGCACGAGGAACTTGTCGATCATCTGGCGCGCTCCACGCCCCTCAGCCGGGGCGAGGCGCTGCGGGTGATCCAGGACGTGCTCGCCTACTTCGACGAGACGACCGAGGAATACGTCCGTCGCCGCCACCGCGAGCTCCAGGCCCAGGGCCTGGTGAACGCGACGATCTTCGAACGGATCGAGGCGGACCTCAGATACCGAGCGGTGGCGCCGCCCGAGCTCTCGCTCCGGCAGCTGCGCCGCATCGTCTACGGCTAGGAACATACCCACATGTGCGGAATCGTCGGATACATCGGCAGGCGTGAGGTCGCGCCCCTGCTGCTCGAGGGCCTGCAGCGCCTGGAGTACCGCGGCTACGACTCGGCGGGCATCGCCGTCACGTCCCCGAAGACGGCCGGCCTGAAGATGGTCAAGGCCAAGGGCCGGGTGCGCGACCTGGAGGCCAAGGTCCCCGCGCGCTTCAAGGGCACGACCGGCATCGCCCACACCCGCTGGGCCACCCACGGCGCCCCCTCCGACGTGAACGCCCACCCGCACCTGGACGCCGGCGGCAAGGTCGCCGTCGTCCACAACGGCATCATCGACAACGCCGGCGACCTGCGCCGCAAGCTGGAGGCGGACGGCGTCGAGTTCCTCTCCGAGACGGACACCGAGGTCCTCACCCACCTCATCGCCCGTTCGCAGGCGGAGAAGCTCGAGGACAAGGTCCGCGAGACCGTGCGCCTCATCGAGGGCACCTACGGCATCGCCGTGCTGCACGCCGACTTCCCCGACCGCATCGTCGTGGCCCGCAACGGCTCGCCGGTCGTCCTCGGCATCGGCGAGAAGGAGATGTTCGTCGCCTCCGACATCGCCGCGCTGGTCGCCCACACCCGGCAGATAGTCACGCTGGACGACGGCGAGATGGCCACCCTCAAGGCGGACGACTTCCGCACCTACACCACCGAGGGCACCCGTACGACCGCCGAGCCGACCACCGTGGAGTGGGAGGCGGCCTCGTACGACATGGGCGGCCACGACACCTACATGCACAAGGAGATCCACGAGCAGGCCGAGGCCGTGGACCGCGTGCTGCGCGGCCGGATCGACGACCGCTTCTCCACCGTGCACCTCGGCGGCCTCAACCTGGACGCCCGCGAGGCGCGCCGGATCCGCCGCGTGAAGATCCTCGGCTGCGGCACCTCGTACCACGCCGGCATGATCGGCGCGCAGATGATCGAGGAGCTGGCGCGCATCCCCGCCGACGCCGAACCGGCCTCGGAGTTCCGCTACCGCAACGCGGTCGTCGACCCCGACACCCTCTACGTCGCGGTCTCGCAGTCCGGTGAGACGTACGACGTGCTGGCGGCCGTGCAGGAGCTGAAGCGCAAGGGCGCGCGGGTGCTGGGCGTGGTCAACGTGGTCGGCTCCGCCATCGCCCGCGAGGCGGACGGCGGCGTCTACGTGCACGCCGGTCCCGAGGTGTGCGTGGTGTCCACCAAGTGCTTCACCAACACCACGGTCGCCTTCGCCCTGCTCGCCCTGCACCTGGGCCGCACCCGCGACCTGTCGGTCAGCGACGGCAAGCGGATCATCGAGGGCCTGCGCCGCCTCCCGGGTCAGATCGCCGAGATCATGGAGCAGGAGGAGGAGATCAAGAAGCTGGCCCAGCAGTACGCCGACGCCCGCTCGATGCTCTTCATCGGCCGCGTCCGGGGTTACCCGGTGGCGCGCGAGGCCTCCCTGAAGCTCAAGGAGGTCTCCTACATCCACGCCGAGGCCTACCCCGCCTCCGAGCTCAAGCACGGCCCGCTGGCCCTGATCGAGCCGGCCCTGCCCACGGTCGCCATCGTCCCGGACGACGACCTGCTGGAGAAGAACCGCGCGGCCCTGGAGGAGATCAAGGCCCGCAGCGGCCAGATCCTCGCCGTCGCCCACCAGCACCAGGAGAAGGCCGACCACACGCTCCTCGTCCCCAAGAACGAGGACGAGCTCGACCCCATCCTGATGGGCATCCCCCTCCAACTCCTCGCCTACCACACGGCGCTGGCCCTCGGCAGGGACATCGACAAGCCCCGCAACCTCGCCAAGTCGGTGACGGTGGAGTAGCCCCCGGGGACCCACGCTGCTCCGCTCCGGCACGGGGCGGAGCGGCTCCTCCGCGGACACCGCGCCGTACCGGCATGCGGCTCCGCCGCCCGGTGAACACCGGGCGGCGGACACACCTCGGGGGCGCGGGGAACTGCGCGACAAGCCCCCACCCACCCGCACGGGCCGTGCCACCGGAACGGGCCCCCCGTGTCGCCGGTCGACACGGGGGGCCCGCACCCATCAGCTCACGGAATGACCACGACCGGCCGCTGCGCCCGCTTCGCCAGCCTCCCGGCGACGGAGCCGAAGAGCCGCCCCACGAGCCCGTGGGTGGAGCCCACGACGATCGCGTCGGCTTCGTACTCCCGCCCCACCTCTTCGAGTTCGTGGCAGATGTCCCCGCCACGCTCGACCAGGATCCACGGGACCTCGCTCAGATAGTCCGCACAGGCGAGCTCCAGCCCGAGCACCTCCGTGCGGTGGTCCGGGACGTCCACGAAGACCGGGGGCTCACAGCCCGCCCAGACCGTCGTGGGCAGCCGGTTGGCGACGTGGACGATGATCAGGCCCGAGCCGGAGCGCCGCGCCATGCCGATGGCGTACGCGAGGGCCCGTTCGCTTGAGGTGGACCCGTCGAAGCCGACGACGACCCCGTGCCGGAACGCCGGGTCGCAGGGATGACGTGAGTCCTCCGCCGCCAGGGGTTCGGCCGCCGTGGGGTCGGCGACCGGCCGCTTGCGGTCCGCGGGTTCGAAGAATTCGTGACCGGCCATGGCTGTCTCGGAGTGGTGATCCTTCTGGGGGACGACAGTGTGCGGCGGAGCTGTGTCCGGGAATGGTCTTCCCGACCCCATACCCCCAAGGGTACGGCGGCACGCCTCCTTGGCCCAGACCCCGCGCATACCGGCAGGCGGGTTCCCCGGAGCATGCACGAGGGGGCGTGGGTCACGCAATGGTTGCTGCCCTGTACAGCTGGTTTGCGCGGGCCTCACCGGGCAGGGAGAGTGGGGGGCTTCCGGGCCGGCGCCCCGCAGCCCGCGGGGCCGTCCGGCCCGTCCCGCGGTGACCGGGGGGCGGGCCACGCGTTGACCCCGTGAGCCACACACAGGGAGCACCTCATGTCCGGAGCCGGTCCCAGCCCCGCCCGGGACCGTGCGGCGCCGCCCGCCCGGGACCCCGCGGGGGACGTGGTGCGCCGGGCGGCGTTCAGCTGCCTGCTCGTGCCGGTGGTCCTGCTGTGGTGCGGCTCCTCCCCGGCGGAGGCGGCCGGTGTGGCGTTCGGCCTGGCGGCCGTCACGGGCGCCTGCGGGCTGCTGATGCGCCGCTCCCGGCGGATCGCCGCGCCGCGGCCGGCCGGGGAGCCGGGGCGGGCGGCGCCGCGCCCGTGCCGGGTCCCGGGCGGGCCGGGCGGGGCATGGCGCGGACACACCGGTCGGCTGACCGGTTTCCGCGCCCGCGACCGCATCTTTTCAGCCAACTTCCGGACGGGGTACGCCCCCTGTCCTGCCCACCCCCCATCCCCCGTCCGACCTGCGTGAAAGGGCTCCCACGAGCCGCGCGCGCCCTACGGGGATTGGCCACCGCGACGAGGCGCACTTCCCTGCACGCTCCGCGAGTGCAACCCTTCGTGATCGAATGCTTCACGCCAAGTTGCCAAGTCGACAATCTGCCGGGTGGCGAACCGGCCACCCGGGCGCAACTGGACGCAGTAGATTCGATCTTGACTGTCGTACGGCGGGGGACTCGTGCAGGACCGAGGGGAAACGTGCAGGAGCGACACAACCGAGGAGCCGCGACCACCGAGGGGGGCTTAGCAGTAATGAGCCACGACGCCACCGCCGCGCCGGAAGCCGCGGCCCGGAAACTGTCCGGGCGACGCCGCAAGGAGATCGTCGCGGTGCTGCTGTTCAGCGGCGGCCCCATCTTCGAGAGTTCCATACCGCTGTCGGTGTTCGGGGTTGACCGCCAGGACGCCGGCGTACCGCGGTACCGCCTCCTGGTGTGCGGAGGCGAGGACGGCCCGCTGCGGACCACAGGGGGCCTGGAACTCACCGCGCCACATGGCCTGGAGGCGATATCCCGGGCGGGCACCGTCGTGGTGCCGGCCTGGCGTTCCATCACCTCGCCCCCACCGCAGGACGCGCTCGACGCGCTGCGCCGGGCCCACGAGGAGGGCGCCCGCATCGTCGGGCTGTGCACCGGCGCCTTCGTCCTCGCGGCGGCGGGCCTGCTGGACGGCCGCCCGGCCACCACCCACTGGATGTACGCGCCGACGCTGGCGAAACGCTACCCGTCGGTGCACGTCGATCCGCGGGAACTCTTCGTGGACGACGGCGACGTGCTGACGTCGGCGGGCACCGCGGCCGGCATCGACCTGTGCCTGCACATCGTGCGCACGGACCACGGCAACGAGGCGGCCGGCGCCCTCGCCCGGCGCCTGGTGGTCCCCCCGCGCCGCAGCGGCGGCCAGGAGCGCTACCTCGACCGGTCTTTACCGGAGGAGATCGGCGCCGACCCGCTCGCCGAGGTCGTCGCCTGGGCGCTGGAGCACCTCCACGAGCAGTTCGACGTGGAGACGCTGGCGGCACGCGCGTACATGAGCCGCCGTACGTTCGACCGCCGTTTCCGCTCGCTGACCGGCAGCGCTCCGCTGCAGTGGCTGATCACCCAGCGGGTGCTCCAGGCGCAGCGGCTGCTGGAGACGTCGGACTACTCGGTGGACGAGGTGGCCGGCCGCTGCGGTTTCCGCTCGCCGGTGGCCCTGCGCGGCCACTTCCGGCGCCAGCTGGGCTCGTCCCCGGCCGCCTACCGGGCCGCCTACCGGGCGCGGCGCCCCCAGGCCGAACGGAACCACGACAGCGAGGCCGCCGCGCACGGCCAGGGGCCCGTCCCCTCCGGCCAGCCGGGACACGCCGGGAGTGCGGTGCCGCCGGCACCGCACCAGGACAGTCCGCTGCCGCACCAGTCCCGTCGCCCGGCGGCGGTCGGCGTGGGTGCGTCCCTGACGGCCCCCGCCTTCCCGGGCCAGCGCAGCGCGCCGTGAGCTGACGACCGGCGGCGGACGGGCCGGAGGCCACCGGTGGCCTCCGGCCCGTCCCGCCCCCACGGGCAGGCGCTTCACCACCGGGTCCCGGGCCGCACCGCGCCCCGTATGGTGAGACACATGAACGATCGCATGGTGTGGATCGACTGCGAGATGACCGGCCTCTCGCTGTCGGACGACGCGCTCATCGAAGTGGCCGCCCTCGTCACCGACTCCGAGCTGAACGTGCTCGGCGAGGGCGTGGACATCGTCATCCGCCCGCCGGAGCGGGCCCTGGAGACGATGCCGGAGGTGGTGCGGGAGATGCACACCGCGTCCGGTCTGCTCGCCGAACTGGAGGGCGGCACGACGCTGGAGGACGCCGAGCAGCGGGTCCTCGCCTATGTGCGGGAGCACGTCAAGGAGCCCGGCAAGGCGCCCCTGTGCGGCAACTCCGTCGGCACCGACCGCGGTTTCCTGCTGCGGGACATGCCGACCCTGGAGGACTACCTGCACTACCGCATCGTGGACGTCTCCAGCATCAAGGAGCTGGCCCGCCGCTGGTACCCGAGGGCGTACTTCAACAGCCCCGAGAAGAACGGCAACCACCGCGCGCTCGCCGACATCCGCGAGTCCATCGCGGAACTGCGCTACTACCGCGAGGCCGTCTTCGTACCGCAGCCGGGACCCGACTCGGACACCGCGAAGAAGATCGCCGCCAAGCACGTCCTGCCTGCTCAGTAGGGCACCGGGGGGTCCCGGGAGGCCCCCGCCGAAAGGTGTGCGCGAGCACCCCTTCGGACCCTGTACACTTTTTCTCGGCCGGTCGGAGAAGTCACTGACCTCGACCGACAAGGCCATGGTGGGTGTAGCTCAGCTGGTAGAGCACCTGGTTGTGGTCCAGGATGTCGCGGGTTCAAGTCCCGTCACTCACCCTCACCAGTCAGCCGGTGATTCCGTACAGGGATCACCGGCTGAACTCGTCTCCGGGGCCGTGCGCGGCGCGCGGGGCCTGCGCCCCGCGCGCACCCTCACGACGAGGCGCGGTCCACCAGTTCCGTGGCCAGCACCATCTGGCGGCGCTCCAGGCCCCGCGACACGGACGGGCGGCGGTCGGCGACCTCGGTGAGCAGCAGGTCGATCATCGCGCGGCCCATCTCCTGTATCGGCTGGCGCACGCTCGTCAGCGGCGGGTCCATGTGACGGGCGATCGCGGAGTCGTCGTACCCGACCAGCGCCACGTCGTCGGGGATACGGCGGCCCGCCTCGCGCAGCGCCTGCCGGGCACCGGCCGCGGTGACGTCCGAGGCGGCGAAGACGGCGTCCAGGTCGGGGCGGCGCTCCAGCAGGGCCGCCATCGCACGCCGGCCGCCCTCCTCGGAGAAGTCCCCCGGCTCGATCAGCAGGTCGTCCACCTCGTGGCCCGCGTCGCGCAGGGCGTCGCGGTACCCGTCGATACGCCGCTGGGCGCCGTACACGTCGAGGCGGCCGGTGATGTGGGCGATGGTGCGCCGGCCCCGGCCGATGAGGTGCTCGACGGCCTGACGGGCGCCGCCGTAGTTGTCGGAGTCCACCGAGGCGAGCGTCTCCGCCGCCGAGCGGGGGCCGCTGATCACCGCGGGGATCTCCAGCTGGGACAGCATGTCGGGCAGCGGGTCGTCGGCGTGCACCGAGACCAGCAGCACCCCGTCCACCCGGTGCGCGGCCAGGTACTGGGCGAGCCGCTGCCGCTCCCGGTCACTGCCGGCGAAGATCAGCAGCAGCTGCATCTCGGTGTCGGCCAGCGCGGCGCCGACACCGCGGAGGATGTCGGAGAAGTACGGCTCGGCGAAGAACCGGGTCTCCGGCTCGGGCACCACCAGGGCGATCGCGTCGGTACGGTTCGCCGCCAGCGCGCGGGCCGCCGTGTTCGGGACGTAACCGAGCTCGGCGACCGCCGCCTCCACGACCGCGCGCGTGGCGTCGCTCACCCGGGGCGAGCCGTTGATCACCCGGGACACCGTGCCCCGACCGACCCCGGCGCGCGCGGCCACCTCTTCGAGGGTGGGCCGGCCGCCGCTCCGGCCCCGCGCTCCGTGGCTTGCCATCGGCCCCGCCTTCCTTCGTCCGTCCCACCGGCCTGGAATCTAACAGCCCCGGCAGTGGCGGTGACGGCCGCGTCGAGGACACTGTGCGGACCGAGCCGTTCCGCGGACGGTCCCCCGGCGTCAAGTTAACGGGCAGATAACTGAACGCACTTTGCCGCGTCTGTTCCCTTGACACCCCCGCCCGGACCCGCGACTCTTCAACACATCACTTGTGGGAGCGCTCCCACGGTACCTGACACATACACAACCCGCACGTTCCCCGCCCGAGCCGCAATGCGTTCAACAAGGGTCCAACAGAGCCGTTGGCCGGGGGGTCGGCACGTCAGGGCAACAGGAGGACGCAATGCGAGCACGTACCCTCCCCCTCTCCCGTCAGCGGTCGGGCGGGGGGAAGCCCATCGCCCGCAAGGCACTGGCCATCGCGGCCGTTGTCTCGCTGGGCACCGGGCTGCTGGCCGGCTGTGCCGACGACGGCGGAGACGACTCCGATTCCTCGTCGGGCGGCGGCGAGGGGAAGACCACGATCACCCTGGGCCTCTTCGGGACCATGGGCTTCAAGGAAGCCGGCCTCTACGCCGAGTACGAGAAGCTCAACCCCGACATCAAGATCGCCGAGAACGTCGTCGAGCGCAACGAGAACTACTACCCGGCGCTCCTGAACCACCTGACCACCAACAGCGGCCTCCAGGACGTCCAGGCCGTCGAAGTCGGCAACATCGCCGAGATCGTGGGCACCCAGGCGGCCAAGCTCGAGGACCTCTCCAAGGCCCCGGGGGTGAAGAAGGAGAACTGGCTGGAGTGGAAGTGGGAGCAGGCCACCACCAAGGACGGCCAGACCGTCGCCCTGGGCACCGACGTCGGCCCGATGGCGATCTGCTACCGCAAGGACCTCTTCGAGAAGGCCGGACTGCCCAGCGACCGCACGGAGGTCGCGAAGCTGTGGGCCGGCGACTGGAAGAAGTTCGTCCAGGTCGGCGAGGACTACAAGAAGAAGGGCCCCAAGGGCACCACCTTCCTCGACTCCCCCGGCGGTCTGATCAACGCGATCCTCAGCAGTGAGGAGGAGAAGTTCTACGACGCCTCCGGCGAGGTCATCTACAAGACCAACCCGGCCGTCAAGAACGCCTTCGACCTGACCGCCGAGGCCGCCGAGAAGGGCCTGGTCGGCGCCCAGACGCAGTTCCAGCCGGCCTGGGACCAGACGATCGCCAACAACAAGTTCGCCGCGATGGCCTGCCCGCCGTGGATGCTCGGCTACATCAAGGGCAAGTCGCAGCCCGACGCCGCCGGCAAGTGGGACGTGGCCGTGGCCCCCAAGTCCGGCAACTGGGGCGGCTCCTTCCTGAGCGTGCCGAAGAACGGCAAGAACGTCGACGAGGCCAAGAAGCTGGTGGCCTGGCTGACCGCGCCCGAGCAGCAGGCGAAGCTGTTCAAGGTGCAGGGCAGCTTCCCCAGCGCCCAGGCCGCGTTCGACAGCCCGGAGGTGACCGGTGCGAAGAACGACATGACCGGTGACGCCCCGATCGGCACGATCTTCTCCGAGGCCGCCCAGCAGATCCCGGTCCAGGTCATCGGCCCGAAGGACCAGATCATCCAGCAGGGCCTGACGGACAACGGCGTCATCCTGGTGACGAAGGGCAAGTCCGCCAAGGAGGCCTGGGAGACGGCCACCAAGACCATCGACAACAACCTGGACAAGTGACCCGCATGGCCACCCGCTCCGACACCGCCGCGTCCCCCGTCAAGGGGGGCGCGGCCCCGGGCCGTCCGCAGGGCGGCTCCTCCACGGACAAGGAAGCCAAGCGCCGGGCCAAGCTGTCCCGCCGCTGGCAGCGTGACGCGCGCTGGAGCCCGTACGCCTTCGTCTCGCCGTTCTTCCTGCTGTTCGCCGCCTTCGGCCTGTTCCCGCTGATCTGGACCGGCTGGGCCTCGCTGCACCAGGTGGAACTGACCGCCCCGACCGACATGAACTGGGTCGGGCTGAAGAACTACACCCGGATCTTCGACGACGACTTCTTCTGGAACGCGGCGCAGAACACACTGACCATCGGCATCATCTCGACCGTGCCGCAGCTGATGATCGCGATGGGCATCGCGCACATCCTCAACTACAAGCTGCGCGCCTCGACCTTCTACCGGGTCGCGATGCTCGCCCCGTACGCCACCTCGATCGCCGCCGCCACCCTGGTGTTCGTGCTGCTCTACGGGCGTGACTACGGCATGATCAACTGGGCGCTGGACGCGGTCGGGATCGACCCGATCGCCTGGCAGGACGACAAGTGGCCCGGCCAGATAGCCGTGTCGACCATCATCATCTGGCGCTGGACCGGCTACAACGCGCTGATCTACCTGGCCGCGATGCAGGCGATCCCGCAGGACCTGTACGAGTCGGCGGCGCTGGACGGTGCCAGCCGCTGGAAGCAGTTCCTCCACGTGACGCTGCCGTCGCTGCGCCCGACGATCCTGTTCACCGTGGTCGTCTCGACGATCGGCGCCAGCCAGGTCTTCGGCGAACCGCTGCTGTTCGACCCCAACAAGGGCGCCTCGGGCGGCGCGGAGCACCAGTTCCAGACGCTCGGCCTCTACCTGTACGAGCAGGGCTGGGTGAACCAGCACCTGGGCCGTGCCTCGGCGATCGCCTGGACGATGTTCGCGATCCTGATCGTCATCGGCATCATCAACCACGTCATCTCGCGCCGGCTGCGCGCCAGCAGTTAAGGAGTTGTGGCCGTGACGACGACTGTGACGCCCCCCGAGACAACACCCGTCCACAAGCAGAAGCAGAAGCGCTCGCGTCTGCCCAAGTCCGCGCGGGCGGGCGGCACGCTGCACGGCGGTCCGATCGCGTACGCGATCCTGATCGTGTTCACGCTCGTGTCGCTGTTCCCGCTGGTCTGGACGGCGATCGCCGCGTCCCGGGACAACCAGCGCCTGGCGCAGACGCCGCCGCCGTTCTGGTTCGGCTCGAACCTGTTCAAGAACCTGGAGATCGCCTGGACCGAGGCCAACCTCGGTGAGGCGTTCCTCAACACCACGATCGTGGCGGGCACCTCCGCGGTGACCATCGTCGTGCTGTCGACGGTCGCCGGGTTCGCCTTCGCCAAGCTGCGCTTCAAGGGCCGCAACGCCCTGATGCTGATCGTCATCGGCACGATGATGATCCCGCCGCAACTCAGCATCATCCCGCTGTACATGATGGTCGCCAAGCTCGACTGGACCGACCAGCTGCAGGCGGTCATCTTCCCGTCGCTGGTGAGCGCGTTCGGCGTGTTCTTCATGCGGCAGTACCTGCTCCAGGCGCTGCCGGACGAGGTCATCGAGGCGGCCAGGGTGGACGGCGCGGGCAGCTGGCGCGTGATCTGGCACGTGGTGTTCCCGGCCGCGCGGCCGGCCATGGCGGTGCTCGGCATGCTGATGTTCGTGCAGGCCTGGAACGACTTCCTGTGGCCGTTCCTGGTGCTGACCCAGACCGGCAGTCCGACCGTGCAGGTCGCGGTCGCGGGCCTGGGCCGCGGCTACACCCCGGACCAGTCCCTGATCATGGCGGGTGCGCTGCTGGGTACGCTGCCCCTGCTGCTGGTCTTCGCGATCTTCGGCAAGCAGATCGTCGGCGGCATCATGCAGGGTGCCGTCAAGGGCTGACGCCCGCGTCCGACCCCTGGGGGCCGGGTCACCGCCGCCTCGGCCCCACTCTCCCCCTCTCCCCCTCCCCCTCTCCCCCTCTGTCTTTCCGTACTCGTCGGTCTTCCACGACCTCCTATGGGAGCGCTTCCATGTCTGACTCCGCAACGCCGGCGACCCCGGTGACCTTTCCGCCCGCCTTCCTCTGGGGCGCCGCGACGTCCGCGTACCAGATCGAGGGAGCGGTGCGGGAGGACGGGCGTACGCCTTCCATCTGGGACACCTTCAGCCACACCCCGGGCAAGACCATCGGCGGCGACACCGGTGACATCGCTGTCGACCACTACCACCGCTACCGCGACGACGTGGCCCTGATGGCTGACCTGAACCTGGGCGCCTACCGCTTCTCCGTGTCCTGGTCCCGGGTGCAGCCGACCGGGCGCGGCCCGGCCGTGCAGCGCGGTCTGGACTTCTACCGCAAGCTGGTCGACGAGCTGCTGGACAAGGGCATCAAGCCGGCCGTCACCCTCTACCACTGGGACCTGCCGCAGGAGCTGGAGGACGCGGGCGGCTGGCCCGAGCGCGACACCGCCTACCGTTTCGCGGAGTACGCGCAGATCGTGGGCGAGGCGCTCGGCGACCGCGTGGAGAACTGGATCACGCTGAACGAGCCGTGGTGCAGCGCCTTCCTGGGCTACGCCTCCGGTGTGCACGCGCCCGGCCGCACCGACCCGGTGGCCGCGCTGAGGGCCGCCCACCACCTGAACCTGGCACACGGCCTGGGCACCAAGGCGCTGCGCTCGGTGATGCCGGCCCGCAACCAGATCTCGCTCAGCCTCAACACCTCGGTCGTGCGGCCCCTTTCGCCGAGCGACCCGGCGGACCGGGCGGCGGCGCGCAAGATCGACGACCTGTCCGGCGGCATCTTCCACGGCCCGATCCTGCACGGCTCCTACCCGGAGACCCTGCTGGAGGCGACCTCCTCGCTCACCGACTGGTCCTTCATCGAGGACGGCGACCTGGACCTGATCCACCAGCCGCTGGACGCGATCGGCCTCAACTACTACACGCCCACCCTGGTGTCGGCGGCGGACCCGGACGACAAGGGCCCGCGGGCCGACGGGCACGGGACGAGCGAGCACTCGCCGTGGCCCGCCGCGGACGACGTCGCCTTCCACCAGTCGCCGGGCGAGCAGACCGAGATGGGCTGGTCCGTCGACCCGACCGGCCTGCACGAGCTGATCATGCGCTACCACCGCGAGGCTCCCGGGCTGCCGATCTACATCACCGAGAACGGCGCGGCCTACGACGACAAGCCGGACGCCGACGGCTCGGTGCACGACCCCGAGCGCGTGGCCTACCTGCACGGCCACCTGACGGCGGTGCGCCGGGCCATCTCCGACGGCGCGGAGGTGCGCGGCTACTACCTGTGGTCGCTGCTGGACAACTTCGAGTGGGCGTACGGCTACGACAAGCGCTTCGGCGCGGTGTACGTCGACTACGTGACGCAGCAGCGCACGCCGAAGTCCAGCGCCCTGTGGTACGCGCGGGCGGCGAAGACGGGAGAGCTTCCGGAGCCCGAGGGCTTCTGACGTGCTCCGGGCCCGGAGTACCTGACCTGCTCCGGGCCCGGGAAGCGGGGGTGCGGGGGGGCGGGGCGCGGTGCACTAGGGGAGTGCCGCGCCCCGTTCGCGTGTCCGGCTGCCACCGGACGCGCGGGCGCCCCGGCCGGGTGGGGGACCGGCCGGCCGGGGCACCCGCTTCCCCGCGCTCGCGGAGGTGCGGCAGGACGCCGGCGACGCGGAACCGGGCGAACCTCCCGATCCGGGAGGCGGCCGGTGATCTCAGGGCGGGCTCAGGGGAGGGATCGGGCGCGGTTGAAGGACGCGCTCAGGCGGCCCGTTCCGCGTCGGCGTACGGTTCCCCGGTGCCCGCGCCGCCGGGGTGCCCGCTCGCGTCCGTCGAGCTGGATCCACACGCGCACCTCGGTCCCGCCGAGCACCGACGAGCCGATCCGTACGTCCCCTCCGGTGCCCTCGGCGAGCCGCCGCACGATGTCCAGGCCGAGCCCGGTCGAGCCGTCGCCGCCGGATCCCCGGCCGCGGGCCATCGCCGCCCCGGGGTCGGGTATGCCGGGGCCCGCGTCGGAGACGAGCACGATCACCGCGTCCTCGGCGTCGTGCACGTCGACCGCGAAGGCGGTGCCCTCGGCGGTGTGCCGGAAGACGTTGCCGAGCAGCGCGTCGAGGGCGGCGGCCAGATCGGTGCGGGCCACGGGTATCCGCACCGGCCGGTCGGCCCCGGCCACCCGCCATGTGCGGCCCTCGTCCTCGGCGAGCGCCGACCAGAACGCCATCCGCTCGCGCACCACTTCGGCCACGTCGCAGCCGGCGCCGGGACCCGCCGCGGCGGCCTGCGGTGTGGCCTCGCGGGCGGTGCGGATGATGGTGTCCACCTCGCGCTCCAGCTGTTCGACGGCCGCCCGGGTCTGCTCGGCGGCCGGACCGTCGCCGAGGGAGGCGGCGTTGAGCCGCAGCACGGTCAGCGGGGTGCGCAGCCGGTGTGACAGGTCCGCGGCCAGCTCCCTCTCGTTGGCGAGGAGCTGGACGACCTGGTCGGCCATGGAGTTGAACGCGGCCGCCGCGAGCCGCAGTTCGGCCGGCCCTTCCTCCGGCACCCGGGCGCCGAGTCTCCCCTCTCCCAGTTCACGGGCTCCCTCCCCCAGCCGCTGCGCGGGCCGCACCATCCGTACGCCGAGCCGGTCGGCGACCGTGACGGAGCCGAGGATCAGTGCGACGCCCACCCCGGCGAGCACCGCCCACGCCGTGCCGACGCCGTTGGTGACCTCGGACTCGGGGACGAACACCTCGACCACGGCGATCTCGCCGGTGCTGAGCGCGACCGGCTGGAGCAGGGTGGACCCGCCGGACACGGTGGAGGTGGAGGCGCGGCCCAGTTCCCGCACCGCCGCGATGTCCCCGGGGGCGGCCCGCCGCTTCCCGATCTCGAGGGCCTCGCTGCCGTCCCCGGCCGGGATGTGCACGGCCATGCCGGTGTCGGAGCCGGTGGAGGCGACGACGCGTTCGAGCTGGTCGCGGTCGGTGGTGATGGACAGGGCCGGGGCGACGGCCGCCGCCTCCCGCTCGGCGCCCGAGAAGGCGCGGTCGCGGGCCATCTCCCGGACGACCAGTCCGAGCGGCACCGCGAAGGCGACCACGACCATGACCGTCACCGCGAGCGACACCTTGACCAGGGCCCATCTCATCGCACCGGCTCCGCTCCGGGCGGCTCCAGCTTCACGCCGACACCGCGCAGGGTGTGCAGGTAGCGGGGCCGGGCGGCGGTCTCCCCCAGTTTCCGGCGCAGCCAGGACAGGTGGACGTCGATGGTCTGGTCGTCGCCGTAGGACTGCTGCCACACCTGCGCGAGCAGTTCCCTGCGGGCGACGACCACGCCGGGCCGGCCGGCGAGGAAGGCGAGCAGGTCGAACTCGCGGCGGGTCAGGTCGAGTCGTGCGCCGTCCAGTTCGGCCTGGCGGCGCAGCGGGTCGACGGTCAGTCCGCCGACCCGGAGCACCGGCGAGGGCGCGTCCCCGCCCGTGCCGGAGCGGGCGCGGCGCAGCACGGCCGCCATACGGGCCGAGAGGTGTTCCACCGAGAAGGGCTTGGTCAGGTAGTCGTCCGCGCCGGCGTTCAGCAGCCGTACGACCTCGGTCTCGTCGTCCCGGGCGGTGGCGACGATCACGGGCACGTCGGTGATGCCGCGCAGCATCTTCAGGGCCTCGGAGCCGTCGAGGTCGGGCAGCCCGAGGTCCAGGACCACCACGTCGAACCGGAAGTGGGCGACCTCGCGCAGCGCCTCCAGTGCCGTGCCCACGCTGCGCACGGTGTGCGAGGCATCGGTCAGCTGACGGATCAGCGCCGAGCGGACGAACGGGTCGTCCTCGACCACGAGAACACTTGCCATGGGCGGCACCGTACGCCATGCCCGGCGGCCCCCGTCGGGGCCTGTGGACGACTGCGGGCGCCCTCCCGGGGCGCGACACCCGCGGGGCTCGTGGGGCAGTATGGGCCGACGATGCGCAGAGGACTCGTACACGTACTGGCCTGGCTGCTCGCCACGGGCGCGGCGGTCACGCTGTCGTGGTGGGGTGTCAGCACCGTGATGGAGGGCACCGCATACGACCCGCCCCGTGCCCTGCCCGTCGCGGCGGCCGGTCCGGACGGGGGGACGTCGCCGCGGGCGGTGTCGTCGACGCGGCGGCCGTCCGCGCCGCCGTCGAAGGACGCCCGGGAGGACGCCGGCCGGTCCCGCGGGCCGTCGGCCGCGCCCTCCTCCCGGCGTCCCGGGCCCGCACCTCCGACGACCGTCACGCCGCCCAAGTCCCCCGTCCCGCCCCCCGCGACGGCCTCCGGTGAGGTCAGGGGCTATGACACCCAGGGCGGCCGGGCGGTCTTCGACCTGGGGGAGACGTCCGCGTCGCTGGTGTCGGCGACACCGGGGGCCGGGTGGTCGATGCAGGTGTGGAAGACGGAGACCTGGATCCGGGTGGAGTTCTCCTCGGGAGCGGACCGGGTGACGGTGTTCTGCACCTGGCACGACGGCCCGCCGCGGGTGGAGATCGGCACGTACTGAGGCACCGTCACCGCCCGTGTCCGTTCGCGGTGTCAGCGGAAGACGGAGGCGGGCGGTGCCGGTGAGGCGACGGCCGCGAGGTCGGTCACGGGGACGGCCCCGCCGGTGAAGTCCAGCAGTTCGCGGCCGTGCTGGACCCGGCCCGGGTGGGGGTCGGAGGCGGCCCGGCGGGTCAGTTCGGCGAGCGGGAGAGGGGCGTCGGAGGCCACCAGGACGGCGTTGCCGAACCGTTTGCCGCGCAGGACGGCGGCGTCCGCGATCAGCGCGAGTTCGGCGAACCGGGCCGCCGCGGTGGCGATCTGGCCCCGCAGGTGGGCGAGCGGCGGCCCGTCGGCCAGGTTGGCGGCGTAGACCCCGCCGGGGGCGAGGGCCCTGCGGACGTCGTCGAGGAACTCGGTGGAGGTCAGATGGGCGGGGGTGCGTGCCCCGCTGAAGACGTCGGCGACGACCAGCCCGGCCCAGCCGTCCGGCACCTTGGCGAGCCCTTCGCGGGCGTCCGCCGCGCGCACCCGTATCCGGGCCCTGGCGTCCAGCGGCAGTTCACGCCGGACCAGGCGCACCAGCGCCGCGTCGCGTTCGACGACCTGCTGGGTGGAGCGGGGGCGGGTGGCCGCGACGTACCGGGCCAGGGTGAACGCGCCGCCGCCGAGGTGGACGGCGTGCAGGGGCTTGCCGGGCGGGGCGGCCAGGTCGACGACGTGGCCGAAGCGGCGCTGGTAATCGAAGGCGAGGTGCGACGGGTCGTCCAGGTCGACGTGCGACTGCGGGGCCCCGTCGATCAGCAGCGTCCAGGCCCGTGTCCGGTCCCGGTCGGGAACGAGCCGGGCGACTCCGCCGTCGACGTCCTCGGTGACGGCCTGCGCACCGCCGGCCTGCCCGCGTCCACCGCTCCTCGCCCTGCCCATGGCCTCATTGTCCCAGGCGCCCGCGGCCGGCGGGGGCGGGAGGGTGCCCGCCCCGGCTGCCGCACGCGGTCAGGAGCAGCCGTCGGCGGCCTCGATCAGCCGCTGCGCCTCACCCAGGGCCTCGCGCAGCACGGCGGGGTCCGTCGCCAGGTCCGCTTCACCGGGTGGCAGCAGCCAGTCCGAACCCTCCACCGGCGGCTCGGGGGTCAGCCGCAGTCCGCGGCCCTCGGTCTCCGTGCAGACGCTGCCCGGCACGTCCCACGCGGCGGCCGTCCCTGGCGGCACCAGGAATCCGAGGGTGGCACCGCCGTCGTCGTGCAGCACCGGTCCCATCGCGTCGCCGGCTCCGCGCCGGAGGATGTCGACCGCCTCCAGGCCCTGCCGGGCCGGCACCGTGACCACGTCGCAGCCCGCGCTCAGCGGCGTGAGCGGTGCGAGTGGTTCGAGTGGTTCTAAAGGATCGTCACTTCGGATGGTCGTCATCATCCCGGCCTCCACCACACATATCCCTGGCTTGGACAAGCGGTCGGGAGTCGGGGGCTCCCGGTCCACAGAGCCCAACGAGCCGGACGTCAACAGGTACCGCGAAAGTGCGCCGCAAAGGATGGCAGTTCATGGCGGATCGCGGAGGACATATCCGTTTTGTAGCCAAACTCCGCGTGGCGGCTTCGTCACAGCAGGTACGTTCAAGCCCGCCGGAAGCAGGGCGGCACTCGGACAACTCGCCCGATTCCGGCATGGTTCGACGGTTCGCAGAGAGGACCCGGCCATGGCGTCGTCAACGGTGCCCTCGTCCACACCCGATCGGCCGCCGCGGCCGAACCTCGTCTTCCGGCGACTGCGCGGTGCGCGTTCGCCGGCCGAGTTCGCCGCGGCGGTGCGGCGGGCCGCCCGCGAGATCGGCGAGCGGGTCGCCTGCGACGCGCGGTACGTGCACAGGGTCGAGGCGGGCGAGATCCGCTGCCCCAACTACGCCTACGAGCGGGTGTTCCTGCACATGTTTCCCGGCCGCACGCTGACCGACCTGGGCTTCGCGCCCCGCTCGTCGGTCCGCGGCCGCCGGGCCCGGGCCGCCGGGGACGTCCCGGCGGCCCGCACCGGAAGACCGGCGAACGCCACGGGTGAGAACAGCGGGGCGTACGAGCCGTATGAGACGCAGGACCGGTACGACACGTACGACCCGCACGACCACGAGGAGAGCGACGTGCTGCGTCGCGCATTCATGACCGGCGGTGGCGCCACGGTGGCCGCCGCCTCGCTGAGCCCTTACGGGTTCGCCTCCGACGCCTCGGCGGCGCAGCGCGCCGTGCGCCGCGCGGGGGCGAGCGACGCGGGCGCGCTGGAGGACGCCGTCCGCCACATCCGGCTGCTGGACGACCGGCACGGGGCGGACGGGCTCTACCGCCGCGCGGTGGCACCCCTGCGTGCCGCGTACGCGCTGCTGGACGCGGGGATGACCCGGCAGCGGACGGCGGACCGGCTGTACTCGGGCGCCGGTGAACTGGCCATCTCGGTGGGCTGGCTGGCGCACGACTCGGGCCGCTTCGACGACGCCCGCTCGCACTACGCGGAGGCGCTGGCGACCGCGCGGGTGACCGGCGATCCGGGGCTGGAGGCGCACGCCTTCTGCAACACGGCGTTCCTCGCGCGGGACGCGGGCCGGCCCCGGGAGGCGGTGCGGGCGGCGCAGGCGGCGCAGCGGGCGGCACGGTCGCTGGGCTCGCCCCGGCTGATGTCGCTGCTGGCGCTGCGCGAGGCGGGCGGCTGGGCGGGGCTCGCCGACCGCTCGGGGTGCGAGCAGGCGCTGGTCAGGGCGGGTGCCTACTTCGAGCGCGGCTCCGCGGAGGCGGACCCGGAGTGGATGAGCTTCTACGGGGAGGCGGAGCTGGAGGGTCTCGAGGCCCAGTGCTGGTCGACGCTGGGCGACTGGCCGCGGGCGGCCCGGCACGCGCGCCGGGCGGCGGAACTCCAGGATCCGCACTTCACCCGGAACATCGCCCTGTACACGGCGGAGCTGGCCGACGACCTGGCGCGCGGCGGCCTCCCGGACGAGGCGGCGGCGGCGGGGATGCGGGTGCTGGACCTGCTGGCCGAGGTGCAGTCCTCGCGCGTGCGGACGATGCTGGCGGGGACGTCCCGGGTGCTCCTCCCGCATCGCCGGGCGGCCGGTGTCTCCGCCTTCCTCGACCGCCACGCGGCGCTGCCGCGAGCCGTCTGACCACCCACCCCCGCCGCCCCGCCGCGGGCAGTCGCGCCTCCCCCAGTGCCTCACGGGCCTGGGCGGTACCGCAGGAGGCGGCCCACGCCGAGCGCGCAGCGCCCCAGTGCCTCACGGCCTGGGAGGTACCCCCCCCCGGGGGCGGCACGGATTGGCGCTGGGGGCGCCCCCTCCGGGGGAGGCGCCCCGTGACCGCCGGGCTGCACCACACCCCCGGCCCGGCACCCACCCGGCGCACACCGCACGGCACCGGCCGCACAACCGGCCCCGCGTCAGCCCACCAGGTGTCCCACGTCGTTCCACGACTCGATCGCAGGCTCCCCGTACGCCCATCCCAGCACCGACAGCGACGTCGGGTTCAGCCGCACCCGCGCCGCGAAGTCCAGCGGCAGCCCCAGCCACCGCGCGCCGATGGACCGCAGGATGTGCCCGTGCGCGAACACCAGCACGTCCCGGTCGGCGGACCGCGCCCACGCCACCACCTCGTCCGCACGGGCGGTCACCTCGGCCAGGGTCTCGCCGTCGGGGACCCCGTCCCGCCAGATCAGCCACCCCGGCCGGGACGCCTGTATCTCCGCCGGGGTCATCCCCTCGTACGCCCCGTAGTCCCACTCCATGAGCGTGTCCCAGTTCTCCGCCCGCTCCGCGAAGCCGGCCAGCTCGCACGTCTCGCGCGCCCGCACCAGCGGACTGGTGCGCACCTCGACACCGGCCAGTCCCGCGAAGGGCGCCTGCCGCAGCCGCTCCCCCAGCAGCCCGGCCCCCCGCCGCCCCTCGTCCAGAAGCGGAACGTCGGTCCTGCCGGTGTGCCTGCCGGACAGCGACCACTCGGTCTGTCCGTGCCTGGCCAGCAGGATGCGTGGTGCCATGGGAGACCTTCCTGACCATCACAGAAATCGCAAGCGGAACCCCTCCATCTTCGCGCACCCCGGTCGGGGGCAACCCGGCGGGAGATCTCTGCGTCTCTCAGGGCCGAGGGCGTCTCACGGGGGGACGCGAGGACACCGTAGAGTGACTGGCCGCCGAACGAGCGGCGCATCAGGACCGAGGGGGAGCGATCGGATGGCGCATACCGAGACACCGGGCACCGAGGCGGTCCCGGCGACCCGGCTGCGCTGGTGGACGGAGCTCCCGCTCATCCTCCTCGTGTACGCCTGCTACTCGGCGGGGCGGCTGGTCGTGCGGGGCGACGTCGCCGACGCCGTGGACCACGGCCTGGCGATCCTGCGCGTCGAGCAGGCGCTGTTCCTCAACGCCGAGCACCCGCTGAACCGTCTCTTCACCCGGGAACCCTGGATCGGCATACCCGCCGACTTCTGGTACGCCTCCCTGCACTACCTGGTGACCCCGGTGGTCCTGGTCTGGCTGTTCCGGTCGCACGCGGTGCGCTACCGCGCGGCCCGCACCTGGCTGATGACGTCGACGTTCATCGGCCTGATCGGCTTCACCCTGCTGCCCACCTGCCCGCCCCGGCTGCTCGACGCGAGCCACGGCTTCGTGGACACGATGGCGTACTACAGCTCGTACGGCTGGTGGGGCGGCGAGGCGAGCGCCCCGCGGGGCCTGGGCGGGATGACCAACCAGTACGCGGCGATGCCGAGCCTGCACGTGGGCTGGGCGCTGTGGTGCGGCGTGATCCTGTGGAAGTACGGCGGGACGCGTCTGACGAGGACGGCCGCCGTCGTCTATCCGCTGGTCACCACGATCGTGGTGATGGGCACCGCGAACCACTACTTCCTCGACGCGGTCGCGGGCGCCGCCGTCATGGGCGCCGGCCTGCTGCTCGCCCCCCACGTGATGCGGTACGCCGACCTGGCGAAGGCCCGGTTCCTGCCCCGGTTCGCACCCGCCCCGGCAACCCCGCCCGCCCCGCGTTCCCCGATTGTCAGTGCCGGATGCCAGACTTCCGCGGGTGAGCGAATTCCACGGCAGCGGTACCCCGAGTCGCCGTACGGACCAGGAACCGAACCGGGTGCCTCCCCCTCGGACGCGGGAGAGAGCGCTCCGGCACCGGCTCGCTGAGCTGCGCGGCCCGGAGGTGACGGCCAGGGCGCTGGACGCCCGCGCCCTGGCGGCCCTCGCCGCCAACCCGGGCTGCAGACGGCGCGCGATCCTCGACGGCGCCGGGGTGAACAAGGCGGCGCTGGCCGGCGCGCTGGGCTCCCCCTCGGCCTTCGGCCAGTCGCAGTTCGCGCTGGTGCGGGGCAACGCGTTCGAGGCGAAGGTCAAGGCCGACGGCGGTACGGAGCTGCTGCGCCTCGCCCACGAGAAGCTGGACCGCGCGGCCGAGCCGCCCGCCGGCGTCCGCGTGCCCGACCTCAGCGCACAGGGCCCCTGGGGGCGCACGGCCCGCACGGAGCTGGCGCTGCGCGAGGCCGCCGAGGCCCCCGGCGCGTGGACGCTGCTCGACCACCCGATGCTCGCGCTCGACGTCGCGGGCTCGCCCGCGTTCCTGGAGCCGGACGCGGTCGTGGTGCACCCGGACGGCAGCTGGACGGTCGTGGAGATCAAGTCGTTCCCCATGCTGGACGGCGCCGCGGACCCGGCGAAGGTCGGCGCGGCGGCCCGCCAGGCGGCGGTGTACGTGCTGGCCCTGGAAGAGGTCGCCGCACGCGTCGACCCCGCCCCGCGCGTACGGCACCGCGTCCTCCTGGTGTGTCCGAAGGACTTCTCCAACCTGCCGACCGCGTCCGCCGTGGACGTGCGCAAGCAGCGCGCCGTGACCGCCCGCCAGCTGGCCCGGCTGACCCGCATCGAGGAGATCGCCGACGCGCTCCCCGAGGGCGTCTGCTTCTCGCCGGAGCTGCCCGCCGAGGAGCTGACGCGGGCCGTGGAGTCGGTCCCGGCGGCCTACGCGCCGGAGTGCCTGTCCGCGTGCGAGCTGGCCTTCCACTGCCGGGACCGCTCCCGCGCGGACGGCGCGGTGACTTCCCTGGGCCGTCCGGTGCGGGCGGAGCTGGGCGGTCTGACGACGGTCGCGGACGTCCTGGCGGCGGCCCGCGGGGAGGCCGGTGACCCCGACGACCCGGCGGTGGCGGCACTGCGCAGGGCGGCGGCCCTGCGCGCGGAGGCACTGGGGACGGCCGCGCGTGAGGTGGCCCCTTGTCCCTGATCGCCACGCTCGCCCGCCTCGAGGCCGTCAGCACCGGCCGCGCCCAGCCCGCCGCCACCGTCCGGCACCGGCACCTGTCGACGCGCCCCCTGGTGTTCGTCCCGCTCATCACCGCCGGTGAGGCGGGCGCCCCGCTCGGCGCGCTGGTGGGCACCGACCGGGACGCCCCGCGCCTGCTGGCCGTACCGCAGCCGCGCGACCGCGACCTGCGGTTCGCGTTCCTGGCCGAGCTGGCCGACGTGGTGCTGCCGTACGTCGACGACTTCGCCGGCGCCGTGGAGCCCGCCGAGCGGTCCGAGACCGATCCGGAGACCGGCAAGCGCGTCAAGGTCGAGGTGGAGCTGTGCGCGGACGCGCCCCAGCTGATCGTGCCGAGCCGGGCCGGCATCGACCTCGTACGCCTGCTCGGCCGCTCGACACGCTTCCGGCGCACTGCGGAGCAGGACCCGGAGGCCCCGTTCCCGGCGCCGCCCCGGGTCCCCCTGCTCGGCCGCTGGCTGACGCACTTCGGGGAGCGCGCCCGCGTCCCCGGCTCCTCCCTCCTGCTGGCCATGACGGACGTCCTGAGCCGGCACTGGGCGACGGGCCAGTCCACGCTGGAGGACCAGCACCTGGGCGCGCTGCTCGCCTGGATCGCCCCGCCCGAGGGCCGCTCCGGCGCGGAGGCCGCCGAGGAGGCGGAGCTCGCGCGGGACGCGGCCGGCCAGTTGCTGTGCCCGCCCGCGGGGCCCGCGACCGACCCCGCGTTCGACAACAAGCTCCTCGCCCCGGCGATCGAGCGCTACGACCGTGCCCGCACGGCGCTGGCGGCGGCGGAGGACGGCCTGGAGGCCGACGACCGCCTGGGTGCCCTGACCGCCGCCGAGCGGGAGATCCGCGCACTGGTGGAGAGCCGCACCCGGCCCACGTGGGACGCGGTGTGGCGGGGGCTGGACCTCCTCCGGGAGCTTCCGGAGGGGGCGCGCGTCGAGGAGCGCTGGACCCGCGACCGCTGGTCCTTCACCGGCCACCGGGACCGGGTCGCCTCCGGCGAACCGCCCCAGCCGCGCCGCGACGACGCGGTCACCGCCGCCAACAAGCTCGCCGCGCGCGAGCGCGAACAGTCCCGTCTGGAGGCCCAGGAGGCGCTCGACGACCCGCTGGTGATGGCGGCCCGGCGGCTGTCCGGTGAGGCGTTCGCGGGCGAGGTGGTGGACGTGGTGATGGCGTACAGCGAGAGCAAGCGTCCGAGCCCCCGCCCGCTGGTCACCGTCCGCACGGACGACGGCCCGCACCTCGGCGAGCGGGCGCGCGCCTACCGCTCCCTGGGCGGGAAGCCGCAGACGGTGGAGTTCGTGGGGTACGAGGACGGCCCCGAGGGCGACCTGCTGGTGCTGCGCGTCCTGGACAGGATGGGCCGGGGCAAGGAGCCGGAGGCGGGCTCGGTCCCCGAGAGGGGCGACCGGCTGTGCTTCACCCTCTTCGAGCACGAACCGCGCGGCGGCGCGAAGCTCCCCGACCCGGAGGAGACCCCGTGGACCCATGGCGGCCCGCCCGGTGAGGAGCCCGTGCCCGAGCCCGCCGACCAGGTGACCGAGGAGGACATCCTGTGACCGCCCCCGTCTTCCCGGCCGTGTCCGACCCGGGCGCCGAAGCCGCCCGGGCCACCGACGCGATCCTCCACGACACGCTGCACGGCACCGCCCGCGGTGTCGTCGTCGACTCCCCGCCCGGCGCCGGCAAGTCCACGCTGGTGGTGCGCGCGGCGCTGGAGCTGGCCGAGGCGGGCCGCCCGCTGATGGTGGTGGCCCAGACCAACGCCCAGGTCGACGACCTCGTCCTGCGCCTCGCCGAGAAGAACCCCGACCTCCCCGTGGGCCGCCTGCACAGCAGCGACACCGACCCGTACGACAAGGCGCTCGACTCCCTCGACCACGTCCGCACGTCGGCGAAGGCCGCCGACCTCGCCGGACTGCCCGTCGTCATCTCCACAGCCGCCAAGTGGGCCCACGTCAAGGGCGTGGAGCCCTGGCGGCACGCGATCGTCGACGAGGCGTACCAGATGCGCTCGGACGCGCTCCTCGCCGTGGCCGGTCTCTTCGAGCGGGCCCTGTTCGTGGGCGACCCGGGCCAGTTGGACCCCTTCTCCATCGTCGGCGCCGAACAGTGGGCGGGCCTGTCCTACGACCCCTCCGGCTCCGCCGTCACCACCCTCCTCGCCCACAACCCCGGCCTCCCCCAGCACCGCCTCCCGGTCTCCTGGCGCCTCCCGGCCTCGGCGGCGCCCCTGGTCTCCGACGCCTTCTACCCGTACACGCCGTTCCGCAGCGGCACGGACCACGGCGACCGCGAGCTCACCTTCTCCGTCCCGTCCGACGCCTCCGCCCCGGACCGTGTGATCGACGAGGCCGCGGAATCCGGCTGGGGCCTCCTCCAGCTCCCCGCCCGCCACACGCCCCGCACGGATCCGGAGGCGGTCCGCGCGGTGGCCCTGGTCGTCCGCCGCCTCCTGGACCGCGAGGGCGCGTCGACGTCCGAGCGTTCCCCCGCCCCCACTCCTCTCACCGCCGACCGCATCGCCGTCGGCACCGCCCACCGCGACCAGGCGGCGGCGATCCGCGCCGCCCTCGCGGAACTCGGCGTGACGGACGTGGTGGTCGACACCGCGAACCGCCTCCAGGGCCGCGAGTACGACGTCACCGTCGTCCTCCACCCCCTCTCCGGCCGCCCCGACGCCACCGCCTTCCACCTGGAGACCGGCCGCCTCTGCGTCCTGGCCTCCCGCCACCGCCACGCCTGCATCGTCGTCTGCCGCGAGGGAGTCACCGGCCTCCTGGACGACTACCCCTCCACGGAACCCGTCCAGCTCGGTACCCTCGTCAAGTTTCCTGACGGTTGGGAGGCCAACCACGCGGTCCTCGCCCACCTGTCCGAACACCGGGTGGCCTGGCGGCCCTGAACGTCCACGGGGCCGACCGACTCAGGGACAACGCGCCTGTCCGACAGGGCAGTTGAGTAGGCGTACTCATGCCGGGGTGTCAGGGCGCGTCGAGGATGGCCGTACGCCCCGGGCGGCCGGACGGCCGGACAGTCGGGGGGCCTTGGACCCGAGGAGCCACTGATGCCGTCCTTCCCCGCGCCCGCCGGATCACCGGCCGGCACCCTGTCCGTCCCGGACCGTGGCGGCCGTCGGCTGCCCGCCGTACTCGCGCTCCTCGTCGTGGTGGCGCTCGTGGTGTCGGCGTTCGGCGCCAAGGACCCGACGACCTGGGTGCTGGAAACGGTGTGGGTGATGGTGGGCCTGCCACTGGCGGTCCTGCTGCGCCGCCGGTTCCCGCTGAGCGGTCTGCTCTGCGGTCTCCTGGCCGTCCACGCCGTCGTGCTCATCGTCGGCGGGCACTACACGTACGCGGACGTTCCGGCCGGTGACTGGGTGCGCGACCGGTTCGGACTGGAGCGCAACCCCTACGACCGCTTCGGGCACCTCGTGCAGGGCTTCGTCCCGGCGATCCTGGTCCGGGAGCTCCTCGTGCGGACCTCGCCCCTGCGCGGCAGCCGCTGGCTCGCCCCGCTGGCGGTCTGCGCCTGTCTCGCCTTCAGTGCCACCTTCGAGATGCTGGAGTGGCTGGCGGCCGTGATCGGAGGACAGGCGGCCGACGCGTTCCTGGGGACGCAGGGCGACGTCTGGGACACCCAGTGGGACATGTTCTGCGCACTGATCGGCGCCACCGCCTCACTCCTCCTCCTCAGCCGCCCCCACGACCGCAGCCTCGCCCGCCTGGGGGCCACCAGGAAGGGCTGAACGGGTGCGACCCCCTCATTGGCCGCCGTGCCCCTGCTCCCCGGCGAGCGCGCGGATCGCGACGTGTGTCGACGCCCTCTTGCGCGGGCGCGGGACAATGGACGGTGGCCCGCCTACCGGGGGCCGATCGTCGTACGTGAAGGAGATCTCATGGCGGAGCAGGCGCCGCGTCGGGAGCAGCCGCGGCTACGCCCCGCGCCCTTGCTGTTCGAGCCCGCGGCGGCGGCCTCGGATCCGGAGCACTTCTTCGACCTGGAGTCGATCGAGGATCCGCGCGCCCTGCTGGAGCGGGCGACCGAGCTGACGCTCGCGTTCCGTGCCGCGGCGGACCGGGCGACGGAGTTCCAGGCGATGGCGGCGGCCCAGCTCGCCGACCCGCGGCGTTTCGACCGGCTGACGGCGGCGGACATCGCCGAGCGCGCCGAGTGGACCGAGGACTACGCGAAGAAGATGGTCGAGTTCGGCCGGGATCTGATGCGGAGCGGGGAAGGGCCGGGGCGCGCCGATCCCACCTGAGCCGCGGGACCCTCGAACGGGCGTGGCATATGCCGGCTGGGCACGATACCTCCTCCCCCGCGCCCGCGTCCCCGGTTCACCCAACTCTGCGGAACCGTTCCCTCACGGACGGTAGACGTATCCCCCATGAGCAGCCCACGGAAGGTCTCCGACGTCAGCGGTGTCACCCCGGACGGTGCCGCCTGGCTCGCCTCGGCCGGAACGTATCCGCGCAGCACGCTCTCGCACTGGCGGGAGCGGCCGGACGCGCCGGTCGTGCTGCCCTGCGGTGTGGTCTTCGACGTGGTGAGCGTGCCGTCGCTGTTCGGTCGCCGGATGCTGGACCGGATGTGGGAGGAGGGGCCGGGCTCCGGTCCCGTGGCCGAGTTCCGCGGGCGGACGCTGCTCTTCGCCGCTCCCGGCACGGCTCAGCGGCTGCCGGTCCTCCTGGAGTGGGAGGAGTGGGCTGCGCGCGGCGCACGGACGGACGGGGTGCCGCCGCTGCTGTGCCACGGCGCCGGCGACGCGGTGACCGTCCCCGCGCCGGTGCCCGCGAGCCCCGCGTCCGCCGCCCGCTGGCTGGTCGCCCCCGACACGCGTCGTCCCTGGCTGCCGGGCCCGGAGGTGCTGCTGTGGGCGGCCGTGCGGGCGGCCCGCGCGGCCGTGCGGATATCGATTTTTCCTCCCGCGGATCGTGGTGCTAATGTCTACGACGTCAGCAGGCGCCGCTAGCTCAGTTGGTTAGAGCAGCTGACTCTTAATCAGCGGGTCCGGGGTTCGAGTCCCTGGCGGCGCACGACATGGGTGAGGCCCCTCGCATCAGCGAGGGGCCTCACCCATGTCCGGAAGACGCCGCGAACGCCCGGCTACCGCGTACTGATCTTCACCGTCCACGCCCCGGACGCCGTGCGCCCCTCCGCCTCCACCCGTACGGTCGTCCCCGGCACCGTGAAGGTCTCGCCGAGGGCGACCGGCGCGTCCGCGAGGGGCGGGTAGACGGAGTCCTCCCCGCAGGCCTCGGTGTGCGGGTGTGCGTCGACGACCTCGACGGGGCCGCGTCCGGAGCGGGTGCCGGCGCTGACCCGGTAGACCAGCACCCCCTGCCGGCAGGCCGCCGTGTCGTTGCCGGCCTGCCCGCGCACCTCGAAGGCGAGCGCGGTGTCGGCGCCGGTGCGCACGACGGCGAGCTTGGTGCCCCGCCCGAGGCCGAAGGACGGCGCCCCCGCCGCTCCCGCCACCGGCGTCCCGGGCCCCGCCGCGAGCGGCTCCAGCGTCAGCCGCACCGGCCCCGCGTCCTGCACGCACCGCACCTGCCGGGGTTCCAGCCAGCCCAGCTTCCACTTGTGCCAGGCGAAGAGATCGGGTGCGAGGGCGAACTGGCTGCCCATCAGGTCCCAGTCGCCGACGTAGGTGTCCCAGTCGCCCTTGCCGTCCACCGGCCGGTGGTAGAGGTCGGGCAGGTCGAAGACGTGTCCGGTCTCGTGGGCGAGGACGAGCCGGTCCGGTGGATGGTTCTCGAACACGGTGACGACCCGGTGGATGTCGGTGCCGTCGGCGCGCAGCGGACGGTCCAGGTTGACGACCTTGGTGGCGTCGGAGTCCACGCCGGGCGCGTCCGGGTCGGCGACGAAGTAGACGACGTCGTAGCGGGCGTAGTCGACGTGCCGGTCGGTGACGGCGAGCGCGTCGCGCAGGTAGGCCGCGCGGTGGGCCACGGTCCAGTCGCGCTGTATGGCGTACGCGGTGGAGGGGCGCGGCATGCGGATCCACTGCCGCAGGGGGTGCGGGCGCAGGGTGAACTTGCCGTAGGAGGCCTGCCGGAAGAAGCGGCTGGTGGCGGGGAAGTGGTCGGCGGTGAGTTCGGCCGGGGTGGTCAGGGGGTGGGAGTCGGGGAAGGAGAGGAACACCATCACCGCGTCCAGGGACCGGGAGGGGCGGGGGTAGGCGGCGTTCCAGGTGTCCAGACCCTCGGAGTGGTGGGCGTCGGTGCGGGTGAGGGCGCAGGGTGCCGCGGAGAACGGTTCGGGGTCGGAGGGGACGCTGACCATGGAGGTCGCCGCGAGCGCCGACATGGTGGTGCACATCGCCGCGGTCGTGCGCAGCCGGGGCCGTACGCCCGGCCGGCCGGGCTGGGACCGTGCACCTGGCCGGCCGAGCAGGGACCGTACACCCGATCGGCTGAACCGGTCGCGCAGTGCCTCACGACCGAGTCGTCCCGGGGTGAGCTGACGCGGCACGGGGACCTCCGGGAGACGGTTCGCGGGACACCGCACCCCAGACTGTGGTGATTTGTCGTACTGCGCCCTGTTCAGCTGCACCGGACGGGTGAGAACAGGGGAGATCCGAACGGAGCCGTACGGAGTCGACACCCCGTTCCCTCACGGAACGTCACAACTGGTCGGAGGTCCGCATAAGCCGTCCACCCGTGGGCAGAAACGATCGGGCGGAGATGCGGATCCGTGCGGAAGACCGGACAGTGGCTGGAAGGCCCCGGCTCGGGCCTCTATGATCGGCACACTTCCTTGGTACTGAGAGACTTTCCTGCACGGACAGCGGCGGACAGCGATCGAGTGCACTGCGGGAGCGAGTGGTGAGCGGAACGTCCGAAGGGCCGGCGCCCGCGACGGAACTCGACCGGCCGGTCGTCACGGAGAGTGAGATCATCACCTCTGCCGGTACGGATCCCCCCGTCGTGCGGGCCCTCGCGCCCTCTCCCCCGTCCTACCGCTCCGTCTTCACCGCCGCGCCGCTGGCGATGGCCGTGGTCGACCGCGACGGCCTGGTGACCGGCGCCAACGCGGCGCTGGCCGGCCTGCTGGGCCGCGACCAGGACACCCTGGCCGGGACGGTCGCCGCCGACCTGGTGGACCTGACCTCCGACGCCCGCTCCTGGCACGCCTACCGCGAGATGCTGCGCGGACGGCGGGCCCGGCTGCGCTGCACGCGCCGGCTGAAGCATCCCGAGGGACACGCGCTGTGGGTGCGGGTGACGGTCGCCCCGCTGCCCGCCGACGACGGGGGCGTCCTGCTGTCGGTCGCCGACATCAGCGACCACCGCGAACTCCAGGAGCGCCTGCGGCACGTCCGCATGCACGACCCGGTGACGCGGCTGCCCAACCGCACCCTGTTCTTCGAGCGGCTGACCAAAGCGCTGGAGGCGGAGTCGTACGAGGAGAGCGGCACGGGCCGGATCGGGCTGTGCTACCTCGACCTGGACGGGTTCAAGGCCGTCAACGACACCCTGGGCCACCACGTCGGCGACCAGCTGCTGACCGCCGTCGCCGAACGGCTCACCCGCTGCGCGAAGGACGCGGCCAGGACCGGCACGCCGCTGGTGGCCCGGCTCGGCGGGGACGAGTTCGCGCTGCTCGTCGAGGACTCCACCGGCACCGAACAGCTCGCCGACCTCGCCGAGTCGCTGCTCGACGCGATCCAGGCGCCGTTCGACCTGTCGGGCCGGAGGCTGTCGGTCTCCGCGTCGATCGGGGTGGTGGAGCGGCACGCCGCCGGGACCACCCCCACCGCGCTGATGCAGGCCGCCGACACGACGCTGTACTGGGCGAAGGCCGACGGCAAGGCCCGCTGGACCCTCTTCGACCCGGAGCGCAACGCCCACCGGGTGACCCGCCAGGCGCTCGCCTCCACGCTCCGTCCGGCCATCGACCGGGGCGAGTTCGCACTGGAGTACCAGCCGCTGGTGGGCATGGAGGACGACCGGGTGCACGGGGTGGAGGCGCTGGTCCGCTGGCACCACCCGCGCTTCGGCACCCTCACGCCGAATCGGTTCATCCCCCTGGCGGAGGAGGACGGCTCCATCGTGCCGCTCGGCCGCTGGGTGCTGCGCACCGCCTGCCGGCAGGCCCGCGCATGGCAGGTGGGGCACCCGGACGGGCCGCCGATCTTCGTCAGCGTGAACGTGGCGGTCCGTCAGGTGTGGGACTCCGACCTGGTGGCGGACGTCGCGGACATCCTTCAGGAGACGGGCCTCGCGCCGCGGCTGCTCCAGCTGGAGCTGACCGAGTCGGCGGTGATGGGCTCCTCCGGCCGGCCGATCCAGACTCTGAAGGCGCTCAGCGACATGGGCGTGCGCATCGCCATCGACGACTTCGGCACCGGCTACTCGAACCTGGCCTACCTCAGCCGGCTCCCGGTGTCGGTGCTGAAACTGGACGGCTCCTTCGTGCGGGGCTTCCAGATCGAGGACCGCAACGCCAAGGCCAGCCCGGCGGACGAGGTCATCGTCGAGGCGATGGTGCAGCTCGCCCACCGGCTCGGTCTGACCGTCACCGCGGAGTGCGTGGAGACCTCGGCGCAGGCGACCCGGCTGCGCCGGATCGGCTGCGACACCGGTCAGGGCTGGCTGTACTCCCGGCCGGTGTCGCCGGACCGCATCTCCGAGCTGCTGGACACGCCCGGGGTTCAGGCGGGCGTGGGCAATCCGTAGACGTCGGCGATCAGCTCGTAGGAGCGCAGCCGTACGTCACCGCCGTGGGCGTTGGCGGTGAGCATCAGCTCGTCGGCGCCGGTGCGCCGGCGCAGCTCGTCCAGGCCCGCGCGGACCTCGTCCGCGGTGCCGTGCACCACGTTGGCGTTCCAGGAGTCGACGAACTCCCGCTCCGCCGGGGAGAAGTCGTACGCCTCCGCCTCCTCGGGCGTGGGGACGAGCCCGGGGCGCCCGGTGCGCAGCCGGACCATGTTGAGCGCGGCGGCCAGCACCTGACGGCGGGCCTCCTTCTCGTCGTCCGCGGCCAGCGCGGAGACGCCGATCAGGGCGTAGGGGGCGTCCAGGACCTCGCTGGGGCGGAAGGACTCGCGGTAGAGGTCGAGCGCCGGGATCGTGTTGTGCGCCGAGAAGTGGTGGGCGAAGGCGAACGGCAGGCCGAGCATGCCGGCCAGCCGGGCGCTGAAGCCGGAGGAGCCGAGCAGCCAGACGGGCGGGCGGTGCGGGGACTGCACACCGCCGGGCGAGGTCGCCTGCACCGGGCCGGGCACGGCGTGGATCCGGGCGTAGGGGTGGCCGTCGGGGAAGTCGTCGTCGAGGAAGCGGGTGAGCTCGGCGAGCTGCTGGGGGAAGTCGTCGGCGCCCTCGTTCAGCCGGTCGGTGCGGCGCAGGGCGGCCGCGGTGGCCCCGTCGGTGCCGGGGGCGCGGCCGAGACCGAGGTCGATCCGGCCCGGGGCCAGGGCCTCCAGGGTGCCGAACTGTTCGGCGATCACCAGCGGCGCGTGGTTGGGCAGCATCACCCCGCCGGAACCGAGGCGGATGCGCTCGGTGTGCGCGGCGAGGTGGGCCAGGATGACCGCCGGGGAGGAGGACGCCACGCCCGGCATGGAGTGGTGCTCGGCGACCCAGTGGCGGTGGAAGCCGCGGGACTCCGCCAGGCGGGCCAGCCCCACGCTGGTCCGCAGCGCGTCGGTGGCGGTGCTGCCCGCGCCCACGGTGACCAGGTCGAGGACCGAGAGCGGGACGGGCGCGTCCCCGTGCGCGGTGCCTCGTATGCCGTCGGCTGCGGTGTCGTCTGCGGCCACGGTGGGGTGCCTCCTGTGTGTCGCCGTGCGCTGTCCCCGGTGGCCAACAGGCGCGGCACCCCTTCTATTCCGTGGCCGCCCCGGACGAGGTCCCCCTCACACCTGGACGATCGGCTCCCGGGTGAACAGCGCGCCCAGCTCGGGGGCGTTCACCCGGCGGTCCGCCAGGCGCAGGCACTCCCAGGCGGTGACCTGGTTGGCGGTGAGGACCGGCTTGCCCAGTTGCTTCTCCAGGGTGGGGATGTGGGCGACGGTGTGCAGGGCCGTGCCGGGCAGGAGCACCGCGTCGGCGTCGGGGGTGTCGGCCGCGCGGGCCAGCGCGGACAGTTCCTCCTCGCCCCAGGTGCCGACCTCGGCGGCGACGATCCCGGAGCTGTGCACGCCGGTGACCTCGGCGCCGCCGGCCCGCAGGAAGTCGGCGAAGAGCGCCGCCACGTCGTCCGGGTAGGTGGCGCCGACGGCGACCCGCCGCGCCTCGATCTCGCGCAGCGCGTGCACGAAGGCGAAGGACGTGGACGAGGCGGGCATGCCGGCCGCCAGGGCGAGGCTGCGCACCTGCTCGTGGGCGCCGTCCCAGCCGTGCACGAAACCGCCGCTGGTGCAGGCCCACACCACCGCGTCCGCACCGGACAGGCGCAGCTGCTGCAGACCCGCCTCCAGACGTTCCGGCGCGCCCATCTGGAGCAGCGCGTCCACCCGGTGCGCGTCCTCACCGATGTCGGTGTGCACCAGGTCCACCCGGACGTCGCTGCCCAGCAACTGCTCGATGCGCGGATAGTCGTCCTCTGCGGAGTGGCCCGGATAGAGGAATCCCAGTGCGGTCATGTCCAGCCTTCCTGCTGCTTCTCTTCCGGCGCGTCCGGCAGTACCGGGCCGGGCGTCCGGCCCGGCAGTACGGTCCCGGAGCGTGCCGACACGTCGATCAGCGCCTGATACGGTCCCACCGCTCGGGTACCCCATCGGCGCAGCGCCGCCCACATGGCCACCTGGTTGGCCGAGATGACCGGTATGCGCAGTTCCGCCTCCAGCTGGGGGATGACGTCGCAGGCCGGCAGGTTGGTGCAGGACAGGAACAGCGCGTCGGCCGCGCCGAGCCGCCCGACGTGCAGGCGGCGGGCCTCGGGCGTGACGGTCGGGTTCTCCAGGGGCGGCTCGGTGTCCGCGAAGGGCGGGAAGAGGGCGTAGATCTCGTTGCGGGCGTATGTGGCGTGGTGGACGTCACCGCCGAGGGGCAGCGCGTCCCGGACGGCCGCGCAGGTGACCGGGGCCCGGTCGTCCAGCAGCCGGGCCGTGCAGGTGACGCCGCGTGTGGCCGGCGAGACTTCGAGGTATCGGTCAACCATGTTCCCCATGGCAGTGTCCGGCGGCCCCGCGGTCAAGGGCGCCCGGCCGGGTACCGGACTGAAAAAGGTCGGCATAACCGGTCGGGCTTCGGGTAGCTGCGCGCCCATGGCTCCACCACACAGAACCCCTCCGGGGGGCATATCCGACCGAAGGTTCCAGACAGCCGGGCCCACTCGCCGGTCGCTGCTCGCGGGGGTGGCGGCGCTCGGCGCCCTGGGGGCCGCCGGCTGCTCGCGGGTGGCCACCGCCTCCGACGTCGAGGGCGGCGACCTCCTCGACCGGCTGCGGGCGCAGGGCGTGGCCCGGCTCGGCATCGCGGGCGAGATCCCCTTCGGCTACATCGACAGGAACGGTGAGCTGACCGGTGAGGCCCCGGAGCTCGCGAAGGTCATCTTCAAGCGGCTCGGAGTGGACCGGGTGCAGCCGGTGCCGACGGAGTTCGGCTCCCTCATCCCGGGTCTGGCGTCGCAGCAGTTCGACGTGGTGGCGGCCGGGATGTACATCAACCCCGAACGCTGCCAGCAGGTCATCTTCTCCGACCCCGACTACCAGATGCTCGACGCCTTCATCGTGCGCAAGGGCAACCCGCTCGGGCTGCGCGACTACAAGGACGTCGTGGAGAAGAAGGCCAAGTTCGCGACCGGAACCGGGTACGCCGAGATCGCCTACGCGGTGGAGGCCGGGTTCAAGGAGAGCGACATCCTCATCGTGCCCGACCAGGTGGCCGGCCTGAACGCCGTCGAGGCCGGGCGCGTGGACGTCTTCGCGGGCACGGCGCTGACCGTCCGCGAGGTGGTCAAGAAGTCGGCGAGGACCGAGGCGACGGAGGCGTTCCAGCCCATCGTCGACGGCGAGCCGCACACCGACGGCGGCGGTTTCGCCTTCCGCCCGAACGAGACCAACCTGCGGGACGCCTTCAACGCCGAGCTGCACAAGCTCAAGAAGAGCGGCGAGCTGCTGCGCATCCTCAAGCCGTTCGGTTTCACCGAGGACGAGATGACCGATCTGACCGCGAAGGAGTTGTGCGGCGGATGACATCCGGACTGTGGGAACTGGTACTCGAGGGCGTCTGGGTCACGATCCAGCTGCTGGTCTTCAGCTCGCTGCTGGCGACGGCCGTCTCCTTCGTGGTCGGTGTCGCGCGCACCCACCGCCTGTGGATCGTCCGCTTCCTCGCGGGCCTCTACACCGAGGTGTTCCGCGGCACCTCCGCGCTGGTGATGATCTTCTGGGTGTTCTTCGTGCTGCCGCCGGCCTTCGGCTGGCAGCTCGTGCCGATGTGGGCGGGCACCCTGGCGCTGGGCCTGACCTACGGGGCGTACGGCTCCGAGATCGTGCGCGGGGCGCTCGCGGCGGTCGACCCGGCGCAGAAGGAGGGCGGCATCGCGCTCAGCTTCACGCCCTGGCAGCGGATGCGGCTGATCCTGCTGCCGCAGGCGGTGCCGGAGATGATCCCGCCGTTCTCCAACCTGCTGATCGAGCTGCTCAAGGGCACCGCCCTGGTGTCGATCATGGGCATGGGTGACCTGGCGTTCAGCGGCAACCTGGTGCGCCTGGCGCTGCAGGAGAGCGCGGAGATCTACACGTACGTCCTGCTGATCTACTTCGTGATCGCGTTCCTGCTGACGCGGGTGATGCGCGGGCTGGAGAAGAAGCTGAAGGCGGGCATGGGGAAGGCACCGGTGCGCGAGCCCGACACGGAGCTGAAGCGGCCCGAGACGAGCAACGTGGGGGGTGCCGCCTGATGGAGTGGGACTGGAGCGCGGTCTCCGACTTCATGCCGCACTTCTGGGACGGTCTGCTGGTCACCCTGCAGATCCTCGTCCTGGGGTCACTGCTGTCGTTCGTCCTCGGCCTGGTGTGGGCGCTGCTGATGCGGGTGCCGTCGCGCTGGGTCACCTGGCCCGTCGGGGCGGTCACGGAGTTCGTCCGCAACACCCCGCTGCTGGTGCAGCTGTTCTTCCTCTTCTACGTGCTGCCCGAGTGGAACGTGACGTTCTCGGCGCTGACCACCGGTGTGGTCGCCATCGGGCTGCACTACTCGACGTACACGATGCAGGTCTACCGGGCCGGTATCGAGGCGGTTCCGGCCGGTCAGTGGGAGGCCGCGACGGCGCTCAACCTGCCGGTGCGGCGGACCTGGACGGCCGTGGTGCTGCCGCAGGCGATCCGCCGTGTGGTCCCCGCCCTCGGCAACTACGTGATCTCCATGCTGAAGGACACGCCGCTGCTGATGGCGATCACGGTGCTGGAGATGCTCGGCGAGGCACGTCTGTTCTCGCAGCAGAACTTCCAGTTCACCGAGCCCCTGACGGTGATCGGCGTGGCCTTCGTCATCGTCTCCTACCTGGCCTCCCTTGCCCTGCGAGCCCTGGAGCGACGCCTTGCCCACTGACACCCTTCCCAACCCCGAGAAGAGCCCCGAGCGCAGCTCCGGTGAGCTGATCCGCCTGGAGCAGGTCACCAAGCGGTTCGGGGAGAACACCGTCCTGGACCACCTGGACTTCTCCGTCGACGCCGGCAAGCACGTCACCCTGATCGGCCCGTCGGGGTCGGGCAAGACGACGATCCTGCGGCTGCTGATGACGCTGCTCAAGCCCGACGAGGGCACGATCACGGTGGACGGGCAGAAGCTGTTCCCGGCGTCCGAGAAGGAGCGGCGGGAGGTGCGCAAGCAGATCGGGATGGTGTTCCAGCAGTTCAACCTGTTCCCGAACATGAGCGTGCTGCGCAACATCACCGAGGCTCCGGTCACCGTGCTCGGCATGTCCAAGGACGAGGCGGTGGAGCGGGCCAAGGGCCTGCTGGACATGGTGGGCCTGGCCGACAAGTGCGACGCCCGCCCGTCCCAGCTCTCCGGTGGCCAGCAGCAGCGCGTGGCGATCGCACGGGCGCTGGCGATGCGGCCGAAGGTGCTCCTCCTCGACGAGGTGACCTCGGCGCTGGACCCGGAGCTGGTCGCGGGCGTCCTCGACCTGCTGCGGGAGATCGCCCGCACCACCGACATCACCATGCTCTGTGTGACGCACGAGATGAACTTCGCCCGGGACATCTCCGACCAGGTACTGATGTTCGACGCGGGCCGGGTCATCGAGACGGGGCCGCCGGAGAAGATCTTCAACGAGCCGGAGAACGACCGGACGCGGGAGTTCCTCAGCGCGGTTTTGTAGTCACGGACCATTACGCGGACGCCGCCCGAGGTCCACGCCCTGGGTCGCCCCGCTGGCATGTGCCAGCGGGCCGGTGTCGCAGTCGAGAGGGCCGCAATCTCGTCAACACCCGCTTCCCGCACGCCGCTTGACGGCTATCGTGGAGGGGGTTGGCTGACCGGATCGCGGCCCCTGGCCGTGGCCGGGCAGACGGGGACGTGACGAGAGGACCCACGAGCGAGCGCAGGGGGAAACCGTGGCGCCGAGGCAGGATCCGAGCGCGTCGTACCACCCGGTCCAGGACGCCCTGCGCGTCCTGGAGACCGTGGCGCGGCGCGGCACGGGAGTCAACGACACCGAACTCGCCCGCGAGACCGGCATCCCCGCGGAGCGGCTGACCACGCTGCTGCGGATGCTGCGCCGCGAGGCCTACGTCGAGCGGATCGCCGACGGGGCGTACGTCACCGGGGCGGCCTTCGGCCGGCTCGGTTCCGCCGAGGGGCACGAGCAGGCACTGCGCGACCAGCTCCAGCACACCCTGGACCGGCTGCGCGACTCGGTGGGCGCCGCCGTCTACATCACCCGGTACGTCGACGGCGAGGTGGAGGTCGCCCAGTACGCCGACGGCCCGGCCACCCCGAAGGTCAACGAGTGGGTGGACTTCCGCTCCTCGGCGCACGCCACCGCGATGGGCAAGAGCCTGCTCACCCAGCTCGACCACGACGGCCGGCGCGACCACCTCGCCCGGCACCGGATGGCCCGGCTCACCTCGCACACCATCACCAGCGACCGGCTGCTGCTGTCCCGGCTCGCCTCGCAGCCGCCCACGGTGCCGGTCCTGGACCTCCAGGAGTACGCGGTGGGCACGGTCTGCGCGGCCGTCCCGATCACGGCCGGTTCCTCGGTGGGCTGCCTGGCGCTGTCCCTCCCGGTCGAGCACGCCCACCGGCTGCGCCAGGCCGCCGACACCCTCAGCCGCAACGCGGCGCCGGTGCTGCTCTCGCTGACGATCTAGCCGCGTCCGGCGCCCGGGAGGGTGGTCGGGACCACCCCCCGGGACCGGGTATTATTTTTCTGTCGCCGGACGCGGAAGCGGACGGCGGGAGTCATGCGCCGCTAGCTCAGTTGGTTAGAGCAGCTGACTCTTAATCAGCGGGTCCGGGGTTCGAGTCCCTGGCGGCGCACCTGGAAGGGCCTCTCGTGGGAGCGAGAGGCCCTTTGACGTGCTCGGGCGGGGTCAGAACGTGACGTCGGAGCAGGCGTAGAACGCGTTGCCCGTGTCGTGGACCGTCCACACCGCGAGGATCACGTGGTGGCCGCTGAGCCCGGACGGCAGCCGGCCGCTGTGCGACAGGGTCTCCGGCGGACGCTGACCGTTGTAGGGCACCGTCAGGAACGGTGTGAGGTTGAGGTCGGACCGGGCCAGGTTGTGGTTCTGGTTCCAGCCCGGCTTGGTGACGTAGTACCTGAAGTCGGTGGTGGCGTGCCTGGCCGTGAACTGCCACCGGAAGGTGTAGCTCTGGCCGCCCGACACCCGGGTGGTGGGCCAGGCCCCGCCCGACGGGGTCCGCGGGCTGTCGAGCTGGGCGAACGGCGCGTTGCCCGCCGAGCAGATCCGCCCGTCGGCGGGACCGGAGGCGGGGAAGCCCTTCGGTCCCTCGACGCTCTGCGGTTCCCACTGGATGGATCCGCAGTTGGCGACCGTGCCGTTCTGGCAGAGCTTCTGCCTGCTGACCGGCAGGTCGGTGTAGCCGTGGCCGCTGGCACCGCCGGAGGAGAACACGAGCGCTCCGGTCGTGGCCAGTCCCACCGCGGCTGCGTACAGCTTGGTCCGTGTGCGCATGCTGCCGCTCCTGGAGAACGTGGGGGAGTTTCGGTGAGCCGTGCGAGTAGGTCTAGACCAAGTTCAGATTATGGGCGCCCATTGAACATGTCCAGACCAATCGCAGGGCCGGTTCCCCGCCCGTTCACACCCCCGTCTCCCCCCGGCCCGCGCAGAACGCCACCGTCAGGTCCTTCACCAGCACCTTGCGTTCGTGGTCGTCGAGCTCCACCAGCCCCCGCGTCGTCAGCCGGGTCACCGTGTCCTCCACCGAATCCACGACCGAGCTGAGCACGCTCGCCCTGTGCTGGGCGTCCAGCGCGGCGATCCGGCGCCGGTGCATCGCGGCGGCCACCTCCGGCACGTACTCCACCCGCACCGGCCGCACCGCCGGCACCTCCAGCCCCACCGGCCCGACGTCCGCCGCCACCAGCCGGGTCAACGCGGCCCGCGTCGCCTCCACCTCGGCCCGCCCCGCCCCCGGCGGCGCCACCGGGACGCGCAGCAGCGCCGACTCCACGCACTCACGGAGGTAGCGCTCGTGGTCCTCGACGCCCAGCGTGGCCCGCGCGGTGTCCCGCACCCGCCACACCACCTGCACGGCCACCCGCAGCGCGACCCCGCCCCGGTCGGCCGCCGGCATCTCCTCGCCCCGCCAGTGCCGCAGCCGTACGTCGACCCGGCGCCGCAGCAGCAGCGGGTTGACCCACATCAGGCCGGTCCGCCGCACCGTCCCCCGGTAGCGGCCGAACAGACCGAGCACCCACGCCCGCCCGGTGTTCCCGCGGGCCAGCCCGCCGAACCCGAACAGCCCGAGCGTCCCGGCGCCCGCGAACGCCGCCCACTCCGCGGGCCCGGGTCCCGCCGCACCGGTCCGCGCCGTGCCCCCCAGCGCCTCCGCGGCGAACGGCGGCGTCACGCCCGCCCACCAGGCGGCGGCCGCGCACCCGGCCGTCCCGACCAGCCCGGCGACCACCCCCACGGCACCGGGCAGCACCCGGGCCGGCCGCTCCGCCAGCCCGGGATCGACCTGGGCGACGACCGGGCGGGGCCGCTCCCCCTTGTCCCGCCCCGCGCCCGGCCGGTGCGCGACGACCGCGGGCCGCACCCGCACCGGGCCCGGCCCGGAGTCGTCGTGACCGCCCCGGTCGTCACGGAACAGCAGGTGGAGGGGGATCTCGGTGGTGGACTCGGTGTGGATGAGCCGGACCGGCCGGGCGGCGGGCGTACCGTCCGGCGGCTGCCCGGGTTCGGTGAGCCGGACCGGTCGGGCGGCCGGCGTACCGTCCGGCGGCTGCCCGGGTTCGGGAACGTCGGGGATGTGGGACGTCGTGGTGGTCATGCGTGCCTGCCTCCAGCCTCCGCGCCAGATGCGTCACCTTCGTGGACCGGAGGCCGGGCAGTGCCCGGCCTCCGGAGGAACCGCGTACCGCCGGACACGCCGTCAGGAGAGGAACCGGCGCCGGGTCTCCGGGCCCGGGAAGCCGCCCGCCGCGCCGCCGCGCCGGCCCTGCGCCCGCAGGGCCGCCTCCTCACCGCCGCGGCCCACCTCGCCCCGGCGCGCCCCGGGCCAGCCGGTGCCGTACCGGCCGAAGCCCTTCGCCGCCCGCCGCCCGCCCCGCCGGGTGACACGGACGTTCTCCGCGCCGGGACGGAACGCCGCACGGTCCGGACGGCCCGGCACGACGGGCGACCGCGCCCCGCCCTCGGCGGAAGCGGAACCTCCGGTCCGGACGTCACCGCCCTCGCCGGACATCCGCGACCCGCGGACCGACGGCCCCGGCAGCCCGTCCGTGGAAGCACCCCGGCCACCCCGCACCGCGCGGAACGCCCGGGTCTCCCCGCGATCCCCCGCCTCCCGGAACACCCCGGTCGCCGCGCGCTCCCGCGCCGTCCGGCCGGGCCCCGGCGGCGCGGCGCGGAACGGCCCGGCACCACGGCGGACGCGCATGCGGCCGAGTTCCGTGCGGTGAGCGGCATCGGCCCGGGGGCTGAAACCGGCCACTGCGGGGAACGCCGGCCGCCCGGACAGCGGGCCGAGCGGCCGGAGTTCGCTCCCTCCGGTCTCCCGCGGGCGTGTTCCCGGAAGCCCGGCCGCCGCGGTCCGGGGCGGCTCCGCCCTCGTGGGTACCTCACCCGGACGGTCCCGCCCGCATCCGCCGGGCCCGTTGGGGGACACGCCGTGGGGGACCTTCCGTGCGGCCGGCTCGCGGGCCCGCCCGAGGAGGACCACGCGGGTGGCCGCGGGCGCCCGCCCGCCCTGTCCGCCCCGCTCACCTGCGGCGACGTCCGGCCGGGCGGTCCGCCGCGCCGCCGGACGGCCCGGGGAACGGCCGGACCGGGAATGCGGCGGCAGGCGCCGCCGGTGCGCGCGGCCGGGACGGTCACGGCCACGGCCACGGTCACCGGCCGGATCGAATCCCGCGGACACCGGAGACTCCATGCGATTCCCCTCACACTCCCGGCCGGTTCCTCCACGCCTGTGTACGACGGCCAGTCTCGCAACCGGCCACCGCACGCGCATGTTGACGGTCCGAACGATGTACGGGCCCGGGTGACCCGGCGGGCCGCGGGCACCCCGCGGACCGGACGGTCCGGGGCAGCCCCCGGGGTCCTGTAGAGTTACGCCGTCAGCGCGCGCCGCTAGCTCAGTTGGTTAGAGCAGCTGACTCTTAATCAGCGGGTCCGGGGTTCGAGTCCCTGGCGGCGCACCGACATGACGGGCTCCTCGTACACACGGGGGGCCCGTCGGTTTTGGCCGGTTCTCCCCTCGCGCCCGTTGAGCGGAACCCTCTCGCCCCACGTATGGAGCAGTGGGCCCGCCGCTCGCCCAGGAGCGTCACAATGGTCGCGTATGCCCGGTGAACACCGTGTTTCGCACCTTGCGATCATGATGAACACCGGGGACCCTGGTCTCTTCGACGAGCCGCGCAACCGCGGCTGTCGAGGGGGCAGGGAACCGGTTGCCGACGGAGCGGGGCGAGGGGACCCGTTCGGTGGGCGATGCCGAGGGGGGCATCGTGCAACCGGAAGAGCGCTGTGCCGTGTCTATAAGGTGTGGATGACGTGGCGACAGCGGTCAACCACTGACACGTACGTGAAGGTCGAGGGGGACCGGCACGGACGTAAGAAAGCGACGAAACACGCGCGGAGCGCGTGTGGGGGGATGACTCATGACGTCGACGCCGACGGGCGCCCGGAAGGACGACGACCCGTCCGAGACCACCCAGCTCAGGGTGCCTGCGCACAGGACAGGAAACACGGGCGCGTTCCGCCGGATCAAGAAGACGCTGCCGAGATACGACTACGAGCACTACAGCCGGCTCGCGGGTCCCCTCACCCAGCCCGATCCGAACAAGCCCTACAAGGTCCAGTACCGCTCGCTGATCGGCCAGGAGCCGCACCGCATCCGCATCGCGCTGATGCTCATCGCGGCCCCGGTGCTGTCGCTGGTGCTGCTGGTGTGGCTGCTCCAGCCCGCGCACTGGACCGAGCGGGACTACGTGGAGTTCGCGTGGCTGCCGGCCCTCGACATCGTCATGCTCGTCTCGATCGGCCTGATCGAGTTCTTCCGCTGCATGAACGTGCTGTCGAACGCGCACGCCACCCTGGTCGCCCGCGACCCGGTCCCGGTGGTGCCCGAGACCGGCACCCGCGTGGCCTTCCTCACCTCGTTCGTGCCCGGCAAGGAACCGATCGAGATGGTGACGAAGACCCTGGAGGCGGCCGTCAGGATCCGCCACCGGGGCACCATGCACGTCTGGCTGCTCGACGAGGGCGACGACCCCGAGGTGAAGGAGGTCTGCGCCCGGCTCGGCGTGCGCCACTTCTCCCGCAAGGGCGTCGCGAAGTGGAACCAGAAGAAGGGCGCCCACCGCGCCAAGACCAAGCACGGCAACTACAACGCCTGGCTGGACGCGCACGGCGACGACTACGAGTACTTCGCCTCGGTCGACACCGACCACGTCCCGCTGCCGAACTACCTGGAGCGGATGCTCGGCTTCTTCCGCGACCCGGACGTCGGCTTCGTCATCGGCCCGCAGGTCTACGGCAACTACGACAACTTCGTCACCAAGGCCGCCGAGTCCCAGCAGTTCCTCTTCCACGCGCTGATCCAGCGGGCGGGCAACCGCTACGGCTCGCCGATGTTCGTGGGCACCTCCAACGCGGTGCGCATCAAAGCGCTGAAGCAGATCGGCGGTCTGTACGACTCGATCACCGAGGACATGGCGACCGGCTTCGAGATGCACCGCCACAAGAACCCGGCGACGGGGAGGAAGTGGCGCTCGGTCTACACCCCGGACGTGCTCGCCGTCGGTGAGGGCCCCAACGCCTGGACCGACTTCTTCACCCAGCAGATGCGCTGGTCGCGCGGTACGTACGAGACGATCATCGGGCAGTACTGGAAGGGCTTCTACTCGCTCCCGCCGAGCAAGCTCTTCAACTACACGATGATGATCATCTTCTACCCGATGTCGGCCCTCAACTGGATCCTCGCCGCGATCAGCTGCGCGCTGTTCCTGGGCCTGGGCGCCTCGGGTGTGAACATCGACCCCACCATCTGGCTGATGCTCTACGGCAACGCCTCGGCGCTGCAGATCGGCCTCTACATCTGGAACCGCCGCCACAACGTCTCGCCGCACGAGCCGGAGGGCTCCGGCGGTGTGGCCGGCATGGTGATGTCCGCGCTGTCGGCACCGCTCTACGCGAAGGCGCTGATCGACTCCGTCCTGCGCAAGAAGAGCAAGTTCGTGGTCACCCCCAAGGGCGACTCGGCCAGCCCGGACACCTGGTTCGGAACCTTCCGGTACCACTGGTACTTCATTTTGATCTTCGCCGGCTCCATCGCCGCGGGCTTCGTCTACGGACACTCGCACCCGGCGATGGTCATCTGGGCGACCTTCGCCCTGCTCATCACCGCCGCGCCGATGTTCGCCTGGCGCCACGGCATGCGGCAGGACCGGAAGAAGCCCGGTGCCCACGCGGGCGGACGGCAGCCGGACGCCGCCGAGGCGCCCCGGACGCAGGAGCTGCCGCAGGCGCAGCAGCCGTACGCCCCGCACCAGCCGCACGCCCGGCCCAGCTGGGCCGGCTCCCACGGCGCACCGGGCGGATCAGGCGGCCCCGAAGGGCCGCAAGGACCCGGGGGCGCCGCCCCCGGAGACGACCAGACCATGCAAATCGCCCTGGGTGGACTTGGGGGACGTAAGGAATGACTGACCGTGCAGGCCGCCGTCGCGCCCGTCGTCTCGCGATAGGCACGGCGGTGGTACTGGCGCTGGCCGGGATGAACGGGCCGTGGCTGTACCGCGTCGGCACCGAGAAATACCACCAGTACAAGATCAACCAGCCCGAGTACAAGGCCGCGAACGGCAAGTGGGAGATCGTCGAGTTTCCCGAGGAGTACCGGCAGAACACGATCCACGCGGCGCTGCTGCGCACCGGCAAGGTGCTGCTCGTCGCGGGCTCGGGCAACAACCAGGACAACTTCGACGCGAAGCGGTACGACACCCGGATCTGGGACCCGGTCAAGGGGACCATCAAGAAGGTGCCGACGCCCGCCGACCTGTTCTGCACCGGCCACACCCAGCTGGCCAACGGCAACCTGCTCATCGCGGGCGGCACGAAGCGGTACGAGAAGCTCAAGGGTGACGTGAAGAAGGCGGGCGGCCTGATGGTCGTCCACAACGAGAACCCGGACAAGCCGATCACCCTGCCCGCGGGCACCAGGTTCACCGGCAAGGAGAACGGCAAGACCTTCGTCTCGAAGGACCCCGTCCTCGTCCCGCGCGCGACGAAGAACTTCGACGAGGAGACCGGCGCGTTCCTGGGCACCACCCCGGGCTACGGCCGTACCTACGTCGAGGCGGAGAAGAACGGCAACAAGTACGCCACCGGCACGCAGGACAACTACACCGTGAAGGGGCTCTCCGGCGAGGACGCGCAGAACACGTACGGCATCGCCGAGAAGCTCGCCCTGGACAAGAAGGACTTCCAGGGCATCGACGACGCCTTCGAGTTCGACCCGATCGCCGAGAAGTACATCAAGGTCGACCCGATGAAGGAGTCGCGCTGGTACCCGACGCTCACCACCCTGAGCGACGGCAGGATCCTCAGCGTCTCCGGCCTCGACGACATCGGCCAGCTGGTCCCGGGCAAGAACGAGGTCTACGACCCCGAGACCAGGAAGTGGACCTACACCGACGAGGTGCGCCAGTTCCCGACGTACCCGGCGCTGTTCCTGATGCAGAACGGCAAGGTCTTCTACTCGGGTTCGAACGCGGGCTACGGGCCGGACGACGTGGGCCGCGACCCGGGCGTCTGGGACGTGGAGACCAACAAGTTCGAGAAGGTCCCCGGGCTGAGCGACCCGAACATGCTGGAGACCTCCGGCACCGTGCTGCTGCCGCCCGCGCAGGACGAGAAGTACATGGTGATCGGCGGCGGCGGGGTCGGCGAGTCCCGGCTGGCCAGTGAGAAGACGAGGATCGTCGACCTGTTGGCCGACGAGCCGAAGTTCGTCGACGGTCCCTCCCTGGACAAGGGCACCCGTTACCCGCAGGCCTCGATCCTGCCCAACGACGACGTGCTGATCTCCGGCGGCTCGGAGGACTACCGCGGCCGCAGCGACTCGAACATCCTCGAGGCGCGGATCTACGACACGGAGAAGAACGAGATGAAGCGGGTCGCCGACCCGCTGGTGGGCCGCAACTACCACTCGGGGTCCATCCTGCTGCCCGACGGCCGCCTGATGTTCTTCGGCTCCGACTCGCTCTACGCCGACAAGGCCAACACCAAACCGGGCGAGTTCGAGCAGCGCGTCGAGATCTACACCCCGCCGTACCTGTACGGCGAGGAGGCCCAGCCCGAGCTGAAGGACGGTCCAGAGACCATCAAGCGGGGCGGGTCCGGGACGTTCACCTCGAAGGACGCCGCGTCGGTCAAGAGCGTCCGGCTGATCCGGCCGAGCGCCTCGACCCACGTGACCGACGTGGACCAGCGGTCCATCGAGCTGGACTTCACCACCGACGGCGACAAGATCACCGTGACGGTCCCGAAGAACCGGAACCTGGTCCACGCGGGCTGGTACATGCTCTTCGTCAACACCGGCGACGGCACACCCAGCAAGGCCCAGTGGGTGCGGGTCCCCTAGGGTCCGAGAGCCGCCCCGCACCCCCGAGGGGGTGCGGGGCCCTTCTCGTCGTTCAGGAGCCCTTGGCCAGTTCCAGGGCGTAGTCCGCCCACCACTGGCCGGCCTTCGGACCGCCCTTGCACTCGCCGTCCGACTCGCCGGGCCGCTTGACCCACAGGTAGGCGTCGACCAGCGGGTCCGCCGTGTCGACCGTCGGGGTCTCGCCCAGGGCGCGGCCGGGCGGGTTGCACCAGCGTTCCTTCGGGTCGCCCTCGGTGTAGGGGCCGTTGCCGTTGCGGCTGGTGTCGATGACGAACGGCTTGCCGCCCACCTTGGCGGAGAGCCGCTTGCCGTAGGCGATGGAGTCCTCGGTGGTGTAGAAGTTCGACACGTTCACCGAGAAGCCGTCGGCCCGGTCGATGCCGGCCCGCTTGAGCGGGTCGAAGATCTGGTCCGGGTTGCCCCAGCCGGCGTTGCCCGCGTCGAGGTACACCTTGGTGTTCTTCAGGTCCTTGAGCTTGTCGACGGCGCCGCCGAGCAGGTCGTAGCGCTCCTCGTGGTACTGCTGCGGGGTGCAGCCGTCCACCAGGTGCAGCACCGCGTCGGGCTCGAGTATCACCGTCGCCGGACGGTCCCCGATGCCGCGGGCCACGGCGTCGACGAAGTCCCGGTAGGCGTTGCCGTCGGCGGCTCCGCCCCGTGAGTACTGGTCGCAGTCGCGGTGCGGGATGTTGTAGAGGACCAGCAGCGCGGTGCGGTCGGCCTTCTCGGCGCCCTCGGTGTAACCGCGGGCCTGCTCCTCGGGGTTCTCCGGGCTGATCCACTCGCCGACGGGCTGCTCGGCGATCTTTCGGATCTGCTCGGCCTCCGACTTCTTGCCGTCGCCCTGGAGTTCGGCGACCTTGCGGACCGACAGGCCGTCAGGATTGACCCAGTAGGGGTCGGTCTCCTTCGGCTGCTGCGTGACGACCGCGCCGGCCGCCCCGCCTCGGTCGTCCCCGTCGCCGGAGGAACACCCTGTGACCAGCAGCGCCGCCCCCAGCACCGCTGCCGGCGCCCGCCTCCCGGCGAACGCCCCGACCCCCCTGCTGCCGTACATCCAACCCCCTTTGGCTGCACTTGTTCCACGGATTGCGAGCCCCAATCCTGACATACGCCCCGCAGCGCCCACGAGGCCGCGCTCGCCATGTCCGTGAGCTGTGACAACCGGGCGTCCAGGCAGGCAGCCCCCCGCCCCGACGACCGGCCCGCACCTGCGACGATCACGCAACGCGACCGGGAACCCGGCGTCGACCGGCCGTGGTGCTCACGGGCCGGCCGCGGAGGCGAGGACGACGACGGGGCTCGCGCAGCCGCCGGACGTCGGGCCGCCGGCGTTCCCCTCGCAGACGATCAGCCGCAGCCCGTCGCGTCGCGCTCCGGACGGCTGCCGGGCGTCGGTCCCGCTCCGCACTTCCCGGACGGTGAACGCGTCGACGCCGCCGTCCGCGCGGACCACCCGTACGTCCTGCCCGACGGTGATCCGGTCCCCGACACCGGCCGCGCCCGCCAGGAGGGCGAGGCCGTCCGTCCCCGGGGCCACCGCCCCCGGGGTCGCATCGGCCGCGTACCAGGTGACCGCGCCCGCCCGGCCGGCCGGCTCCGGGACGCCCCGTGGGTCCGGCTCTCCGGCGACCACGGGCGCCCGGAGGCCGAGGCCGGGGAGGTCCAGCCGTCGCGGCACCCCGGTGTCCGGCCGCCCCGCCGCCGCCATGTCTCCGGTGGCGGGCCCCGCCGTGCTCCCGGCGGGCACGCCGTCCGCTCCCCCGCCGCCCCACAGCCACATCCCGAGCAGCAGCGCCAGCCAGGCCGCTCCGGCGAACAGCCGCCCCGTACCGGAGGGGAGCCGGTCCCGGCACTCCTCGTCCGCACGGAGCGTGTCACGCACCGAACCCATCGTGAACCTCCAGACACCTGGAGGTTCCCCCGGCGGGCCCGGCCCCGCATTCCCGGGTGCGCACCGCCTGCTCCGAACGGGTGAACGCCGTCAGATCAGGTCGACGAGGTCCGCGATGGAGTCGACGACCTTCGACGGCCGGTACGGGAAGTTCTCCACGTGCTCCGGCCGGGTCAGGCCGGTGAGCACCAGGAACGTCTGCATCCCGGCCTCCATGCCGGCCAGGACGTCGGTGTCCATGCGGTCGCCGATCATCGCGCTGCTCTCGGAGTGGGCCCCTATGGTGTTCAGCCCGGTGCGCATCATCAGCGGGTTCGGCTTGCCCGCGAAGTACGGCTGCTTGCCGGTGGCCTTGGTGATGAGCGCGGCCACCGCGCCGGTCGCCGGGAGGGGGCCCTCGGCGGACGGGCCGGTCTCGTCGGGGTTGGTGCAGATGAAGCGGGCGCCGTCGTTGATGAGCCGGACCGCCTTCGTCATCGCCTCGAACGAGTACGTCCGCGTCTCCCCCAGCACCACGTAGTCGGGCTCGTGGTCGGTGAGGACGTAGCCGATGTCGTGCAGCGCGGTGGTGAGCCCGGCCTCGCCGATGACGTACGCCGACCCGCCCGGACGCTGGTCGTCCAGGAACTGGGCGGTGGCCAGCGCGGACGTCCAGATGTTCTCGATCGGGACGTCAAGACCCATGCGGCGCAGCCGGGCGTGCAGGTCACGCCCGGTGTAGATCGAGTTGTTGGTGAGGACCAGGAAGGGCCGGCCGGACTCGCGCAGCTTCTTGATGAACGCGTCGGCGCCCGGGATCGGTACACCCTCGTGGATCAGCACCCCGTCCATGTCGGTGAGCCACGATTCGATCGGCTTGCGGTCTGCCATCTGCGGGATCTCCTGACGTACGCGGTCCTGCCGTGCGCCCCAGCCTAAACAGACCGAGATCACGGGGGAATGGCCGCCGTGCGTCCCCGCCCCGACGCGCACACCACGAGCACCCTCCCGCTCCCGTCCGCCGCACCCGCCGGCGCCGGGCCGCGCGCCTGCCCCGTCCCCCGCCGGCGCCGGCCGCCCCACGGACCCGGGCCTGCCCCTACTCGGCCCGCAGGGCCGCCACCGTCCGCCCTCCGGCGGCCCGGCCGGCGGGCGACGACGCCCCCAGCACGGCGATGACCGGACCGCCCAGTCCCAGCGCGAGCACCAGCGGCCCGCCGTACACGGCGACGACGGACCCGGGCAGCCGCAGCCCCACGCTCTCCCCCATCGCGGGGACGACGACGCCGTGCAGGGCCACCCCGAGCGGCACCCCCAGCGCACCCGCGACCAGCCCGGTCACGACGACCGGGGTGAGGACCATCGCGACGGTCTGCCGGGGCGTCATGCCGAGCGCCTTGTGGACGCCCATCTCCCGCACCCGCTCCCGGGTGTCGAGGAGCACACCGCCCAGCACCCCGAGCGCGGCGACGGCGACGAGCAGCAGCGTCAGGGTCGCGGACAGCGCGTTGAGGGTGACGGCCATGTCGCCGCCGTTGCCGATCCCGCCGGTCCGTGCGGTGGCTCCCAGCGGGGCCAGTTCCTCGTTCAGCGCGTCGACGTAGCGGGAGACGTCGGTTCCGGGCGTGACGGCGATGTGGTGGCTCGTCTCGGTGGGGTCGGGCCGCGCGGCACCGAGGGTGGCGGCGTCCGTGAAGACCTGCATGCCGTCGTCGCGGGGGTCCAGGACCTCGCCGACGATCCGGACCGCGACCGGTTCGGCCAGTCCGTCCAGGGTGACGGTGTCGCCGACGCGGGTGCCGGTGGCCGTCAGGAAGGGGGTGGGGACCACGGCCTCGCCGGGCTCGTGCACCCACCGTCCGGAGACCATGGTGTAGCCGCCCCAGGAGGCGTCACCGGTGAAGGCGACGACGCCGACGGAGCCGGTCGAGCCGGACACGGTCGCCCGTACCCTCGTGGCGCTGTAGTGCTTCTCCGTCCCGGCGGCGGCGTCGATGGCGGCGGCGACCGCGGCGGGGTCGGCCCCAAGAGGCTTCTCGGACCGCTGCGGGGAGGCAGGATCACGAGGCGCCTTCTCGGCCCGCTGCGGGGAGGCAGGGGCGTGAGGGGCGAAGTCGGGTGGCGGCGGGGGCACCACGACATCGGCGACGTCGTGGGCCCTGGCCTTGGTGACCTCGCCCAGCGAGGCGCCCATCCCCACGGAGAACGTGACGGCGGCGGCGCCGAACAGGACGGCCGCGCCCATGGCGAGTGCGCGGGCGGGCCGCGCGAAGGGCCGGGCCAGCCCCAGGGCGACCGCCCGGGGCAGCGGCAGCCGTCCGGCCAGGCGGGCCGCCCGCCGTCCGCGCCCCGCCGCGGCGGTCCGCCCGACGGCGAGCGCGTCGACCGTACGCAGCCGGCCGGCCCGCCGGGCACCGGCCCACGCGGTCGCCGCCACCAGGCCGAGCATCCCGGTGACGACCGTCAGGTCGACCCACGGGTCGACGGCCAGGGACGAGGTGCCGTACACCTCCGCGGCCTCGGCCAGTACGGGAAGGGCGAGCAGGTGGCCGGCGAGGACACCGAGGGCGGTGCCGGCGCAGGCCGGGACGAGCGCCTGCACCACGTAGGCCCGCACGACCTGCGCGGGAGTGAAACCGACGGCTTTCAGGATGCCGATCCTGCGCGTCCCGGCACCCACGGCGGAGGCGACGACGCTGCTGACGACGATCACCGACATCACCAGTCCGAGCGTGCCGAAGGCGGCGAGGAACGGCACGTAGAGGGCGGTGTCGCGCTCGGCGCCCTCCCGGACGGTGAGCCACGACTGTTCGCCGGCGGCCGCTCCCGGCGGCAGGGACGCCGTCACGGCCTCGCTGCCCGCGGTGATCTGCGCCGGGGTGCGCGCCTCGGTGAAGCGGTAGAGCATCTGGTACCCGCCGCCACCGGGCGCGGTGAGGGCGGGCATCTGGGCCGGCACCACCCAGGCGTCGGCGGTCCGCGTGACCGAGCGGGCCACGCCGACCACCGTCAGTGCCGGACCGCCGGGCAGGCCGTCGAAGGTGATCGTCGTACCGATCACCGGGACGAGTGAGGAGTCGGCGGACAGCACGATCTCGCCCGGGCGCGCGGCCCACCGCCCGTCCAGCACGGCCACCTCGTCGACGTCCCGGCCGGCGTCGCCCCGGCCGGCCACGGTCACCGGCCAGCCGGGGTTGGGCCCGTCCGGGCGCGGGGTGACGGTCGCCGTGCGGAAGGACCCGGCCGCACCGCTCACCCCCGCGGTCTCCCTGGACCTCGACAGGTGACCGGCGTCGACGGCGTCCGCGTCGAACCGCACGGACAGGTGCGCGCCGTGCTGCCGGGTGAAGGCGTCGTCGAAGGGGGCGCCGGACACGGCGAGCAGGGAGGCGCCGAGGACGGAGGCGGCCACCGCCATCATCGTGGCGAGCCCGATCACCAGCGTCTGCACCCGGCGTCGCCCCACTCCCGAGCGCACCACCGTGCCGAGCGTGCTCATCGGACGGCCTCCGGGGCGGCGGCGTCCGGGGCAGCGGCGTCCGAGGGCGCGTCCTCGGTGATCCGGCCGTCGGCGATGCGGACCGTGCGGTGGGTGCAGGACCGGGCCAGAGCCATGTCGTGGGTGACCACGACGACGGTCTGGCCCTCGGCGTTGAGGTCGGCGAGCAGTCTGCCGACGTCCCCTCCGGCGGCCGTGTCCAGGGCCCCGGTCGGCTCGTCGGCCAGGAGCAGCGCGGGCCGGTTCATCAACGCCCGGGCCACCGCGACGCGTTGCCGTTCGCCGCCGGAGAGCCGTGCCGGATGGGCTCGGACGTGACGGGCGATGCCCAGCAGTTCCAGCAGGTGCGCCGCACGGCGGTCCGCCTCGCGGCGGGACACTCCCGCTAGGCGTGCGGGCAGGGCGACGTTGTCGCCGACGGTGAGGTCGTCGAGCAGGTTGAAGAACTGGAAGACCATGCCGATCCTCGACCGCCGGTAGAGCGCGGAGCGCGCTTCGCCCAGCCGGTCCACCCGCACCCCGTCCACGGTGACGGTCCCCGCGTCGGGCCGGTCCAGGCCGGCGATCAGGTTGAGCAGGGTGGACTTGCCGCTGCCCGAGGGGCCCACGATCGCGACGGCCTCACCGGGCCGCACGGTCAGCGACACCTCGTGCAGGGCGGGCGGGCCGTCGTCGTAGCGGCGGCTCACCCCGCTCAGTTCGATCACGGGCGTGGGCATCACGGGCTCCTCGGGCCGGGGGCGGTCGACCCCGGGAACGCTAGGGACGGGGCCCGGCCGCGCGCGTCGGCCGCCCGGACGCTTCGCGCTACCGCGCCGGGAGGAGCACCGGAATCGTCATCCCTGCGATGTAGGCGGATGGTGTAGGCGGGACGGCGGGAACGACCGCCGGGACGGATCCGGCGGCGCCGCGCGGCGTCGACAATGAACGGGTGACGGACGGACGTACGACGCCGGAGCGGTTGGGGGAAGCCGCCCGCCGGGCGGTCCGCGACTTCGGGCGGCCGAGTGGCCCCCCGCCGCGGCCCGGCCGGCGCGCGCGGCTGTTCGACGCGACGGTGGCGCTGGCCCTGGGCACCGCCACCGTCTACTACGGCATCGACAACGTCGACAACGTGGTGGTGCGGGTGGTCGCCCCCGGTGTGGAGGTCCTCGTACCGCGCCCGTCCGGGCCGGCCGGCCTGGCGCTCATGGTGACGCTCGCGTCGATCGCCTCGGCCGCCCTGGTGCTGCGCAGGCGCTACCCGCTCGCCGTGCTCTGCGTCGTGACGGCCGCGACCCTGGCGACCCCGCAGAGTGTGCTGCGGCTGACCTTCTACGCGTTCGTCATCGCCGTCTACAGCGCCGCCGTGTACAGCCCGTACCGGGTGGCGACCCTGGCGGCGCTGCCGGTGTCGGTCCTCCTGGTCGGCACCGCGGGGAACTCGTTGACACCGATCGTCCCCAACCAGTACATCGCCCTGTTGATCCTGGCCCCGATGGCCGTGGCCGCCGTCGGCCTGCGGACGTGGAAGCTCCGCAGCGACGAGGGCCGCGCCCGGCTCTCGGCGCTGGAACGCGAACAGGCCGAGGCGCTGCGCCGGGCCGTCGAGCACGAGCGGGCCAGGATCGCCCGCGAACTGCACGACGTGGTCACGCACAACGTCAGCGTGATGATCATCCAGGCGGGTGCGGCCCGCAAGATCATGGAGACCTCCCCCGCGCTGGCCGGTGAGGCGCTGCTCGCGGTCGAGGCGGGCGGACGGGCCGCCATGACCGAGCTGCGCCACGTCATGGGCCTGCTCACCATGGCCGACGAGGGGGAGGAGTCGGGCCGGGGCGCGGACGGTCTGTCCCCCGCGGCGGCGGACCTCGCCCCGCAGCCCGGCCTGGACCAGTTGGAAACGCTGGTGGGACGGGTCCGGGCCGCCGGGCTGCCCGTCGGCCTGACGGTGGCCGGACCGCCCCGCCCGCTCCCGCCGGGCCTCGAACTCGCCGCCTACCGCGTGGTGCAGGAGGCGCTGACCAACACGGTGAAGCACGCGTCCGGCGCCACCGCCGCCGTGACCGTCGAGTACGGCCCTGAGCAGCTGCGCGTGGAGGTCACCGACACCGGCGGGCGGCCGGGCGCCGGCCCGGGAAGCGGCAGGGGGCTGATCGGCCTGCGCGAACGCCTCGCCGTCTACGACGGAACCCTGACCGCCTGCCCGCGCCTGACCGGCGGCTACCGTGTGGAGGCCCTGATCCCCTTAGAGACACCGTGACCGAGCCGCTGCGGGTGCTCCTCGCCGACGACCAGACCCTGGTCCGTACCGGATTCCGGCTGATCCTCGGCGCCGACGGCATCGAGGTCGTCGCGGAGGCGACCAACGGGGCCGAGGCGGTCGACGCGGTCCGCCGCACGCGTCCCGACGTGGTCCTGATGGACGTGCGGATGCCCGAGATGGACGGCCTGGAGGCCACCCGCCGCATCCTCACCGACGCCACCGACCCGCCCCGCGTCGTCATCCTGACCACCTTCGACCTCGATCAGTACGTCTACGCGGCGCTGTCCGCCGGTGCCAGCGGCTTCCTCCTGAAGGACGTCACCCCCGAGCACCTGACCGCGGCCGTCCGCACGGTGCGCACCGGCGACGCCCTCCTCGCGCCCGCCATCACCCGCCGCCTCGTGCAGCGGTTCACCCGGCGCGGGAGCGACACCGGCTCCCTCCACCGCGACCTCGCCTCCCTGACCCCGCGCGAGGCGGAGGTCCTCGGCCTGCTGGCACGGGGGCTGAGCAACGCCGAACTGGCCGCCCGCCTCCACCTCGCCGAGACGACCGTCAAGACGCACGTCGCCCGCATCCTGTCCAAGCTCGGCCTCCGCGACCGCGTCCAGGCCGTCATCGTCGCCTACGAGACGGGCCTGATCAGCGTCGGCGACCACACCCCGACCTGACCCGCCCGCACGGGACGGGACGGGACCGCGGTACCCACCGGATCAGGGCTGGGCCGCGGCTGACGCATGTGACAACGTCGCCGTGGTGACCGGCAACGAGGCCGACGCCGGGAGCGCCACCCGCTGAGCCGACGGCCTGAACGCGAACAGGAGAACACATGTCCGAGATCCCCGGTATCGAAGTGGTCGTCCTCGACGTCCTCGGCACACTGGTCGACGAACCCGGCGGCTTACGGGCGGCGATCCGCGACGCGGTGTCCGCGTCCGACGACGCGTCCGTCGACGACCTGCTCGACGTGTGGCAGCGGCACGTCGAAACCGAGCAGCAACGCATCGGGCGGGGGCAGCGCGCGTACGCCAGTACCGAGGTCATCGACGCGGAGGCTGCCCGACGGGTGGCCGACCGGGCCGGACTCGCCGATCCGGCGGCCATCGCGCGGCTGGCCACGGCGGGTCAGCGGCTGCCTCCCTGGCACGACTCCGTCGCCGGTCTCGCGCGGCTCGCGGAGCGGTTCCCCGTGTTCGGGCTCTCCAACGCCGGCCGTACCGCTCTGCCGCGACTCAACGCACATGCCGGGCTGCGCTGGCACCAGGCCCTGTCCGCCGAGACGGTCCGGGCCTACAAACCGGCACCGGAGGTCTACCGGCTCGCCGTCGACACCGCCGGGTGCCCGCCGGAACGCGTGCTCATGGTGGCCGCCCACGCCTGGGACCTGCGCGGAGCGCGGGCGACGGGCATGCGGGCCGCCCACGTCCGGCGGCCGGTCGGGGATCCGCCGCTCGTCTCCGACGACTTCGACGGGCGGTTCGGCGGACTGGACGCACTGGTCACCGCGCTGACCGCGAAGTAGCCCGGTGCGGTCCGTTCCTCACTCCTCGTCGCGGTGGGTGAGGCGGCCGTCGGTGAGCCGCCAGTAGTGCTGGTGGTCGGTCAACCGCCAGGTCTCGTCGGCGGCGATCGCCCGCGTGAACCAAGCGTGGAGTTGCGGGAGGGCCCGGTCCCGGAGCACGGCGCGGGTGGGGCACGGCCGGTGGCGTCGACCGGGTGGACGTCGATGCGGAAGCCGACCATGTCGGGGTGGACGCCACGGCCGTAGTTGCGGGGGTTCGGGGCGACCCATGCCGCTCCCAGGACGAGGGTCCCGCTGTCGTGCCCCGTGAGGAACCGCAGGTCCGTGACGCGGCTCATGTGCGGGCCGAGACACTCGGTGATGTCGGTGGTGGTCAGGGGCCATGCACGGTGCCGGGGCAGTCTTCGTCTTCGTGCGGACATGGCAAGGAGGATGACAGGAGGTCACCGTCGGCTCGCGGGTCCGTGTCCGTTCGGCGGCCTGCCGCGGCAGCGTCCGTGCGCGGTGCGTGGCGGAGCCGCTGCGCGCCCCCGCCCGCGGGGTTCCTCACGCGTCCCCCCGCCCGAACACCGGCGCCAGCACCAGCTGCGCCGCCCCCTCCGCCACCCCGAACGTGCCCCCGCCCGCGAGCCGCACCGGCACCGCCGTGTCGCCCGTCCGCTGCGCGCGAGCGTCCAGCACGGCCCGCACGCCCCGCACGAACGCCTCCCCGTCCGCCTCCAGGGTGCGCCCGCCCAGCAGGACCCGGTCGATGTCCAGCAGCCCCACGAGGTTCGCCGCCCCGGCGCCCAGCACGCGCGCCGCCTCCCCCACCTCACCGCGCGCCACCGCGCCCAGGCAGAGCGCCTCCACGCACCCCCGGTCGCCGCAGCCGCACGGCGGCCCGTCGAGCTGCACCACCTGGTGCCCGAACTCCCCCGCCGCCGTGCGCGGCCCCCGGTGCACGCTCCCCCCGATGACGAGGCCCGCCCCCAGCCCCGTCCCGAGGTGCAGGTAGGCGAAGGAGCCGCCCTCGCCGGCCACCGCCAGGCCCAGCGCCGCCGCGTTGGTGTCCTTGTCGACGACCACCGGCACCCCCAGCCGTTCCGCCAGCGCGTCCCGCAGCGGGAAGCCGTCCCACTCGGGGAAGCCCGTCACCCGGTGCAGCACACCCCGCCGGTGGTCCAGCGGCCCGGGCAGCGCGACCCCGGCCCCCAGCAGCGACCGTCCCCCGGCTCCCTCCGCGCTCAGCGCCTCCACCACGCCGGCCACTCCGGCCAGGACGGCCTCCGCCCCCGCGCCCAGATCCAGCGGCGCCCTCCGCCGGGCCACCACCGCCCCGTCGAGGTCGACCAGCACCGCCCGCGTCTCGTCCCGGTCCAGGTGTACGCCCACCGCGTGTCCCGCCTCCGGCACCAGGCGCAGCACGGTGCGCGGCTTGCCGCCCGTGGACGCCCGGCGCCCCGCGTCCGCCACGAGGCCCTCCTCCCGCAGCCGGGCCGTGATCTTGCTGACGGCCTGCGGGGTGAGCCCCGTCCGCTCGGCGAGCTCCAGCCGGCTGATGCCGGCCGCTCCGGCGGTCCGCAGCAGGTCCAGCACGAGTGCGGTGTTGTGGCTGCGCAGGGCGAGCAGGTTCGCCCCCAGCTGCCCCCCGCCGCTGTCCTCGTTCGTCCTCTTCACCGCCCCATTCTCCCCACCGCTTGCACTTTGGCAACAGCGTTGCGAAAGTAGCGTCCATGACTGGCACTCCCCTCCGCGTCGGCCTCGTCGGCTACGGCCTCGCGGGCTCCGTGTTCCACGCCCCGCTGATCGCCGCGACCGAGGGCCTCGCGCTCGACACGGTCGTCACCTCGAACCCCGGGCGGCAGCAGCAGGCACGCGCCGCCTTCCCTGACGCACGCGTCGCCGCGACCCCGGACGAGCTGTTCGCCCGCGCCGCCGAACTGGACCTGATCGTCGTCGCGTCCCCGAACAGGACGCACGTCCCGCTCGCCCGGACCGCTCTGGAGGCGGGCCTGCCGGTCGTCGTCGACAAGCCGATCGCCGGCACGGCGGCCGAGGCGCGCGAGCTGGCGGCGCTCGCCGAGGAGCGCGGCCTGCTCCTCTCCGTCTTCCAGAACCGCCGCTGGGACAACGACTTCCTCACTCTGCGCCGGCTGATCGACGAGGGCGAACTCGGCGACGTGTACCGCTTCGAGTCCCGCTTCGAGCGCTGGCGCCCGCAGCTCAAGGGCGGCTGGCGGGAGTCCGGCGACCCCGCAGAGATCGGAGGTCTGCTCTACGACCTCGGCAGTCACGTCGTCGACCAGGCGCTGGTCCTCTTCGGCCCGGTGACCTCCGTGTACGCCGAGACGGACATCCGCCGCGACGGGGCGCTCACCGACGACGACACCTTCATCGCGCTCACGCACGCGAGCGGCGTCCGCTCCCACCTGTACGTCTCCGCGACGACGGCGCAGCTCGGCCCGCGCTTCCGCGTCCTCGGCTCGAAGTCCGGCTACGTCAAGCACGGTCTCGACCCGCAGGAGGCAGCCTTGCGCGACGGCCTGCGCCCCGGCACCGGCTGGGGCCTGGAGCCGGAGGAGCTGTGGGGCCGCATCGGCGCCGGCGAGTCCCCGGTGACCGGCGGCGGGCACCCCGTGCCGACCCTCCCGGGCGACTACCCCGCCTACTACGCGGCCGTGGCGGGGGCCCTGCGGTCCGGCGGCCCCAACCCGGTGACCGCGCTGGAGGCGGCGGCCGCCCTGGACGTACTGGAAGCGGCCCGCCGCTCCGCGAACGAGAAGGTGACGGTGACCCTGTGACGACCCCGGACGCGACCCCGACCGTGGAGGAGCTGGAGGCGCAGGAACGCCGCCTGGTCTTCGCGCACTTCACCCACGACGACGCCTGGGCCCTCGGTTCCCTGCTGGTGGAGATGGCACGCGGGCGCCGGGCCCCCGTCGCCATCGACATCCACCGCGCCGGCCAGCAGCTCTTCCACGCCGCTCTGCCGGGTTCCGCCCCCGACAACGACGCCTGGATCGCCCGCAAGCGCCGGGTCGTCGAGCGCTACGGCTCCGCCTCCTACCTGGTCGGCGCCCGCCACCGCGCCAAGGGCACGACCTTCGAGGCCTCCTCCCGCCTCGACCCCGACACGTACGCGGCCCACGGGGGTTCCTTCCCCATCACCGTCCAGGGCGCAGGCGTCATCGGCGCGGTGACGGTCTCCGGCCTCCCCCAACTGGAGGACCACAACCTGGTGGTGGAGGCCCTGGGCCACTTCCTGACCAACGCTCAGGCCACGTAGGGGCGCGGGGAACTGCGCGAAGGGGCGGCGGGGGCGAAACCCAAACCCCCGCCCACCCCCTACGCGTCCGCGAGCACCTGCCGCTGCCGCCCCAGCCCCCCGATCTCCAGCTCCACCACGTCCCCCGCCCGCAGATACGGCTTCGGCTCCGGCCGCCCCATCGCCACCCCCGCCGGCGTCCCGGTGTTGATGACGTCACCGGGATACAGCGTCATGAACCGGCTGACGTACCGCACGACCTCCCCCACCGGGAAGATCTGCTCGGCCGTCGTCCCGTCCTGCTTCAACTCCCCGTTCACCCACAGCCGCAGCGGCAGGTCCTGCGGGTCGGCCACCTCGTCCGCCGTCACCAGCCACGGCCCCAGCGGATTGAACGTCTCGCAGTTCTTCCCCTTGTCCCAGGTCCCGCCCCGCTCGATCTGGAACTCCCGCTCGGACACGTCGTGCGCGACGGCGTACCCGGCGACGTGCGCGAGCCCTTCCTCCGCCGACTCCAGGTACCGCGCCGTACGCCCGATGACGACGGCGAGTTCGACCTCCCAGTCGGTCTTGACCGACCCGCGCGGCACCAGCACCGTGTCCTCGGGCCCGACGACCGTGTCCGCCGCCTTGAAGAAGATCACCGGCTCGGAGGGCGGCTCGGCGCCCGTCTCGCGGGCGTGGTCGTGGTAGTTCAGCCCGATGCACACGATCTTCCCGATCCGTGCCACCGGCGGCCCGGTCCGCAGCCCCGCCCCGTCCAGTGCGGGCAGTTCACCGCTGTCGGCGGCGGCCCTGATCCGGCCGAGCGCCGCCTCGTCGGCGAGCAGCGCCCCGTCGATGTCGGCGACGAGGCCCGACAGGTCGCGCAGGGTGCCCTCGGCGTCGAGCAGCGCGGGCCGTTCGTCTCCCGCCGGCCCGACTCGCAGCAACTTCATGATCATGTCTCCCTCGATGGCGGGCCCGCCGATGGGCACGGCCCGGACGCGGTGGAGCGCAGCCATCGGAGGACTGGTCGATCCTCCGAGTCGGCGCTCCACTCCGCAAGACCCCGTTCACGTACTGGACCGCGGCGGACCGCCGGCCGCGCATCCGCCGCCCCCACGCTCACCGGTACAGCACGGACCGCTCCACCACGCTCCACGTCGTGCTCGTCACCATGTACAGGGCGGCCGCCAGCGGCATGACGGCGACGGTGACGAGGGTGAAGAAGGACATGAACGGCATGACCTTGGTGACGGCGGCCAGTCCCGGCACCTGCTGTGCGTCACCGGCACCGGAGGCCAGGGCGGTCTGCGCCTCCGTCATCCGCCGGGACAGCCGGTAGCCGAACCAGGCGACCACCGTGACGACCGCGAACAGCCCCACGTACACGAGCCCGGCCCCGCCGAACATCCCGCCGTCGCCGAGCGCGTCCGCCCACCGTCCGCCGAGCGGCGCGTCGAACAGCCGGTGGCCGAGGAGTTCGTTGGCCCGCCCGCCGATCGTCTCGCTGGAGAACAGGTGGTACAGCAGGAAGAACGCGGGCAGCTGGAACAGGCTCGGCAGGCATCCGGACAGCGGCGACACCTTCTCCTGGCTGTGCAGCTCCAGCACGGCCCGCTGGAGCTTCTCGGGGTTGCGCGCGTGCTTGCGGCGCAGTTCGGCGATGCGCGGCTGGAGCGCGGCCCGGGCCTTCTGACCGCGTGCGGCGGCCCGGGACAGGGGGTGGACGAGGAGGCGTACGAGCGCGGTGAACAGGACGATCGCGGCGGCCGCGGCGAAGGCGCCGAACAGCGGCTGGAGCAGGTCGGCCAGGTGCTCGACCAGGCTGGCGAAGACGGACATGGGTGAGCCCTCCGAGGGGTCTCGTCGTGCCGGGAACGGGGAAACGGCGGCATGACGACCCGCGGCAGGGCGCGGTGCAGGAAGTACCGGGGAGAAAGTGCCCTACGCGGCGGTCGCCAGGAGGGCCCCTCCGGGCGCCCGGGGCCGGGTGCGCCCCCGGGCGTCGGGGTCGCGCTGGGGCAGGAAGGCGGTACGCCGGTCACGGTCGCGCAGTGCCGTACGGACCCGGGTGGGCGGCACGGCGGGCGCGCAGCGCGCGGCGATGACGGAGCAGACGGTGAGGGCGGCGCCGGCCGCGGCGGTCGCGGCGAACGCGACGTCGACGACGGAGAGGCCACCGGCGGCGGGCAGCAGGACGAGGAAGAGCGGGAGCAGCGCAAGGAGCACGGTGAAGGCGGAACGCACGGTCACCCGATGCCGTCTCACGCGCCGTCCTCCTTCCCTCGTCCCGTCACAACGGGCTGTCCCGCGCCGTAGCGGTCCACCGGCTCGTACCGTCCCGCCGGTCGCACCGGGTCGAGCCCCGGTCCCCGCACCTGCCACAACGCCCGGGACGGCCTCCACGGTTCCACCTCACCGGAAATCGCCCTCACGCCCCCGGCACCCCGGCACCCCGGCCACCGGCCCCGGCCACCCGGAACGGCGCTCCACCCCCTGCGCCCTCACCTTCTGTCACCCGTCGGCAGTACGGTGTCCCCCATGCGCCCCGACACGCCTGCCGAAAACGTCGACCACACCGCTGAAGCCGCCCGCCTGGAGCGGACCGCCGACCTCTACCCCGAGGACGCCGAGGCCCTGCTGCTGCGGGCCGCCGCCCACCGTGAACTCTCCGGCGACCGCCCCGCCGCGACCACCCTCTACGACCGCCTCCTCGCGTCGGACGCGGCCCTGGACCAGCCGTTCCTGGTCCGCGCCCTGAAGGCCTCGAACCTCTGGGAGTACGGCCACGAGGCCGAGGCCCGCGCGATCATCACCGGCATCCGTGCGGCCGCCCCGCGCGACCCCGCCCCCTGGGTGATCGTCGCGGAGTCCCTGGAGGCGCACGACGAGCTGGAGCAGGCTCACGAGACGTACACGCAGGCGGTACTCCTCCTGCTGACCGGAGTGTCACAGCCCCCGCGGGCCGCCCATCCCCTCCTCTTCGGCCGCCACCGGGTGCGCAGGATGCTCGGCGCGGCGCACGACGACTGGGACGCCCTGGCGGACACCGTCCACACCCTCCCGGTCACCCTGGACGAGCTCCACGACCCCAAGCGCGTGTGGTCCCTGGGGTCGGAGAACCCGGCGGAGCTGGAGGCGGAGATCCTGCGCCTGCGCGCGGAGGTGGGCGCGTTCCGCGAGGCGATGTCCCGCCCGTTCCCGGTCGCGGTCCTGCACTGGCCGGCGGCGGAACTGACGGAGCTGACGGAGGCGTACCCGGCCCTGACCGAGGAGTACCCCTCCTACGAGGCCCACCTGGCGTCGATAGAGGCGGACCTGCGCGAACTCGCCGCCTCCGGCACCGGCAACCTCGGCATCGTGACGGGCACCGTCCCGTCGTACGAGGCCTTCGCGGCCTCCGAGCTCACCTCCCCCGACGACCCGGCCCTCCTCCCCCAGTACGCGACCACGCTGGCGGCCCGGGGCCGGGCGACGGCCTGGCCGCCGGAGCGGGCGGCGGCGTGCTGGTGCGGCTCGGGCCGGACCTACGGCGACTGCCACGGCGCCGCCTGAGCACCCGGCGGACGGTGCGCCCGCCCGCCGGCACCGGCGAACGGGCGCACCCCCTGCCCCTGACCCGGTCGGCTACGGCTGCTTGGCCAGGAAGGCGAGCAGGGCGTCGGTGACCTCCTGGGCGTGGGTCCACAGCAGGCCGTGCGGCGCACCGTCGACGACGACGTACTCGGCCCCCGGCAGCGCCTGGTGGAACGGCTCACCGGTGGCCTCGATCGGCAGGATCCGGTCGGCGGTGCCGTGCAGGATCAGCGCCGGCACGTCGATCTTGCCGAGGTCGCCGCGGAAGTCGGTGGTCCAGGTCGCCACGCAGGCCCGCGAGGCGTACCAGGAGGATCCGGCGGCGACGTTCCAGCTGTTGCGCAGGGCGTCCTCGCTGATGCGGGTGCCGAGGTTCTCGTCCAGGTTGTAGAAGTCCTGGAAGAAGGCGCTGAAGTAGGCGTAGCGGTCCTCGGTGACGGCCTGCTCGATGCCCTCGAAGACGCTCCCGTCGACACCGGTGGGGTTGTCGTCGGTCTTGAGCAGGAAGGGTTCCAGGGAGGCGAGGAACGCGGCCTTCGCGACCCGCCCGGACCCGTACGTGCCCAGGTACCGGCCGACTTCACCGGTCCCCATGGAGAACCCGACGAGGACGGCGTCCCGCAGGTCGAGCGTCTCCAGGACCGTGTTCAGGTCGGCGGCGAAGGTGTCGTAGTCGTAGCCGGTGGTCGGCTGACCGGACCGGCCGAACCCGCGCCGGTCGTAGGTGATGACCCGGTACCCGGACTCCAGCAGGGCCGCGGCCTGCTTCTCCCAGGAGTGCCCGTCGAGCGGGTACCCGTGGATCAGCACGACCGGCTGCCCACTGCCGTGGTCCTCGTAGTAGAGGTCGATGGGGGCCGAGTTCTCCTGGCCGACGGTGATGAACGGCATGGTGGTTGCTGCCTTCCGCAAGGGGTCGGTGTCGAGCACTGGATAGAACCTAACGCGCAATCAAGTTGCGCACAACTAGATTGTCCACAACAGAAATCGGGAGCCGGCACCTCCCCGTCCCAGGGAGCGCAGCCGGATCACCCCTGCCGCACCCCCCATCCCACCCGCCGCGACCGGCCCCCACCTCCGCCAACGGGCCGAGATCACCTCTCTATCGGTGGTTGGAGGAACCCCCCGGCATCCCCCTCCAAGAGGGCCTACACCCTCTCGACACCGCCATCACCTGCACCAATTACCTGCAGCCCTGCCCTCACCCCGCCCCCCTCAGGCAGAATCCCGACGCCGCGACAGCCGCTGACTCCGCGCGATGCAGAACAGCCCTGCCAGCAGGAGCGCGGTGCCACCGACATGGCGGGCCTCCCACATGACGCTCGGCAGAACGCGGGAGAGGAAGAGGCTCTGGAGAAGAACGGACCCGCCGACGAACAGCGCCCCGATGCCGTAGAGCTTCGGCCTGACGACATGACGGCGCGCCGAGGGCAGAACCCACCCCGTCCGCAGCGTGCCGACCCCCGACGCGATCATCAGCAACCCCACGAGCACGCCGACGCCCACCACCCACACCATGGGGCCACTCCCTCCCGCAGACGAGACCCGGAACGAGAGCGACGCCCGGCTCGAAGATCCCCCATGCTCGCCGCACCGGACACCGCCCGACCAGGGCAGGACCAGGCAATCTCCACCACCCCCCGACTGCCGTCAGCGCCCGCGCACCAGAGACTCGTCGGGGACCTCGGCAATGTAGGAGTCCACGTCGTGAGTTGCGCTGTGAGGCATATGAGGAGTACATGCCGAGCGGGTAGCGTCGCTCGCCTAAAGCATGACTTACTGTGCCCGACCAGCGCCCTTGCCCTCCCAGTACCTCCGGTGGTACTCGAGGTAATCCGGATGAATACGGTGACCATCCTCGACCGAGAGCCTGGGAAGAAGTCTCACCCCTGACACATCAGCCCGCACGATGACCGACCCGTCTTCATCCATCACCACCGCACCGATGTCGACCCGCACATGGCAGTTGGGACACAGGCACAAGATGTTGGGTTCGACGTCGGGCCCGTGGTGCGGCCTCCCCAAGGGCCGTATGTGCGCGCCCTCGCAGTAGGGGATGCCTTCCGGCCCCAGGAGCCGAAGGCCACACAGTTGACACCGCCCGCCATAGAGCTGCTTGATCCGCTGCACCGCAGCGGTGTCCCGGATCAGGCGGCGCACCCGCATGCTGCGCGAACGCGGGAACCTCTCTTCGTTCTGGGGCTCGTCGTTGAGTTCTTCGAGTACTCCCATGACGTGTCGCTCGACTGAGGTCTGCACCTGTTCCCGATCAGGCAGCCTTCGCAGATCAAACTGACAGATATCGATGCGGGTCCCATCGGGAGCGGGCTGCTTAGAAGGCGTCGTGCGCACGTCCGTGATCTCGTACAGGCCGTCGTACCTGTAGGAGTTGGAGGGCGAGTACCGAGGGTCTCCCTCATACCCACGGATTACGCGGATGGGGTGCTTGCGCTCGTAGCTCAGGAGGAGTGCGGCGTTATCACGGTAGCTCCAGGACTGGCTGCGAAGGAGTCTCCCGGTGGAGGGGTCCTTATCCCTCCCCTCCGACGCCCCCGTGTACTTGATCAGCTCCCAGTCGTCCTCATCGTCCACGTAGCCACCGTGCAGGACGATGGCGTCACCGACCCTGCTGCCGTCTTCGTCCACCAGCCAGGAGATGCCCCGCTGGTTCGTCTGGTGCAGCAGCGCGCGCTGGACGTCCAAGCGCCGATGGAAGACTGCGCCAACAGGCACGCCCTCTATATGTCCGATGGTACGTTCGAGTCCCATCTCTCTATGTTCGGACGACGTTGATCGTCTTCTTGTACCTTCTGCTCACTGCCGCCAAGTTGAGACCAGACAGCGAACCATTCCGGCCAAGGTCGCCCCGCACTGCCAGAGCTTGCTGTTACACATAAGCCAAGTTTTCCGGGGTGTTGCAGAGGAGCCCACATCTCTTAGCTGGGAGACCTGTTCCAACCGGCCGCGGGACTGAACGAACAACTGATCACGCTCCGTTTTGAAGAGCAGTTGAAGCAGCTCCCCAAACTTGGCTGACATTCGATCAGTGAGGCGGTGGGCCCTGAGTCCGTCCCGCACGTACTTTCCGGCCGTGTCTCGCGCACTGTGCACCAGGTCCTCCAGACCTCACCGCTGGGGAGCGCGTCCACGCAGTTCGACTACAGGACGACGCTCTCGCTGGTGTCGGTGCGTCGCTCGTAGTCAGGGACCAGGCGCCGGCTGCGCAAGAGCCAGGCGAAGGATTTCTCGACGACCCAACGGCGGGTCAGGAGCTTGAAACCCTGGACGCCGTCGCTGCGGCGCACAATGTCGAGGACGAGTCCGAGCCGCGGTCCAGTCGGTGAGGTGGCCGGTGCAACTACCGTAGACACAGACCCGCGCCAGCCGTCGGAAGTGCTTCTTTACTGCTGGCAGCACGATGCTGGCCGCGTCCCGGTCGGTCATGGAGGCCGGTGTGACAGCCACGGCCAGCAGAGTCCGAGGGTGTCGGTGAGCAGGTGGCGCTTGCGCCCGCTGCTCTTTTCCCCGCGTCGTATCCCCGTGAAGCAAGGGTGACCGCCGCGTCCGCCTTCACCGACAACGAGTCCATGACGGCTGCGCTCGGCCCCCGGCTCCCGCCTCGGCCCGGCGGAGGGCCTCGCGCAGCAGGATGCGAAGCACGAAGGCAGCAGGTCCATGGCCATCACCTGGACGTTGTAGCACCCGCTTCCGGCTGACGTGCTCACGTACGCCAAGGCGGTGGCCGCGGGCTAACCCTCAGCTAGAGATGCGGGCTGCGTCCAACTCTGCCTCGAAATAGGCCTGAGCATGATTGAGGACCTCGTCCGCATCATGTCCGTGCTCGTGAAGCCAGTGCAGCAGGTCAGAGATGACGTCAATGACCGTTGCTTCTGCCGCTAGGACGCCGACCCGGCTCCGTCGCGACGGATTGGAAAGCGTGCGTTGACCGTAAGAGTCGAGCACCCTGGCTGCTCGCTGCACTCGCTCCGCGCTTGAGCGCCGCTCTTGCACCACCGGCGTGGTGACGAGCTCGCACCACGTCACCTTGCGGTCTGCGCGGAGTTGGACGCCCCAGCGGTCGGTGAGAGCCTCGACGAGGGCCATTCCTCGCCCGCCCTCGGCGTCGGCCTCCGCCGCGACGAGGGTGGGCAGGGCTCGCGTGTCCGGGTCCTGGACCTCGATGCGCAGATGCGTGCCGGTCAGCGAGAGCGAGAGCGCGCCCGGGGTGCCGGGTCCGACGTGGGTGACGACGTTCGACACGATTTCACTGACACACAGTTGGGCGGTGTCGACGATCTCGTCCAGGCCCCAGTCGCCGAGACGTTGCTGCACCAGGTGTCTCAGGGTGCCTACTTCTTCGGGATGGGCAGTGAACTCCACGTCCCACGCCTTTCGCGCCATGTGCGCCGACTGACTCACGTGCCTCTCCCCATGGTGTCCGCCTGCTCCGGACCCCGTGCCGCGGAGCGTCACGACCGTTCACTCTGCGTCGCGACGGGAGTAAGCATGGAGCCGGCGCATCCCGTCGTGCAATGTGCACGGCGGGATTCCCACTTCCGTGTGATTGGCAAGCAGCACCCTTGGCACGAGACTGAACCTTCGTTACATGGCGGGTGGTTGAGGAGAGCGACATGGCCGGTTCACCGACGGCACGCCGTCGGCGTCTGTCGATCGAGCTGAAGAAGCTCCGGGAACAGAGCGCACTGACCTGCGCCCAAGTGGGACAGGCGCTCGACTGGAGCGGCTCCAAGGTCAACCGCATGGAGACGGGCAGTGGCCGGGTCCAACCGTCGGACATCGACGCGCTCTGCCGGTTCTACGTCACGAGCGACGAGCTGCGCGAGTTCCTGAAGTCACTCGCCCGACAAGCCAAGACGCGCGGTTGGTGGCAGGTGCACGGCGCGGGCGTGCCCGAGTGGTTCAACATCTACATCGGCCTGGAACAGGACGCCTCCACACTCCGCCAGTACCAGTGCGAGGTACTGCCGGGCCTCATGCAGACCACGTCGTACGCACGGGAGTTGCACACGACGGGTGCCCACATGTCGGCCGAGGACATCGACAGGGCCGTGCGTGTGCGGTTGGAGCGTCAGGCGATGCTGACACGGCCCGACGCTCCCGAAGCCTGGTTCGTCGTGAACGAGGCCGCCGTGCGCAATGTCATCGGCGATCGGGAGGTGATGCGCGAGCAACTCGAGCGGGTCCTCGACTCGGCCGCCTTGCCCGGTGTCACGTTGCAAGTACTGCCCTTCGACTCGGGCACCTACCCGGTCACGGGTTCCTTCACCATGCTCGGGTTCCCGGCACCGGAGGACCCGGACCTGGTGTACCGGGACGGCATCACGGATGCCGTCTACCTGGAGGGCGAGCACCATGTCAGGGAATACACGAGGGCGTTCGACGGGCTGCGCGCAGCGGCGCTCAGTCCTCAGCGCTCCGCCCAGCTCATCAAGTCCGTCGTGAAGGAGTACTCGCAGTGAGCACCACGGCACCGACCGGACGTCCTCCGGCTTGGTTCAGGTCGTCGTACAGCAACGGCGCCGGAGGCGAGTGCGTGGAGTGCGCGTTTGGCGACGACGGGATCCGGATCCGCGACTCCAAGGATGTGGAGGGTGCTGTGATCACGGTGGGCCAGGAGGCCTGGGCTCCCTTCGTGGGGACGCTCCACCTCGGGTGACCGGAGTGCGCATGTCGGAGACCAGGTGGATGGTGGTGGGGAAGGAGACGCCGACGCCGGTCGAGCGGATGGCGGAGTTCTGACGCCGGTCGTGGGCATCTGGCGGTTGCCGAGCAGGCGACGGCGAGAGCTACCCGCGTCAGCGGATGTCGTGCCCCGGGTGGGCTTGGTCGTAGGCGTGGCGGGCCTCGGCGATGGTGGTGCGGTGGGCGAGGGACCAGTCGGCGAGGGACTTGACCAGGTGGGTCAGGTCGGTGCCGGTGTCGGTGAGGCGGTAGTCGACCTGGGCGGGGACGGTCGGGTACACGGTGCGCAGGACGAGGCCGTCGCGTTCGAGTCTGCGGACGGTGAGGGTGAGCATCCGCTGGGAGATGCCGTCGATGGCGCGCTGGAGTTCCCGGAAGCGGCGTGGCCCGCCGGCCAGTTCGACGATCACGAGCACCGACCACTTGTCGCCGATGCGGTCGAGGACGTCGCGGATTCCGCAGTCGGGGTGGTCCTGGCGGCCGCACGGGTCGAGTTCGGCGGGGTCGGTGGTTACCGCGGTGTGCGTGGGTGACATCGGACTGCCTTCTTGTGGCCGGTGGGCGTGCGGTCGACGATCAAGCGTAGGTACTGACGGGAACCACGACGGAAGACTGCGACTGATCATGATTCTGGTGACCGGAGCGAACGGAAACCTCGGCTCGGCCGTTCTCGCGGCGCTGCGCGCCCGCGGTGCCGTCGCGGTGGGCGGCAGCCGCACGCCAGGTGAGGGGGTGCGGCGTCTGGACTTCGACGACCGCGCGGGCCTCGACCTGACCGGTGTGTCGACTCTGGTGCTCGTCTCGGCCGGTTATGCCGAGGACGACGTGGTCGTCGCCCGGCACGCGGCGGTCCTGGACGCCGCCGTCCGAGACGGCGTCGGCCACGTCGTCTACACGAGTCTGACCACGGCCGGCGACCACCTCGGGTTCGCTCTGGCCCACCGGGCGACCGAGCGTCTGGTGCGGGCGGGCGGGATGTCGTGGACGATCCTGCGCAACGGCCTGTACGCCGAACTGTTCGGCGGCCTGTTGATGTGGGCCGGTGACGGTGTGGAGTCCGCGTTCGGGGACGGTGCGCTGGCCGCGGTCCGCCGAGGGGACCTGGCCGAGGCCGCTGCGGTGGTGGCGTCGGATCCCGGGCCGCATGACGGGCGGGTGTACGACCTCGTCGGGCCTCCGGTCACGGCCGGTCAGGTGGCCGGCGAACTCGGTGTGCCGCATCGGCCCATCGGCCTGGGAGAGTACCGGCGCAGGCTCCTCGGGACGCCGGGGCTGCTGCCGTTCCAGCCGCCGATGCTCACCTCGATCGCCACGGGCGTCCGGCACGGATTCCTGGACGGCACCGGGCCCGACCTCGCCGGCCTCCTCGGCCGCGCGGCTCGCGATCCGCTGGTGACGGCCGCCGCGGTCGCGGCCGCCGCCCGGCCGTGACGCGAGCACCGGACCCCGGTCCCGCCGTCGATGTCAGTGGCCGCCGCTAACGTGTTCGCTGTTGGGCCGGACGGAGATCGTGAGGGACTCGCGGCCACGGGGGGCGGGCCGGACAGGCCCCGGCATCCAGCTCGGGCCTGGAGTCGGCTTTGCCGCGTCCCTGCCCCCCGCCTCCGCTCATCCCATGCTCTTCGCGCCGTCCAGGGACTCCCGGATGATGTCGGCGTGGCCGGCGTGCTGGGCGGTCTCGGCGACGATGTGCATCAGGACCCTGCGGGCCGACCAGCGGGCGCCGGGCTCGAACCAGGGGGCCTTCGGCAGGGGCCAGGCAGCGTCGAGGTCGGGCAGGGTGGCGACCAGGTCGTCGGTGCGGCGGGCCACCTCGGCGTAGTCGGCCAGGACGCCGGCCAGCGTCTCGCCCGGCAGCATGCGGAAGGCGTCGGCCCAGCGCGCCTGGTCGGCCTCGGTCTTGTCCGCGAAGTCGCCCATCGCCGAGGGGCCCTCCACGATGAAGTCCGCCCAGCCCCGCTCCACGGCGGTGACGTGCTTGATCAGGCCGCCCAGGCACAGCGCGCTCGCGGTGGTCCGCAGGCCGGCCTGCTCGTCGGTCAGGTCGCGGGTGGTGAAGCGCAGGAAGTGCCGGTGCTTCGCCAGTACCTCCAGGAGGTCGGCGCGCTCGCCGGTCACGGTGGGGGTCTCGGCCGATCCGGGGGTGGTCAGTTCGTCGACGTTCATGGTTATTGCCTTCCGGTAGTACTGCTCCGTCGGTGAACACCACGCTAGAAGGGAAAGAGGACGGATTCTGTCCTAGTGGGCGGCGGTCGAAGGAGAACTACTGCGCACGCCGGGGAGTGTTGGGGGCCCAGCGCCCCCGTGGCGGTGGCCGGGTGCGCCGTCACCCGCGAGCAAGGCGGATACAACCCTCGCGGCCGGTCGGGGGTCGTAGGAGGTGCGACGGGATGAGGGCCCTCGCATCCCCTCGTACCCCTCGCGCCGGCGGGTCACCGGGATGGCATACGATGCGCGCGCCTTTATAAAGATCACATAAGAGGATGTACGCGCCATGGCTATCGTCGGCCCGCCCCGTTCCCTTCGTGGGATATCCGCTGTTGTCGCCCTGCTCGCGATCGGCGCGGTGGGATGCTCCGACCTCACGGAGAGCGCCAAGGACGGCGCGAAGAAGGTGGCCCGCCAGCGCTCGGTGTACTCGCTGGACATCGGCGACTGCTACAACCCGAACGGCAAGGCCGAGGGGACGGCGTACACCGTCGAGGTCGTGCCGTGCGACGAGGCGCACAAGGGCCAGGTCGTCGGCGAGTTCGCGATCGACGAGGGCAAGGAGTACCCCGGCGAGGACGGGATCTCGGCGATCGCGGACACCCGCTGCATGGTCGAGGCGCAGAAGTACGCCCCGGACACCTGGGCGCTCCCCAAGGGCGTCGCCCTCTTCTACTACACCCCCACGGCGGAGAGCTGGGCGACCGGGGACCGTGCGGTGAGCTGCACGTACACGGCGGAGACCAGCACCGTCAGCGGCTCGCTGGAGTCCGCGAAGTCCCTCAAGCCCGAGCAGGCCACGTACCTCAAGGGTTCGAACGCCCTGTACGAGGCCCTGTGGGCGAACCAGCCCGAGAAGGAGACCGTCGAGGAGGACCTGGCCGGCTACAAGGCGCAGGCCAAGGCCGTCGCGGCCGCCCTCGACGCGCACGTGAAGGGCCTGGGCGGCATCGACGGCGCCGAGGTCGGCAAGCTCCGCTCGACGCTGGCGAAGGCGGCCGGGGACTGGAAGAAGGCCGCTGAGGCGGCCGACGCCGACGCGTTCTACACCGCCTACGACCCGGCGTTCACCGGCATCGACCCGAACGCGTCGGTCGCCGCTCGCAAGGAACTGGGTCTCGCCACGACCGTCCCGGCCGACGAGGCCGAGGTCTGGGCGGGCTGACGCTCCCTCGGGTCAGGTGCCGGACCGCCGGCCGCCGTGCCGGGCGGTGGTCCGGCATCCGCCCGCCGGGCTACGGGGCCGCGGTGATGCGCCGGACCGCCTCCCGGGTCAGGTCCCGGCCGGGTGGCGCGTCGTCCAGGGCGCGGTGCAGGGTCAGGCCCTCGATGAGCGCGTCGAGTTGACGGGCGGTGGGGGGCGGGAAGTGGTGTTCCAGGAGGTCGCGGCTGCGCCGCATCCAGCGCCTGCAGAGGGCGCGGTAGGGGTCGTGGCGGGCCGCCAGGGTGTAGAGCTCCTGGGTGAGGATCAGGTCGCGGCGGGCGTTCTCCGACAGGGTGTGGATGAGGTCGGTGACGGCCTCGCGGGCTTCGTCTGGGGTGGTGGCGGCGGAGAGGTGCCGCTCGAAGAGGGTCACCACGTGGTCCGAATAGCGGGTGAACGCCTCCAGCAGTACGTCGTCGATGCCGGCGAAGTGGTACGTCATCGAGCCCAGGGGGACCTGGGCGCGGGCGGCGATCTTGCGGTGGGAGACGCCGGCGACGCCTTCCTCGGCGATCAGGTCGAGGGTGGCGGCGAGGATGCGGTCGCGGCGCCGGGGATCGGTGTGTCCGGTGGCCATGGGTGCGGTCGCCGCGCCGTCAGAGGGTGCGGACCGGGCGGGCGGGGTTGCCCACGGCCACGACACCGGCGGGAATGTCCCTGGTGACGACCGCGCCGGCGCCGATGACGGAGTCGTCGCCGATGCTCACGCCGGGGCAGACGATGACTCCGCCGCCGAGCCAGACGTTGTCCCCGAGGGTGATGGGCCGGGCCGCCTCCAGTTTGGCGCGGCGGGGCTCCGGCTCCACGGGGTGGGTGGGGGTGAGGAGTTGGACGTTCGGGCCGATCTGGCAGTCCTCGCCGATGGTGATCCGTGCGACGTCCAGCGCGGTGAGGTTGTAGTTGACGAAGGTACGGGCGCCGATGCTGATGTTGCTGCCGTAGTCGACGTGGAGCGGCGGGCGGACGTCGATGTCCTCACCGGCGGAGGCGAGCAGCTCGACGAGGATCGCCCGGGCATCGGCGGGGTCCTCCAGGTACGCGGCCTGGTAGCGGGCCGTGAGCCGCATGGCCTGCCGCAGCCGGCGGGCGATCTCGGGGTCGTCGGCGATGTAGAGGTCGCCTGCGAGCATCCGTTCGAGGTGGGTGCGGGGGTCGTCCGCGAAGTGGTCCGTCGCCATGTGTACGAGCGTACGCTCCCGGGCGGCGGTCCCGCAGGTGTCAGTGCAGCTCGCCCCGCTCGATGCAGAACTCGTTGCCCTCGGGGTCGGCCAGGGTGACCCAGCCCGTGCCGTCGGGACGGGTGTGGTCGGCGATTTGCCGGGCGCCGAGTTCGAGGGCGCGGGCGACCTCCTGGGCGCGGGTACGGCCCGTCGGCCACAGGTCGAGGTGGAGGCGGTTCTTGGCGGCCTTGCCCTCGCCGACCCGGACGAACAGCAGGGCGGGGCCTCCCTGGGGGTCCGCGATCAGGGCCTCCGGGTCGCCCGGCTTGTCGTCGTCGGCCGGCGGCCTGCCGAGCAGCGCGCTCCAGAACAGGGCGAGGTCGTACGGGTCGCCGGTGCAGTCGATGGTGATGTGGCGGATGGTGGGGTTCAATGGTCCTCCGTGCGGGCCGGGTTGGAGGCGTGCGGGCTCACAGGATCGCGCACGGAGTGGTGGGCGGTCGAACGATTTGCGGTCCGCGGGGGAGGTCTTGTGACCCGGCCGTTGCCGGAACTGTGGCTTCCGCCACAGTCGGGCGTGGATGGGGCTGGTGAACTGTGCGGATTCGATCTCCGTGCCCGGGAGGCCCGTCGTGTGGTTTCTGGCTCCGCTGTTCCTGCTGGTTCTGGTCGGGGCCTTCTTCCGACTGGTGGGGTACGGCGTCGGGGCCGTGGCCGACGGGCTGTCGGGGCTGAAGGAGCGTCATGCCGCGCTCCGGGGGCTCGCGGCGCTGTCCGCCGCCGGCGCGGCGGCCCTCTACGCCTGTGGGCTGCTGGCCGTCTTCGGCGCGGTGGTGGAGGCGGAGGACGGGGGGACGGACTCGTCTCCGGTCCGGTCCTGCCGTACGGCGGGGTGGGAGGAGCGGGCCGCCGCCGGGGTGGAGATCACCGACTACCGGGTGGGCTTCGTACCGCTCGGATTCGTGTGCGAGACGAGCGACGGCGGGAGCTACGACAACGGTGACGTGCCCGGATACGTCAACCCGGGCCTGGCGGGCTTCGCCCTCGCCGCCGTGGCGTCGGCCGTCTCGGCGGGCTGGATCTCGGAGCGGCGGGCGCGGGCCGCGGCGGGCGGGGGCGAAGCGGCGGACACGGACACCGGCGCCGAGGCCGAAGCAGCGGACACGGACACCGGCGCCGAGGCCGAGGCAGCGGACACGGACACGGACACCGGCGCCGAGGCCGAGGCAGCGGACACGAGTACCGGGGATGGGGCCCGGCGGGAGCCCCGAGGTCGGGCGCCGGAGCCGGGGCCCTGAAGGCGGTGGTCAGCCCACCGGGGTGAGTTCCGCCCGGCCGAAGAGGAGGGCGTAACCCGGGGGCAGTTGGGCCAGGACGGGCGGGAGTCCCGAAGCGGGCCATGAGGCCGGGGCCCGAGGCCGGGCCCGAGGGCGGTGGTCAGCCCACCGGGGTGAGTTCCGCCCGGCCGAAGAGGAGGGCGTAGCCCGGGGGCAGTTGGGCCAGGACGCGGGTCACCAGGGCGTCGCCGACGAGGGCGGGCAGGACGCTCAGGACGGAGCTGACGTCCCAGCGGGCCGTGGCCGGGGACGCGCCCTCGACGCGGCGCGCCACCGAGTCGACGAATTCCGCCGCCGTCAGTGCGCGGGTCGCCGGGACCTGCGCCGCGATCACGCGCGCCGCCTCCTCGGGCAGGGCGCGGGCCAGGTCGACGCGTTCGTCGCCGACCACGTGGCCGCCGAGGGCGGACAGGACGACGCGGGTGACGCTCTCGGCCTCCGCCCTCGTCGGGTACTGGCCGGACTCCCGGACCGCGTCGACCAGTTCACGCCAGCCGTCGTAACGGCCCCGGCCGGCGGGGTCCGTGACGGGCCGCGGCGGCGGGAGCGTCGAGTCCGGTCCGGTGACGGCGGGGCGGTCCGGGGTCAGGGTGGTCATGTGCGGGCTCCTCTCCTTCTGCGGGGCCTGGTCGCCCACCCGGGGACGGACGGGCACGGGGGTGCGTCCCGCGGGTGACCGGCGACGCTCTTGCCGCCGGGTCGCCCGCGGGACGCCTCGGGTGCTGTGTCAGCCGCTGATCTGCTTGCGGCTGTCGCCGCCGGTGATGTGGATGCGGCGCGGCTTGGCCTGCTCGGCCACCGGGATGCGCAGGGTCAGGACGCCGGCCTCGTAGGAGGCGTCGATGCGCTCGGTGTCCAGGGTCTCGCCGAGGAAGAGCTGGCGGGTGAAGGTGCCAGTGGGGCGCTCGGCGACCACCGGTTCCGCGCCCTCGGGGGCCGGCGAGCGGCGCTCCGCCCGGACGTTGAGGACGTTGCGCTCGACGTCGAGCTCGATCGACTCGGGATCGATGCCGGGGAGGTCGAAGTGGACGACGAAGTCGTCCCCTGCCCGGTAGGCGTCCATCGGCATCGCCGACGGGCGGGCGGCGGACGCCGGACCGAAGACCTGCTGCGCGAAACGGTCGAGTTCGCGGAAGGGGTCGGTACGCATGAGCATCACAGGGCGCTCCTTTCAGCGGTGTCATCTGCGCGATGCCCTTACGGGGTCACTTATGTATATAGCTCACGGGGAGGAAAGTTGACAACACCTGACTCACCCTGGGTGGGGTGGGCGTGTTCCGGGCCTGGTCGCGGGGGGTTCCGGCCCCCGCGTTAGCCTCGGAGTCCGGCAGACGCCGGCGCCGATCGGCGTCGGCGCAGTGGCAGGAGGCGGACGGCATGGCGAAGGTTCCCGGTGCGGTGATGGCGGCCGGAGGGCTCGTCGGCGGGTACGGCGCGGCCCGGTGGACGCGGAAGCGGGAGCTGGGCGGGGTGGTTCTCGCCGTCGCCGGGGTCGCTGCCGCGCGGGAGTGGCGGGAGCGGGCCGGCGGGGTGACCGCGGGCGTGCTGTCGGCCGCGTACGTCGCCGCGTTCGCGGGGTCGCACCCGCTGGCGAAGAAGGTCGGCGCGTGGCCGGCGGTGTTCGGGGTGGCGGGCGCCGTGGCGCTCACGTCATGGGCGGTGGCCGACCGGCGGGGGTGAGGGCGGAGCGGGCCGGGGCCCTGAGAGCCCCAGCCCGCTCTGACGTCCCGTCGGAGCCGGGACGTCAGAGCCGGGACGCAACGGCCGTGCCGCGGCACGGCATGACGCCCGGCGACCACACTCGGACGCCCCTGACGACGCGACGTGCTTGCGCGGGTCCGGCAGCGCCTTCCCGCGGGCCCCTCACTTCTCCGCCGGCTCCTTCCGCACCTCGGCCGCCGACAGCGGGGTCGCGATGTGCTCCAGGGAACGGCGTTCCGCGTTCACGGCGAGGAACGCGGCCACGACGCCCGCCGCGCACATCAGACCCGCGCCGATCTGGAAGGCGAGGACCGCGTCGGGCACCTTGCCGGAGCCGGTGAGCTCGGCGAAGATCAGCGGGCCGCTGATGCCGCCCGCGGCGGTGCCGATGGCGTAGAAGAAGGCGATGGACATGGCCCGGGTCTCCATCGGGAAGATCTCCGAGACCGTGAGGTAGGCGCTGGACGCGCCGGCCGACGCGAAGAACAGGACCGCGCACCAGCAGGCCGTCATCGTGGTCGCGCTCAGCGAACCCTGGTCGAACAGCCAGGCCGTGGCGAACAGCAGCACACCCGAGACCAGATACGTCCCGGAGATCATGATCCGCCGCCCCACCGTGTCGAACAGGCGGCCGAGCAGCAGCGGGCCGAGGAAGTTGCCGATCGCGATGACGGCGAAGTAGTAGCCGGTGTTCCCGGACGGGACGTCGAAGAACTGGGTGAGGATCGCGCCGTAGCCGAAGGTGATGGCGTTGTAGAGGAACGCCTGTCCGATGAAGAGGGAGAAGCCGAGGACCGACCGCTTGCGGTACTTGGCGAAGACCGTGTGGGCGATCTCGGTGAACGTGGTCCGCTCGCGCTGGCGGATGACCATCTCGCCCTCGGCGGGAGGCAGCGGCTCGCCCCTCTCCGCCTCGATCATCTTCTCGGCGTCGCGGACGATCGCTTCGGCCTCGTCCTCCCGGCCGTGGATCAGCAGCCACCGCGGACTCTCCGGGACGTGCCGCCGCACCAGGAGGATCACCAGGGCGAGGACGGCGCCCAGGGCGAAGGTCAGCCGCCAGCCGACGTCCGCCGGGAAGACCGACGTGTTCAGCGCGACGATCGACAGCAGCGCGCCGCCGACGGCGCCCAGCCAGTAGCTCCCGTTGATGATCAGGTCGACGCGTCCCCGGTACTTCGCCGGGATCAGCTCGTCGATGGCGGAGTTGATGGCCGCGTACTCACCGCCGATGCCGAAGCCGGTGAGGAAGCGGAAGAGGAAGAACCACCAGGTGTCGAAGGAGATCGCGGTCAGCGCGGTGGCGCCGAGATAGACGGCGAGGGTGATCAGGAAGAGCTTCTTGCGGCCGTAGATGTCGGTCAGCCGCCCCCAGAACAGGGCGCCCGCACAGGCGCCGGTCACATAGAGGGCGGCGGCGATGCCGGTGATCTGACCGGAGCTGATGTCCAGACCGCTGCCGGGTTCCGCCAGCCTGCCGGCGATGTTGCCGACGATCGTGACTTCCATCCCGTCGAGGATCCAGACGGTGCCCAGACCGATGACGATGGACCAGTGCCAGCGCGACCACGGCAGCCGGTCCAGACGGGCTGAGATGTCCGTGGTGATCGTGCGACCCGACGCGGACTGCGCTGCGGCCATGGACGTCCTCCTCCGGGAAAGTGAACGTCCCTCGTGTGCCCCCTCACCGGCGGTGTTACGCCCCCCGGCCCTCCTGCCGGTCCTACGCTCCCAGCGCCCGTGACACCGTGTAGATCACCAGGCCGGCCAGCGAACCGACCACCGTGCCGTTGATCCGGATGAACTGCAGGTCGCGGCCGATGTTGGCCTCGATCTTCTTCGTGGTGTGCTCGGCGTCCCATCCCGCCACCGTGTCCGTGATCAGCGAGGTGATCTCCTTGCGGTAGGTGGTCACCACGTACACCGCCGCGCTCTCCAGCCAGCCGTCGACCTTGCCCTGGATCTTCGGGTCGAGCGCCAGGCGGGCGCCCAGGGAGAGCAGCGAGGCCCGCACCCGCAGCCGCAGTTCGCTGCGCTCGTCCTCCGCCGCCGACACGATCATGGCGCGGACGGCGGTCCAGGCGGAGGCGATCAGGTCCTGCACCTCGCCGCGGCCGAGGATCTCGCTCTTGAGTCGCTCGACCCGGGCCCGGGTGTCGGTGTCGGCCTGCAGGTCGGAGGCGAAGTCGGTGAGGAAACGGTCGAGGGCGCCGCGCGCGGGGTGCGAGGGCATGTCGCGCATCTCGGTGACGAAGCGCAGCAGCTCCTTGTAGACCCGCTCACCGACCTTGCGGTCGACGAATCTGGGTGTCCAGCCGGGGGCTCCGCCGTGGACGGCGTCCATCACCGTGTCGCTGTGCAGCACCAGCCAGTCGTGTCCGCGGGTGACGATCACGTCGACGGCCCGCTTGTGCCCGCCGTCGGCGACGATCCGCTCCAGCATCTTGCCCATGCCGGGCGCGATCTCCTGGGCGTCGGCGCGGCGGGTGATGGCCTCGCCGACCACCGCCTGGACGTCGGAGTCGCGCAGCACGGTCAGCGCGCCGCGCAGGGCCGCCGACAGCTCGGCCGTCACCCGGTCGGCGTGCTCGGGCACGGCCAGCCAGGTCCCGAGCCGGCTGCCGATGCCGACCGCGCGCAGCCGCCCGCGCACCACGTCCTCGGAGAGGAAGTTCTCCCCGACGAACTCCCCGAGGGACACGCCGAGCTGGTCCTTCTTCCTGGGGATGATCGCCGTGTGCGGGATCGGCAGGCCGAGGGGGTGGCGGAAGAGGGCGGTGACGGCGAACCAGTCGGCGAGCGCGCCGACCATGCCGGCCTCGGCCGCGGCGGCGACATAGCCCGCCCAGGGGCCGGCGCCCTGGTGGGAGGCCCACTTGGCCAGCACGTAGACCACGGCGACGAACACCAGCAGGCCGGTGGCGGTGAGCTTCATCCGGCGCACTCCGCGCCGCTTCTCCTCGTCCGCGGGGCTGAACGTGTTCATCGCGCGGTTGGTGAAGGCGGCGGGGCGGGCATGCTGGGCTTGGCCTCCGCCTTCGTCCTGGCCTCCGGCTTCGGCTCGGCCTTCGGCGTCCCGCTGCGCGGGGCCCGCCGGCTGCGATGCGTCCGGCGTGCGCGTCGATCCAGTCCGTTCCATCCGCTCCACCCGTTCAGTGATCCCTCACACAGTGTCCCTTCCTGACCGACTCCTGGAACGGAACAGGAGTTCCCGGCGTCTGTCCGGAGGGGGTTTGTCCAGGGGGATCACCTAAGGGTCCCTCGCCTCAGCCTGCCCAGCCCGTGACACATCATGGGTTCATCAGATCGGAGCATTCGGCTCCCGTCTCCCGAGGAGAACCGCACAGCATGACCCGGGGTCGTGACGGGGGCACGGGGGCCCCTCCCGCCAGGCAGCGCGCCCTGCTCGCCGCCGTCGTCGCCGCGATCGTGGCGGTCTCCGCCACCATCTACGTCGGTGTCGCCGCCGACGACGGCACCAAGCACCGTGACACCGTCGCCGGCGGTGGCGGTGGCGGTGGCGGTGGCGCCCTGAACAACCCCGCCGCCCCCGTCTCCACCGGCACCTGGGTCTCCTCCTGGGCGGCCGCCCCGGTCGGCGGCGAACCCGGCACCGAACTGACCGGCCTCGCCGGCCGCTCCGTGCGCAACGTCGTGCACACCAGCGCCGGCGGCAGCGGCGCCCGCGTCACCCTCTCCAACCTCTACGGACAGTCACCGCTCACCGTCACCCACGCCTCCGTCGCCGTCTCCGCCGACCCCGACACGGCGGCGGCCCTCGCCTCCACCATGCGGCCGCTCACCTTCGCCGGACACCCTTCGGTCGTCATCCCGCCCGGCGGTGAGGCGACGAGCGACGCGGTCCGCATCGCCGTGCCGCACGACGGGGACGTGCTCATCACGACGTACTCCCCCGTCGAGTCCGGACCCGTGACCTACCACCGGCACGCCCGCCAGATCTCCTACGTCGCCGCGGGCGAGCACACCCGGGACACCACCGGCGCGGCCTACACCGGGCGCAGCAAGGTCTGGCGGTACGCGACCGCGCTGGACGTGCTGAGCAACGAGGCGGACGGGACCGTCGTCGTCCTCGGGGACTCACTGACCGACGGGGTCACCTCCACGACCGGGGCGAACACACGCTGGCCGGACGTGCTGTCCGACCGGCTGCGCGCCGCGGTCGCCGCCGGGCGGGACGTGCCGCGCCACAGCGTCGTCAACGCGGGCATCAGCGGGAACCGGGTGCTCGCCGACGGGCTGGGCAGGCCGGCCGAGAACCCCAGCGGGCTGCGCCGGTTCGAACGGGACGTGCTGGGGCGGGCGAACGTCCGCGCCGTGGTGGTCGTGCTCGGGATCAACGACATCCTGCGGACGCCGGGAGCCGCCGATCCGGAGCCGATCGTGGCGGGCCTGGAGACGCTGGTGCGGCGGGCCCACGCACGGGGGGTGAGGGTGGTCGGGGCGACGCTGATGCCGTTCCGGGGGCACCGGGGGTACACGGAGGCGCGGGAGGCCGTGCGGCAGCGGATCAACGCGGAGATCCGGTCGGGGGGTGTGTTCGACGCGGTCGTGGACTTCGACGGGGCGGTGCGGGATCCGTACGATCCGGGGCGGCTGCGGGGGGTCTACGACTCCGGTGATCATCTGCACCCCAGTGACCGGGGGTTCGTGCGGATGGCGAAGGAGTTCGATCTGGATGTGCTGGAGGGTGGGGTGCCGGCGGAGCTGTGAGCAGCCCGGCCACCCGGGGGGGGAGGTTGTTTCGCCCCCGCCGCCCCTTCCCGTCCCGTCCCGGGGGCGCTGCCCCCGGACCCCCGCTCCTCAAACGCCGGAGGGGCTGAAGGGAGCGGAGGGGCTGAAAGGAGCGGAGGGGCTGAAGGGAGCGGAGGGGCTGAAAGGAGCGGAGGGGCTGAAGGGAGCGGAGGGGCTGAACTGCTCAGTGGTCCTCGTGGTGGTGCGGGTGGCGCTTCCTGATCAGGTCGTTGTACCGGTCCATGTGGTCCTGCACGGAGGACTCCACCTCCCGGCGGCGTTCCTGCTTGCGCTCCAGTCTCTCCCGGCGGCGCTCCTCGCGCAGACGCTGCTTCTCCGAGCGGAGGAGCTTGCGCTGGACGCCCACGCCGCCCCAGAAGGCCAGGCCCGTGACGATCACCCTCGGCGCGCCCGGCTCGCCCGGTACGCCCTCCTCACGGTGGTCGAAGCCGCCCATGATGCCGACACCGCGCACCACGACCTCGACACCGGGCGGCACGATGACGTCCACCCCGCCCATGATCGCCACCGCGTTGATCACGATCTCGCGGTCCTCGAAGTACGCCTCCCGCAGATCGATCTCCCCGCCGCCCCAGAAGGCGAAGCAGTTGAAGCGCCGCGGGGCCGTCCAGCGGCCCTTGCGCTGGAAGCCCGACATCACGGCCACCGCCCACGACGACGACGTCCCCGCGTCACTCGCGCCGACGATCCGCCCGCCCCAGCCGCCGCCCGGCTCCGCGTCCTTCGTCAGGGACACCGCGGGCACCGGCGTCGTGCCGTGGCCCGGCAGATCACGGGTGATCGGCGCCAGTTCCCCGTAGGTGCGCGCCTGGTACGTCGCGTCCAGCCGCTCCCCGAACTCCTCCATGTCGAGACGGCCCTCCGCGAGGGCGTCCCGCAGGATGTCGGCGACCCGTTCACGGTCGGCGTCGGAGGCGCGGAGGTCCGGTGCGGCTGCGTCGTCGGTCATACACAGCAGCCTACGAGTTGTCTCCGTCACACGGCTACGAGGACCGCGAGGACGGTCACGGAACGGCCCGGTCCGTCCGGTCGGCGTACATCTTCGCGATCACCGCCTCGATGTCGGGCTCCCGCACCGACAGGTCCACCACCGGATACTCCGCCACGATCCGCGCCACCAGTCCCGCCGCCGGCTCCGACGCCGGGAACGCCAGCCACTGACGCGGCCCTTCCACCCGCACCACCCGCGCGGGCGCCGGCGCCTCGACCGGCGGCAGTTCCCGCTCCATGTCCACCACCAGCGTCCGCTCGCTCTCCCCCGCCTCGTGCAGCCCGGCGAGCGCACCGTCGTACACCATCCGGCCGTGGTCGATGACCATCACCCGCGAACACAACTGCTCGATGTCCTGCAGATCGTGCGTGGTCAGCAGCACCGTCGTGGCCCGCTCGGCGTTCAACCGCCGCAGGAAGTCCCGCACCTTCGTCTTGGAGACCACGTCCAGACCGATGGTCGGCTCGTCCAGGTACAGCACCTCCGGATCGTGCAGCAGCGCCGCCGCGATGTCGCCGCGCATCCGCTGACCGAGCGAAAGCTGCCGCACCGGCACCTCCAACAACTCGGCCAGGTCCAGGAGTTCCACCAGCCGGTCCAGGTTCTCCCGGTAACGGGCGTCCGGGATCCGGTACATGCGGTGCATCAGCTTGTACGAATCGATCAACGGCAGGTCCCACCACAGCGTCGTACGCTGCCCGAACACCACCCCCATGCGGTGAGCGAGCCGCGTCCGCTCCCGCGACGGATCGATCCCCGCCACCCGCAGCCGCCCCCCGCTGGGCGTCAGGATCCCCGTCAGCATCTTGATCGTCGTCGACTTGCCCGCACCGTTCGGCCCGATGTAGCCGACCATCTCCCCCCGCGCCACCGTGAACGACAACGCGTCCACGGCCCGCACCTGCCGGCGCTCCCGCTTCCACAACCCGGCCTTCCTGCGCACCTCGAAAACCTTCTCGACCCGCTCCAGTTCGATGAACGCCTCCACCACGACCCGCCCTAACTCCCCGTGCTCCGATACGACCTCAGACCCAGCCGCCACACCGCCGCCGCCGGCAGGGCGCACACCACCGCCACCAGCGGCCCCGCGAACGCCGCCCCGTCCGGCAGCCCCAGCGGATACGGACGCCCCAGCAGATACGCGGCGGGAACCCAGTTGACGAAGGCCAGCGGCAGCACGAACGTCACCCCCCGCACCAGGTCCCGGCCGAACACCGTCGGCGGATACTGCAGCAACGTCGTCCCCCCGTACGTGAACGCGTTCTGCACCTCGGCCGCGTCCTGCGCCAGGAACTGGAAGGCACCGCCCGCCACGAACAACGACGAGAAGATCACCGCACCGCACACCACCGTCACCGGCACCAGCAGCACCCTCCCCACCGTCCAGTCGACGTCGACCGCCACCAGCGCCCAGCCCAGCACCACCACACCCTGCAGGGCCCGGCCCACCCGGCGCAGCGCGAAACGGTCCGCGGCGACCTGCGCCAGCACCGGCACCGGCCGCACCAGCAGCGTGTCGAACGAACCGTCCCGCACCCGGCCCCCCAGCGACGCCACCGACCCGAACGCCAGCTGGGCGATCCCGAACGCCGTCACCGACAACCCGTACAACAGCGCCACCTCCGCCAGCGTCCACCCGCCGAGCGCGTCGACCTGCGAGAACATCAGCAGGATCGTCACGAAGTCCAGCCCCGTCAGCAGCAGATTGCCGGCCACCGTCAGGACGAACGAGGCACGGTAGGCCATCGTCGACCGGATCCACATCCCCGCGATCAGCCCGTACGCCCGCACCCCCTCCACCGCACGGGACACCCCCCGCACCCCCGCCTCAGCCACCCTGCACCACCACCCGCCGCGTCGCCGCCGACTGCACCAGCCGGCCCACCGCCAGCAACGCCACCGCCCACGCCGCCTGGAAGACGTACGCGCCCACCGGAGCCGACTCCCCCATCAGCACATCCGCCGGCACCTGCAGCTGCGCCGCCCACGGCAGCACCCGCACCACATCACCCAGCGCACCCGGAAACGCGTTCAACGGCAGCGTCATACCCGAGCAGAACACCCCCGTCACCATCAGCGCCTGCGCCACCCCCTGCCCGTCCAGCAGCCAGAACGCACTCATCGCGAACAGATAGCGGATCGCGAAACTCACCACCAGCGCCAGCACCAGCGCCACCAGGAACGCCCCCCACACCGCGACCTCCCCCGGCAACGCCGTGGGGAAGAACAGCGCCCCGAAGACGAACGGCACCACCCCCCTGCCCAGGAGCTGGAACACCGCCCGCCCCACGTCGTTCGCCAGCCACCACCACTGGAGATCGACCGGCCGGTACAGATCCACCGCGATCTCACCCGTACGGATGCGTTCCATCAGTTCGACCTCGAACCCGCCGCCCTGGAACGCCAGCATCGCGAACAGCGCCTGCCCCAGCCACACATACGTGACCGCCTGCGCCTGGTCGTACCCGCCCAGACCCGGCCGGGCCTCCCACAGCGCCAGGTACGTGTACACCAGGATCAGCCCGAACACCGTGTTCGTGAACACCCCCGCCGCGGTCGCCACCCGATACGTCGCGTACCGCCGGAAACCCCCCACCGCCACAGCCACGTACACCCGCCACGAACCCACCCCGCCCCTCCTCCCGCGCCCCGCGCCCCGCACCGAAGCGCAGGAGCCTAGTGCGCGCCCCGGCCCCCCGGCCACGCCATTTCCCGCACACCCGCAGGTGTGACAACACGCCAGAGGGCCATGCGTGTGAGAAGCCGCAAGTGTGCACGACGCGCGCCGCGGCCACAGGACGCGCCACCGGATGCGACAGTCTTGAATAAGGGGGACGCATCAGGCGTACAGGAACGAACGAGGCGAAACAGGAGTCCGTGCACGACATGAGCGACGAGCCGCAGCCGCGACAGCCCGAAAAGGGCTGGGCACCGAAAGAGCCCCAGGCGGCCGACGCCCCCGAAGGCACGAAGGGAAACAGACCCCCACGCACCGGATGGCGCCGCTACGTCCCCACCTGGCGCACGGTCCTCGCCGCCACACTCGTCACCGCCGTCCTCGTCATCGGCGGCTTCTTCCTCGGCTACCACCTCGTACAGATCCCCGCCGCCAACGCCCTCGCCACCCAGCAGGCCAACGTCTACCTCTACGCCGACGGCTCCGTCATCGCCCGCGACGGCGACGTCAACCGGGAGAACGTCACCCTCGGCCAGATCTCCGAGGACGCCCAGCACGCCATCCTCGCCGCCGAGGACCGCGACTTCTACAGCGAGTCCGCCGTCGACCCCCAGGCCATGATCCGCGCCGCCTGGAACACCGCCACCGGCAAGGGCAAACAGTCCGGCTCCACCATCACCCAGCAGTACGTGAAGAACTACTACCTGCGGCAGGAACAGACCGTCACCCGCAAGGTCAAGGAGTTCTTCATCGCCATCAAACTCGACCGCAACCAGACCAAGGACGACATCCTCGAGGGCTACCTCAACACCAGCTTCTTCGGCCGCGGCGCCTACGGCATCCAGGCCGCCGCCCACGCCTACTACGACATGGACGCCTCCGAACTCGACGCCGGCCGCGCCGCCTACCTCGCCTCCCTCCTCAACGCCCCCAGCCAGTACGACGTCATCACCCACCCCGAGAACCGGCAGGCCGTCGAGAACCGCTGGAACTACGTCCTGGACGGCATGGTCGACGAAGGCTGGCTCACCGAGACCGAACGCGCCGGCATGAAGTTCCCCACCCCCAAGGAGACCACCCACTCCACCGGCATGTCCGGCCAGCGCGGCTACATCGTCGACGTCGTCGAGAAGTACCTCACCGACAACGACATCGTCGACGAGGACACCCTCGACACCGGCGGCTACCGCATCACCACCACCCTCCACAAGGACAAGCAGGACGCCTTCGTCGACGCCGTCAACGACAAACTCATGAACCGCCTCGACCAGGAGAACCGCAAGGTCGACACCTACGTCCGCGCCGGCGGAGCCTCCGTCGAACCCAAGACCGGCAAGGTCGTCGCCCTGTACAACGGCATCGACTACGTCAAGCAGTACACCCCCAACGCCACCCGGCGGGACTTCCAGACCGGCTCCTCCTTCAAACCGTTCGTCCTCACCGCCGCCGTCGAGAACAAGTCCCGCACCCAGGACGGCCGCCGCATCACCCCCACCACCGTCTACGACGGCACCAGCGAACGCCCCGTCCAGGGCTGGCCCGGCGACCGCTACGCCCCCGAGAACGAGGACCACCGCGACTACGGCGACATCACCGTCCGCGAAGCCACCGACAAATCCGTCAACGCCGTCTACGCCCAGATGGCCGTCGACGTCGGCCCCGACAAGGTCCGCGACACCGCCATCGCCCTCGGACTGTCCGAGGACACCCCCAGCCTCGACGACGCCGGACCCTCCATCGCCCTCGGCGTCGCCACCGCCAGCGTCCTCGACATGGCCGAGGCCTACGCCACCCTCGCCAACCACGGCAAGAACAGCGGCTACACCCTCCTCGAAAAGGTCACCCGCGGCGGCAAGACCGTCGACCTGCCCGAACGCCGCACCCGCCAGGCCGTCAGCCGCCAGGCCGCCGACACCACCACCGCCGTCCTGCGCGGAGTCGTCCAGAACGGCACCGCCACCGCCGCCCAGACCGCCGGCCGCCCCGCCGCCGGCAAGACCGGCACCGCCGAGGAGGACACCGCCGCCTGGTTCGCCGGCTACACCCCCGACCTCGCCACCGTCGTCGCCGTCATGGGCCAGGACCCCGTCACCGCCGGCCACAAATCCCTCTACGGCGCCATGGGCCTGCCCCGCATCAACGGAGGCGGCGCACCCGCCGAGATCTGGGGCCAGTACACCCGCGACGCCCTCGAAGGCCGGCCCGTCCAGGCCTTCAACCTCCGCATGCAGCCCGGCGCCTTCGAGAGCCAGCCGCCCCCCTCCGACTCCAGCGACGGCCCCACCTCCTCCGACCGCCCCACCGACCGCGACAGCGGCACACCCGACGACGAGGACACCGCCGGCACCCCGGACGACACCGGTACGCCCACCCGGGAGACACCCGGCGACGGCCGGAGCGACAGCGGCACCACCGGCGGCGACGGCGCAACCACCGACGGCGGCACGGACACCGGCAGCGACACCGGCCCCAGCGACAGCAACGGCGACGACCAGCGCACCGGGCCCGCCGGCCTCACCGGCGCACTCACCCAGCACACCCGCCGGGACGAATGACCCCGACGCCTCCCGGCCAGTGCCCGGAGGCCAGCGCCCGAAGGTCAGCGCCCCCGAGGTCAGTGCCCGGACGTCGCCTTCAACCCCACCACGGCGACCACCAGCAGACTGATGAAGAAGACCCGGGCAGCGGTCACCGGCTCCCCCAGCACCACCATCCCCATCACCGCGGCCCCCGCCGCACCGATCCCCACCCACACGCCGTACGCCGTACCGATCGGCAGCGTACGCGCCGCATACGACAGCAACACCATGCTCGCGACGATCCCCGCACCGGTCAGCACACTCGGCACCAGCCGGGTGAACCCCTCCGTGTACTTCAGACCGATCGCCCAGCCGACCTCCAGCAGACCGGCCACCACCAGCAGAACCCACGCCACGACCCACACCTCCGGAACACGAACCACAACGGAAGTGCGTCGTCTTTGCCTTCACCCCGGTACGGCGCGTCTCGTCGGGGCCCACACGGGTCCACCCACCGTAGCCCAGAACGTGGCGTAGGGGCCGGTGACCGTGGTCACCAGCCCCTACGCCCCGCAGAACTACAGGTACAGGCCCGTCGAATCCTCGGAACCCTCGAAACGGTCCGCGGCCACCGCGTGCAGATCACGCTCCCGCATCAGCACGTACGCCGTCCCGCGCACCTCGACCTCCGCCCGGTCCTCCGGATCGAACAGCACCCGGTCACCCGGCTCCACCGTCCGCACGTTCTGCCCCACCGCGACCACCTCGGCCCAGGCCAGCCGACGCCCCACCGCCGCCGTCGCGGGAATCAGAATGCCGCCCCCCGAACGCCGCTCACCCTCACTCGTGTCCTGCCGCACCAGCACGCGATCGTGCAGCATCCGAATGGGCAGCTTGTCGTCCTGGGAACCCTGCTCGTGTCTCTTGGCGCTCACGTCCTGAAACCTACCTGCCTCAGCCGCCGACCTGCCCGGGAGGGGTCACCGCCGCCGACGCCGGGCAGGCGCACCCCGCCGACGCGACCCCACGGCCAACAGCCCCACGACCCCCACCAGCAGCACCGCCACCGGCACGACCCGCTCCAGCCGCGGCGAACCCTCCGCGTCCACGAACTGGCCCTTCACCTCACTCACCACACCATTGACCCGCACATACGCCCGGCCCAGCGTGTGGTCCACGTTGGACACGACCCTCGCCTTCGCGTCCCCCATGATCGTCTTCGGGTGCACCCGCACCCCGATCTCGTCCAGGGTCTCGGCCAGCACCGCACGACGGCGCTCGATGTCCGCCTCGATCTGCGCCGGGGTTCTGGTGTCCGCCGTGTCCGCCACCGTGTCGCCTCCGAAATCCACTGATACCTGTGCCGGACAGTCTGTCAGCTCCACGCCGCCCCGCACTGTCAGGACCCCCGGTTACCCTCGATCCCGGCACCCGATCCACCCAGCGCGCACGTACGAGGAGACCCAGACCTATGAGCGAACGCCTCCAGCCCGGGGACGAAGCCCCCGCCTTCACCCTGCCCGACGCCGACGGCAACGAGGTGTCCCTGGCCGACCACAAGGGCCGCAAGGTCATCGTCTACTTCTACCCGTCCGCCCTCACCCCCGGCTGCACCAAGCAGGCCTGCGACTTCACCGACAACCTCGAGCTGCTCGCCGGCGCCGGCTACGACGTCATCGGCATCTCCCCCGACAAGCCGGAGAAGCTCGCGAAGTTCCGCGAGAAGGAGTCCCTCAAGGTCACCCTCCTCTCCGACCCCGACAAGCAGGCCCTCGACGCCTACGCCGTCTACGGCGAGAAGAAGAACTACGGCAAGACCTACATGGGCGTCATCCGCTCCACGATCGTCGTCGACGAACAGGGCAAGGTCGAACACGCCTTCTACAACGTCCGCGCGGCCGGCCACGTAGCCAAGATCATCAAGGACCTCGGCATCTGACCCGCCCTCCCCCTGCAGCGGCCCGCACCACGCCCTCACCGGTACGGGCCGCTCCGCTTTCCGCACGTAACCGTCCGATATCCGGTTCGTTACTCCGTACGACGCCACGAACGGGTGGGCGGGAGACGGAGGGGATCCGATGGTGACCAGCGCTTACACCAAGGAGCGACTGGAAGAGGCGGCCCGGGGGGCACGGACACTGACGGAGGCGTTGGTGCGGATGGGGGTGGATCCGAGGAGTTCGACACGGTCCTACATCAGGGAGCGGATGAAGAAGCTTGGTGTCGACACCTCTCACTTCGAGCGCGACGGCACTAAGTGGACGAGGGCATCCCTCCAAGCCGCTGTGTCGGCTTCGTCGAACATGTACGAGGTGCTGCGCCATCTCGGGCTCGACCTGGTCGGCGGGCACCACACGCACATCAGCCGCAGGATCAAGGCTCACGGCATCGACACGTCACACTTCCAGGCGCCCGGCCGACGCGGCAGGCCACAAGAGCTGCTCAGCGCGCAGGAAGACCCCGCCACCGCCCGGCGTGTTGCCAGCGGCCGCCTCAAACGAGCCATGCTCAAGCACGGAGTGCTGGAGCGCTGCGCCCAGTGCCACACCGAAGCGGTGTGGCAGGGACAACCGCTCCCGCTGGAGGTCGATCACATCGATGGCGACTGGCGCAACAATCGGACCAGAAACCTGCGCCTCCTCTGCCCCAACTGCCATTTCACAACCGACAGTTACCGGGGTCGCCGTAAGGGGCGCCTCTCGTGACCAGCGGCATGCGGTACACCCGCGAGCGACTGGCCGACGCAGCCGAGAAGTGCTGCGACATCAAGGAGGTCATCACCTTCCTCGGCACTCAGCCCTATCCACAGCTCGATCACTACCTCGTCAGACGCTTCGCCCATTTCGGGATCGATATTTCCCATTTCGACCTCCGGAGGCGGCTGCCACGGCCCACGAGCGATGTGCTGCGCACAGCGGTCGCGGAGTCCGCATCGGTGGCGGGACTGCTTCGCCGCTTGGGCCGGCCCGACAACGGCGGACAGCGCGCCATGGTGCGACGATGGGTCGCCGAGGAAGGTCTATCGGTGGCCCACTTCCTGGGCCAGGCTCACCAGCGCGGAAAGGCGAGCCCGAACCCGGCCAAGTCCGCCGACGACATCCTCGTCCGACACGGCGGCCATCGACGCACGAGGACTCACCAGCTACGTCGAGCGCTCCAGGAGATCGGCGTACCAGAACGGTGCGCCAAGTGCGGGACCGCCCCGAACTGGCTCGGCAGGCCCATGACGTTGGAAGTCGACCACATTAACGGAGACTGGAGCGACGACCGGCGCGAGAATCTGCGATTGCTGTGTCCCAACTGCCACGCGATTACGAGCACGTGGTGCAGGGGAGGCCCTCGGGAGCGCGCGGCCCCCGGTACCATGACAGACGCTGGCGGCGGTGGCGCAGTGGCGACGCAGCAGACTTAGGATCTGTGGCCCTTGATCGGGCTTGAGGGTTCGAATCCCTTCCGCCGCACCTTGACCGCCTGCGTATCGAAGGATGGTGCGCAGGCGGTCTTCTGTGAGAGCTCAGCCCAGCAGCTCACGCACCACCGGTACCAGGGCGCGGAAGGCCTTGCCCCGGTGGCTGATGGCGTTTTTTTCGTCGGCGGTGAGTTCCGCGCAGGTGCGGGTTTCGCCGTGCGGCTGGAGGATCGGGTCGTAGCCGAAGCCGCCGGTGCCGGCGGGGGTGTGGCGGAGGGTGCCGGTCAGGTGGCCCTCGACCACGCGCTCGGTGCCGTCGGGGAGGGCGAGGGCTGCCGCGCAGGCGAAGTGGGCGCCGCGGTGTTCGTCGGCGATGTCGGAGAGCTGGGCGAGGAGCAGGTCGAGGTTGGCCCGGTCGTCGCCGTGGGTGCCGGACCAGCGGGCGGAGAAGATGCCGGGGGCGCCGTTCAGGACGTCGACGCAGAGGCCGGAGTCGTCGGCGACGGCGGGCAGGCCGGTGGCGCGGGCGAGGGCGTGGGCCTTGAGGAGGGCGTTCTCGGCGAAGGTGACGCCGGTTTCCTTGACGTCGGGGATGTCGGGGTAGGCGTCGGCGCCGACGAGGTCGTGGGGCAGGCCCGCGTCGGCGAGGATCGCGTGGAGTTCGGTGATCTTTCCGGCGTTGCGGGTGGCGAGGATCAGGCGGGTCATGGGCCCAGTATGTCTGGGCCCATGGGCGGCTCGTCCGTTACGGGGTGCAGACCTTGGTGAGTTCGCCGGCGGCGTCGGTGATGGGGCTGATGTCGGGGGTGGCGTCGCCGTTCTCGACGGAGGTGCGGACGTTGTCGACGGCCTTGTCGAGGTTGTCGACGGCTTTGGAGACGTCGGCGTTGTCGGTCTTCTCGCCGATGTCGGTGAGGTTCTTGTCGATGGAGTCGAGGGACTCTTCGAGCTGGGTGACGTCGTTGCCGGCGTTCTCGACGGCCTGCTGCATGTCGGTGACGCTGTCGGCGATGGCGTCGGCGGTCTGGACGCAGTCCAGTGCCTTGTCGACGGCGGCGCAGCCGGTGGTGAGTCCGGCGGTCAGCGCGACGGCCGCCAGGGTGGCGGCGACGGCTGTGGTGCGGCGTCGGCGGCTCGCGGCCATGGATCGGTCCCTCCCTCGTCGGGCCGGTGCGGCCCGTGTGCGTCGGCGGGGCGGTCGGCTGGTGGGGCCGGGTGCCCGTATGGGATCAGACGCGGGGGTGGCCGGCGCGGTTGCTCCGCGTCGGCCACGTCCTTGGTGCGTCTTTTACTTGTGCGGGTCGGTGTCGAGGGCGGTGCGCTGGGCGGTGGCGAGTTCGGTGCAGCCGGTGACGGCGAGGTCGAGGAGGGCGCTCAGTTCGTCGCGTGCGAAGGGTTCGGCTTCGGCGGTGCCCTGGACTTCGACGAAGCGGCCGTCGCCGGTGCAGACGACGTTCATGTCGGTGTCGGCCTTGACGTCTTCTTCGTAGCGGAGGTCGAGGAGGGGGGTGCCGGCGACGATGCCGACGGAGACGGCGCTGACGGTGCCGGTGAGGGGTTTGCGGCCGGGTTTGATGAGTTTCTTGCTCTGGGCCCAGGTGATGGCGTCGGCGAGGGCGACGTAGGAGCCGGTGATGGCGGCGGTGCGGGTGCCGCCGTCGGCTTGGAGGACGTCGCAGTCGAGGACGATGGTGTTCTCGCCGAGGGCTTTGTAGTCGATGACGGCGCGCAGGGAGCGGCCGATGAGGCGGCTGATCTCGTGGGTGCGTCCGCCGATGCGGCCGCGGACGGATTCGCGGTCGCCGCGGGTGTTGGTGGCGCGGGGGAGCATCGAGTATTCGGCGGTGACCCAGCCTTCGCCGCTGCCTTTGCGCCAGCGGGGGACGCCTTCGGTGACGGAGGCGGTGCAGAGGACTTTGGTGTCGCCGAAGGAGATGAGGACGGAGCCTTCGGCGTGCTTGCTCCAGCCGCGTTCGATGGTGACCGGGCGGAGTTGGTCGGGGGTGCGGCCGTCGATTCGAGACATGGCGGTGAGCCTAGCCGTAGGCGGCGGAAGGGCCCCTTCCGCGGTGGGTGGGGGCCCTTGGGGTGCGCCTTCGCCGTGGTTCAGGTGCGGTGGTTCACATCATGTCTTCGATTTCGGCGGCGAGGGGGTCGGCGTCGGTGCCGATGACGACCTGGATGGCGGTGCCCATCTTGACGACGCCGTGGGCGCCGGCGGCCTTGAGGGCGGCTTCGTCGACCTTGGCGGGGTCCACGACTTCGGTGCGGAGGCGGGTGATGCAGCCTTCGATCTCGTCGATGTTGTCGATGCCGCCGAGTCCGGCGACGATCTTCTCAGCCTTGGTGGCCATGTTCGTTCTCCCTGATGCGAACCGCTTTGTCGCAGTAACCCACAGTTGGCCCAGCTTTGCGAGCGGCTTGGTCGTGGGTGCCGAAGGATGGCGTCACGACGTGGGGTCCGCCCTGCACGACTGGTCTACACCACCGGGTGGACTGCCGCCAAACCCGTCGTGTCCGTGGTGACCGCGTTCCAGAGAAGGGGGCCGGATGAGCGCCGCCGACAGTGGTGCCGGTGCCGGGCCCGCGGCCGGTGGGGCGCGGGAGCGGTGGAGCGGGTTGTTCCAGGGTCTGCAGAAGATGGGGCGGAGTCTGCAGTTGCCGATCGCGGTGCTGCCGGCGGCGGGCATCCTGAACCGGCTGGGGCAGCCGGATGTGTTCGGGGACGACGGCCTGGGGTGGACGGACGTCTCGAAGGTGATGGTGGGGGCGGGTGGTGCGCTGCTGGACGGTTCGCTGGGGCTGCCGCTGTTGTTCTGTGTGGGTGTGGCGATCGGGATGGCGCGGAAGGCGGACGGGTCGACGGCGTTGGCGGCGGTGGCGGGGTTCCTCGTCTACTTCAATGTGCTGCGGCAGTTCCCGGAGGACTGTCCGGGGGGTTCTCAGGCGGTGCCGCGGGTCGGGTGTCGGGTGGCCGACGGGACGGTGACGGCGTTCACGTTCCAGAATCCGGGGGTGTTCGGCGGCATCGTGATCGGGTTGATGGCGGCGTATCTGTGGCAGCGGTTCCACCGGACGAGGCTGGTGGACTGGCTGGGTTTCTTCAACGGGCGGCGTCTGGTGCCGATCATCATGGCGTTCGCGGCGATCGTGTTCGCGGCGTTGTGTCTGTGGGTGTGGCCGCCGGTGGGTGACGCGTTGGAGGGTTTCAGTGACTGGATGAGTGGTCTGGGCGCGTGGGGCGCGGGTGTGTTCGGTGTGGCGAACCGGGCGTTGCTGGTGGTGGGGCTGCACCAGTTCCTGAACGTGCCGATCTGGTTCCAGTTCGGTTCGTACACGAAGCCGGACGGGTCGGTGGTGCACGGTGACGTCAACATGTTCCTGGCGGGTGATCCGGAGGCGGGGCAGTTCCTGTCCGGGTTCTTCCCGATCATGATGTTCGCGTTGCCGGCGGCGGCGCTGGCGATCACGCACTGTGCGAGGCCGGCGCGGCGCAAGGAGGTCGGCGGGCTGATGCTGTCGGTGGCGTTGACGTCGTTCGTCACGGGGATCACGGAGCCGATCGAGTACTCGTTCTTGTTCGTGGCGCCGTTGCTGTACGGGGTGCACGTGGTGCTGACGGGTGTGTCGATGGCGGTGACGTGGGGGTTGGGGGTGCATGACGGGTTCAGTTTTTCGGCGGGGCTGATCGACTACGTCATCAACTGGAATCTGGCGACGAGGCCGTGGTTGATCATTCCGATCGGTCTGGGGTTCGCGGCGCTGTATTACGTGATCTTCCGTTTCGCGATCACGAGGTTCGATCTGAAGACGCCGGGGCGGGAGGCGGAGGAGGAGGTGGAGGACGCGACGAAGGCGTGACCTCCTAGGCTTCAGGTGGCTGTCCGAGCCCTCGGTTCCTCGGGTCCGGGGGCTTTCCGGTGCGCCCTCGCGGGTTGCGCATCGGGGTCCGGTGCGCCCTCGGCGGGTTCCGATTCGGGGTCCGTGGCGGGCACGGTGCGTAGTCCGGCGGTCGCGTTTTCGCGGGTTCCTTACGCGGGCTTCATCGTGCTACAACAGGTCTACACCAGTAGTGGTGTAGACCACCACCGATGGAGGAAGTATGAGCACCGCCACCGACTCGGCGGCCCCCGCGAAGAAGCGGGGATCCGGCCTGTTCCAGGGTCTGCAGAAGATCGGCCGCAGCCTACAGCTCCCGATCGCCGTCCTGCCGGCGGCGGGCATCCTGCTCCGGCTCGGCCAGCCCGATGTGTTCGGAGCGGACGGTCTGGGCTGGGACAAGGTCGCGGCCGTCTTCGCCACCGCGGGCGGCGCCATCTTCGACAACCTGCCGCTGCTGTTCTGCATCGGCGTGGCCATCGGCTTCGCCAAGAAGTCCGACGGTTCCACCGCCCTCGCCGCGCTCGTCGGCTTCCTGGTCTACAGCAACGTCCTGAAGGCGTTCCCGGTCACCGAGGCGAAGGTGCAGGCCGGCGAAGACATAGCCGCGACCTACAACAACCCCGGTGTGCTCGGCGGCATCCTGATGGGTCTGCTGGCGGCAGTGCTGTGGCAGCGCTACCACCGCAAGAAGCTGGTCGACTGGCTGGGCTTCTTCAACGGCCGCCGGCTCGTCCCGATCATCATGGCCTTCGTCGGCACCCTCATGGGTGTGTTCTTCGGCCTGGTCTGGGAGCCCATCGGCGAGGTCATCTCCGACGCGGGCGAGTGGATCACCGGTCTCGGTGCCGCCGGTGCGGGCCTGTTCGGTCTGATCAACCGTGCGCTGATCCCCATCGGCATGCACCAGTTCGTGAACACCGTGTCCTGGTTCCAGATCGGTGACTTCACCAACGCCGCGGGCGAGGTCGTCCACGGTGACCTGAACCGGTTCTTCGCCGGTGACCCGGACGCCGGTATGTTCATGTCTGGCTTCTTCCCGATCATGATGTTCGGTCTGCCGGCCGCCGCGATCGCCATCGCGCACGCCGCCCGCCCGGAGCGCCGCAAGGCCGTGATGGGCATGATGGTCTCGCTCGCGCTGACGTCCTTCGTGACCGGTGTGACGGAGCCGATCGAGTTCGCGTTCATGTTCATCGCCCCGGCGCTGTACGTGATCCACGCGGTGCTGACCGCCCTCTCCATGGCGATCACCTGGGCGCTCGGGGTGCACGCGGGCTTCACCTTCTCCGCGGGCTTCATCGACTACGCCCTGAACTGGAACCTGGCGACCAAGCCGTGGCTGATCATCCCGATCGGTCTGGTGTTCGCGGTGATCTACTACGTGGTCTTCCGCTTCGCCATCGCCAAGTTCAACCTGCCGACCCCGGGCCGTGAGCCCGAGGAGGAGGTCGAGGACCTCACCAAGGCGTGAGCGGTCCCCGCACCGCGTGAGGGCCCCGGAACCGGTTCGGTTCCGGGGCCCTCGTCGTGCACGGCCGGCGTGCTCAGATCTCGTACGTCGCCCCGCGCGAGGCCAGGCCCACCGGGCCGGAGTACACCGCGCGGGCGTCGGTGAGGTTGATCTGCGGGTCGGTCCACGGGGCGATGTGGGTGAGGATCAGGCGGCGGGCGCCCGCGCGGGCGGCCGTCTCACCCGCCTCGCGGCCGTTGAGGTGCAGGTCCGGGATGTTCTCCTTGCCGTGCGTGAAGGCGGCCTCGCACAGGAAGAGGTCGGCGTCGCGGGCGAGGTCGTCGAGCGCGGGGGTCACGCCCGTGTCACCGGAGTAGGTCAGCGTCTTCCCGCCGTGCTCGATGCGGATGCCGTACGCCTCGACCGGGTGCGCGACGCGCTCGGTGTGGACGAGGAACGGGCCGATCTCGAAGGTGGACGGCTTGACCGTGTGGAAGTCGAAGACCTCGCTCATGGAGGAGGCCGAGGGGGTGTCGGCGTAGGCGGTGGTCAGCCGGTGTTCGGTGCCCTCGGGTCCGTAGACCGGGAGGGGCTCGCAGCGGCCTCCGTCGTGCCGGTAGTAGCGCGCGACGAAGTAGCCGCACATGTCGATGCAGTGGTCGGGGTGCAGGTGGCTGAGGAAGATCGCGTCGAGGTCGTAGAGACCGCAGTGGCGCTGCAGCTCGCCCAGGGCGCCGTTGCCCATGTCGAGGAGCAGCCGGAAGCCGTCGGCCTCGACGAGGTAGCTCGAGCAGGCCGATTCCGCGGACGGGAAGGACCCCGAGCAGCCGACGACGGTGAGCTTCATGAAGCAGAAACCTCCGCTGGCGGGTGTGGAGAGACGGGGGTCGTGCGGTTCGTCGAGCGTAAGGCGCGAAACCTGCGGTCGCTCCTCCACCAGGGGCTGTTGTGGGCGAACTCACCTGTGCTGTCACCGGTTCGGCTGGAAGCGGTGCACGCCGGTGACGGGAAAGGGGGGCGGGGCCGGCCCGCGCCGGTACGGTCTGGGCATGGACACGGCTTGGTGGCTCGCGCTCGTCGCGGTGGTGCTGCTCGCGTTCGTCACGGCGCTCGTCGACGGGTGGGGGCGGGGGCACCGGCCCCGGCGGCGGCGCGGGGCCTGGAGCCGTGGCGGGTCCGGCGGCCGCGGTGGGCGGGACTACGGCTCCCGCGGGCGCGACCACGGTTCCGAGGACGGGTGAGGGGCCGGAGGCGATGGTCTCCGGCCCCTGGTGACGCGTGAGGTGACACGCCGTGGTGTCACGCCCAGAGCTGGCCCTGGAGGGTGTCGATGGCCTCTTCGGTGGTGGCGGCCGTGTAGACGCCGGTCGAGAGGTACTTCCAGCCGCCGTCGGCGACGACGAAGACGACGTCGGCGCTCTCCCCCGCCTTGAGCGCCTTGTTGGCGACGCCGATCGCCGCGTGCAGGGCGGCGCCGGTGGAGACGCCGGCGAAGATGCCCTCCTGCTGGAGGAGTTCCCGGGTGCGGGTGACGGCGTCGGCGGAGCCGACGGAGTAGCGGGTGGTGAGGACGGAGGCGTCGTAGAGCTCGGGGACGAAGCCCTCGTCGAGGTTGCGCAGGCCGTAGACGAGGTCGTCGTAGCGCGGCTCGGCGGCGACGATCTTGACGTCGGGCTTGTTCTCGCGCAGGTAGCGGCCGACGCCCATGAGGGTGCCGGTGGTGCCGAGGCCGGCCACGAAGTGGGTGAGGGACGGCAGGTCGGCGAGGATCTCGGGGCCGGTGGTGGCGTAGTGAGCGCCGGCGTTGTCCGGGTTGCCGTACTGGTAGAGCATCACCCAGTCGGGGTGTTCGGCGGAGAGTTCCTTGGCGACGCGCACGGCGGTGTTGGAGCCGCCGGCGGCCGGGGAGGAGATGATCTCCGCGCCCCACATGGCGAGCAGGTCACGGCGTTCCTGAGAGGTGTTCTCGGGCATGACGCAGACGATGCGGTAGCCCTTGAGCTTGGCCGCCATGGCGAGGGAGATGCCGGTGTTGCCGCTGGTCGGTTCGAGGATGGTGCAGCCGGGGGTGAGCCGGCCGTCCTTCTCCGCCTGCTCGATCATGAACAGGGCGGGGCGGTCCTTGATGGAGCCGGTGGGGTTGCGGTCCTCGAGCTTCGCCCAGATGCGGACGTCGGCGGACGGCGAGAGCCGCGGCAGGCGCACCAGGGGGGTGTTGCCCACCGCGGCCAGCGGGGAGTCGTAGCGCATCGGCTATCAGGCCGTTCCCACCCGTCGCCCGGCCGCCACCCCGACCGGACGCGGCTCCGCCGCGGCAGCGCCTCCCGCGACGGCCGGCAGGATCGTCACGCTGTCGCCGTCGGACAGCTTGGTGTTGATGCCGTCGAGGAAGCGGACGTCCTCGTCGTTGAGGTAGACGTTGACGAAGCGGCGCAGCTGCTCGCCGTCGACGATGCGGGCGTGGATGCCCGTGTGCCGGGTCTCGAGGTCGGTGAAGAGCTCGGCGATGGTGCTCCCGTTGCCTTCCACCGCCTTCTGTCCGTCGGTGTATTGGCGGAGGATGGTCGGGATGCGGACCTCGATGGCCATGGCTGAGGGCTCCTGTCGGATGTGTCTGTCGTGGGTTCGGGAAGGGCGCGCGGCGGCACGCCGCAGCCCGCCGCGGCTCTCGGCCGTACGGCGGCGGCGGGGATCAACAGATGGCGCTGTTCAGCCGGCACAGGTCGATGTGCAGCCGCGCCACGAGCAGCGTGCCCGGCGCCGTGTCACTCACATCGAGAAGAACCATGGGGTCATCGTATCGATTCCCGGGCGGGCTTCCGGAGTGTGATCTCACTGTGCGGACACCTCGCTTCCGTGATACGGGACGGGCTGGGGGTTGCGCTGTGGGGACCGGGGCCCGGGCGGGGGTCAGTAGGACTCGACGACCTTGACCTCCTCCTCGGTGATCTCGCCCTCGACGATGCGGAACGAGCGGAACTGGAACTCGCCGGCGTCGTCGGTGTCGGCGGTGGAGACGAGGACGTAGTGGGCGCCTGGCTCGCCCGCGTAGGTGACGTCGGTGCGGGAGGGGTAGGCCTCGGTCGCGGTGTGGGAGTGGTAGATGACCACGGGTTCCTCGTCGCGGTCGTCCATGTCCCGGTACAGCTTCAGCAGGTCCTGGGAGTCGAACTCGTAGAAGGTGGGTGAGCGGGCGGCGTTCAGCATGGGGATGAAGCGCTCGGGGCGGCCGGAGCCCACCGGGCCCGCCACCACGCCGCACGCCTCGTCGGGGTGGTCCTCGCGGGCGTGGGCCACGATCTGGTCGTACAGGGCCTGGGTGATGGTCAGCATGGGGCCCAGGATAGGCAACGGGCCGTTCCGTACCGAGGGGTGGTACGGAACGGCCCGTATGCCGGACGCCTTGAGCGGATGGCCGCGGTGAGCACCACGAGTGCTCCCCGCGGCCGGCGTCCTGGGGTGGGGGGTCGGCCCCCCGGCTCCTCGGGTCCGGACGGTGCCGCTAGGGCGCGTCGGTGACCTTGACCTCGGCCTTCTCCGCCTCGGCGCCGGCTCCGGTCCCGCGGGTCCGGACGAACTCCAGGAAGGAGTTGAGCTCGCGCTTGACCACGGGGGCCAGCAGGTAGAGGCCGATGATGTTGAACACCGCGAGCAGGAAGAGCGCGGAGTCGGCGAGGCTGATCAGCGAGTCGAGGGAGAGCAGGGAGCCCGCGATCACGAACACGCTCCAGGTCGCCTTGAAGGTCATCTCGCTGGCCTTGCTCCGGCCGAAGAGGTACGTCCAGGCCTTGAGGCCGTAGTAACCCCAGGTGAGGATCGTGGAGAAGGCGAACAGCAGCACCGCGACGGTCAGCAGGTGCGGGAACCAGGGCAGGACGGTGGCGAAGGCGTCGGAGGTGATGGTGACGCCGCCGATGTTCTCGCCCTCGCGGGCCTCGCCCCAGCTGGCGGGGTTGGCGATGACGATGGTCAGGGCGGTCATGGTGCAGACGATGACCGTGTCGATGAAGGGCTCGAGCAGGGCGACCAGGCCCTCGCTGGCGGGGTGCTTGGTCTTGACCGCGGAGTGGGCGATGGGCGCGGAGCCGATGCCGGCCTCGTTGGAGAAGGCGGCGCGCTGGAAGCCGACGATCAGGGCGCCGATGATGCCGCCCGCGACGCCGTCCGCCTCGAAGGCGCCCTGGAGGATGCTGCCGATCGCGTCGGGCACGGCGGTGACGTTCGTCAGGATGACGACCAGGCAGGCCAGGACGTACATGATCGCCATGGCGGGGACCAGACGGCTGGTGACGGAGGCGATGGAGCGGATGCCGCCGAGCAGCACGAGGCCGACCAGGGTGGCCACCACGAGACCGAAGAGCACGGCGCCCGCGGAGCTGGCCAGGAAACCGTCGTCGCCGCCGAAGGTGGAGGAGATCTGCGCGTAGCTCTGGTTGGTCTGGAAGAGGTTGCCGCCGAACAGACCGAAGAAGAGGATCATGGCGGAGGCCAGGACGGCGAGCACCTTGCCGAGCTTGGCGCCGCCGCGGCCGAAGCGCTCGGCGAGGCCCTTGGGCAGGTAGTGCATGGGGCCGCCGGAGACGGTGCCGTCGGCGTGCTCCTCGCGGTACTTCACACCGAGGGTGACCTCGACGAACTTGGTGGCCATGCCGAGCAGGCCGCACAGGATCATCCAGAAGGTGGCTCCCGGGCCGCCGATGGAGACGGCGACGGCGACACCGGCGATGTTGCCGAGGCCGACGGTGCCGGAGACCGCGGCCGTCAGCGCCTGGAAGTGGCTGACCTCGCCGGGCGCGTCCTTCTCGTCGTACTTGCCGCGGACGACGTCGAGGGCGAGTTTCAGTTTGCGGGCCTGGACGAGACCGAACCAGCCGGTGAAGACCAGGCCGGCGATCACGAGCCAGGCGACGATGAGCGGAAGATCGGCGTCACCGACCGGGACGGTGTAGAAGACGATGTCGCCGACGGTGGTCGCGACGGGGTCGAAGAAATCACTTACGGCGTCGTCGATTTTTTGCGTGATGGAGTCGAGTGACATCGAACTTCCTCAGATGGCGCGGGGACGTGCTGGCGTGCGCAGCAGAGCGGGTGACGGTGGGCGGGGCCCACGTCCCGTTCGGCGACGGCGGCGGGCGGCGGGCCCGGTGGACCGGGGCCGTCGACCTCTTGTCGTGCTGGTTCCTCCACGCCGGCGGTGGCCGGCTTTCTTGCTCACAGCTGGGGGTGGGCCGCAAGCGAGTTGCCGATTCTTACCACGCTGTTTACCTCGTTGCGAGTGACGCAGATCACGCGAAAACGCCCCTGCGCGGTAAATACGCAAGGGCGGTGGCGGGATCGTTATCCGGACTTGAGGTTCCTCTGAGCGAACGGATCAGGGGATTTTTATGGATGTATGGGGCATGTTTATGGCATGAGCGTCGAGACGAGCGTCTCCTGCAGTCCCCCCAGCCACAGGTAGGCCATCACCATCGGCTTGCGCGGGTCCTCGTCGGGCAGGCGGAAGAGGAGGTCGCTGTCGTCCTCGTCGCTGATCTCCAGCCGGGAGCCGATCGCCAGGCGCAGGTCGTTCAGCGCGCCGAGCCACTGGCGGGACTCGTCGGCGGACAGCTTGAGCACCGCGCCGTCCCGGCCCGCCGGGGTGAGCGCGTCCAGGGAGCGGACCACCGCGAGGGCGTTGTCGCGCTTGCCGGCCCGCAGGTCGTTCTCGGTGTAGCGGCGGAACTCGGCGGAGTGCGCCCGCTGCTCCTCGGCCTCCGCCGGCTGCGGGGTGCCCCCGGGGTCGCTGTAGGCGTCGGGGAAGAGGCGGCGCAGCACGGGGTCGGAGGGCGGTTCGCTCGGGCCGTCGGCGAAGAGGTCGGCGAGCGGGTCGCCGGAGGCCTCACCGGCGGTCCCGGGGCCGATGAGCTCCATCATCTGCACGGCCAGCGAGCGGATGATGGAGATCTCGACGTCGTCGAGGGCGACGGCCGCGCCGCCGCCGGGGAGCGGTTCGAAGGTTCCTGGCATGGCGGCGATCGCTACTTCCGGTCCTGCGGGCGGGGTCGGGTCATGTCCGGCTCGGTCACTTCCGGTCGTGCTGCAGGGTGGCCCACAGTCCGTAGCCGTGCATGGCCTGCACGTCGCGTTCCATCTCCTCGCGCGTACCGCTGGAGACGACCGCCCGGCCCTTGTGGTGGACGTCCATCATCAGCTTGGTGGCCTTGTCCTTGGAGTAGCCGAAGTACGACTGGAAGACGTACGTCACGTAACTCATGAGGTTGACCGGGTCGTTGTGGACGATGGTGACCCACGGGAGGTCGGGCTCGGGTACGGCGAAGACCTCCTCCGCCGACTCGGTGCGTTCGATCTCCAGGGGTGCGGGTGACGTCACATCCCCATGCTGCCACCGCAGGGGGGTGGTCGCACAAACCGGCCCGCTGTTCCGGCCCCCGGAACCTAAATCGTCAAACTGACGAAATGGGGGTAGCATTCCCGCCATGACCACAGCAGACCTTGGGCGTGGCCGACGGGTGGGCGTGCCCTCGACGGCGCTTTTCACGGACCAGTACGAGCTGACGATGCTGCAGGCGGCGCTGAAGGCCGGTACGGCCGGACGGCGCAGCGTGTTCGAGGTCTTCACCCGGCGGCTGCCGAACGGGCGCCGCTACGGCGTGGTGGCCGGCACCGGGCGGGTGCTGGACGCGGTGGAGAACTTCCGCTTCGAGCCGGACGTCCTCGCGTTCCTGCGCGAGAAGGACATCGTCGACGGGGCGACCCTGGACTGGCTGGCCGGCTACCGCTTCTCCGGTGACATCTGGGGCTACCCGGAGGGGGAGGTGTACTTCCCGGGCTCGCCGATCCTGCGGGTCGAGGGCAGCTTCGCGGAGTGCGTGCTCCTGGAGACGGTGATCCTGTCGATCCTCAACCACGACTCGGCGATCGCGGCCGCGGCGTCCCGGATGGCGTCGGCCGCCGGCGACCGGCCGCTGATCGAGATGGGCGCCCGGCGCACCCACGAGCTGGCGGCGGTGGCGGCCTCCCGGGCCGCCTACATCGGCGGTTTCTCCTCCACCTCCGACCTGGCGGCCGGGTTCCGCTACGACATCCCGACCGTGGGCACCTCCGCGCACGCCTTCACCCTGCTGCACGACAGCGAGCGGGACGCCTTCCGCGCCCAGGTGGACTCCCTCGGCGGCGGTACGACACTCCTGGTGGACACCTACGACGTGGCCGAGGCGGTCCGTACGGCCGTCGAGATCGCGGGGCCGGATCTCGGCGCCGTGCGCATCGACTCCGGGGACCTGCTGCTGGTGGCGCACCGGGTGCGGCAGCAGCTCGACGAGCTGGGCGCCACCGGTACGAAGATCACCGTGACCTCGGACCTGGACGAGTACGCCATCGCCTCGCTGGCGGCGGCGCCGGTGGACGCGTACGGGGTGGGGACGCAGCTCGTGACCGGCTCGGGGCACCCGACCGCCTCCATGGTCTACAAGCTGGTCGCCCGCGCCGAGTCCGCCGATCCCGCGGCGCCGCTGGTGCCGGTGGCGAAGAAGTCCACCGGCGGCAAGACCTCCGTCGGCGGCCGCAAGTGGGCGGCACGGCGGCTGGACGAGCACGGCGTCGCCGAGGCGGAGGTCGTCGGCACCGGCGAGGTCCCCGGGGAGCTGGCCGGACAGGCGTTGCTGGTGCCGCTGGTCGAGGGCGGCGAGGTGCTCGTCCGCGAGCCGCTGGACGTGGTCCGCGACCGGCACGCCGCCGCGCGTGCGGGACTGCCGCTGTCCGCGACGCAGTTGTCCCGGGGGGAACCCGTGCTTCCGACGGAGTACGCGCACGGGCCGTCGGGTAGCTAGAAGCGGTGCCCCTCACCGCGCCCCTGTCCGTGTCGTCCCCCGTTGCCTAGGCTCAGAAGCAGATCCGGGCGGGCCCCCTCCCCCACCCCACCCGACCGACCCCCTCATCGAAGGACACCGCCATGCGCCGCGCACTGATCGTCGTCGACGTGCAGAACGACTTCTGCGAGGGCGGCAGCCTCGCCGTGACCGGCGGGGCGGATGTGGCCGCCGCCATCACCGAGCTGATCGGCCAGGCCGCTTCGGCCGGCGGCTACCAGCACGTGGTCGCCACCCGCGACCACCACATCGCGCCCGGCGGGCACTTCGCCGACAACCCCGACTACGAGCGGTCCTGGCCCGCGCACTGTGTCGCCGGGACGGAGGGGGTCGGGTTCCACCCGAACTTCGCTCCCGCGGTGACGTCCGGGGCGATCGACGCGGTGTTCGACAAGGGCGCGTACGCGGCCGCCTACAGCGGGTTCGAGGGGACGGACGAGAACGGGACGCCGCTCGCTCGATGGCTGCGGGAGCGGGAGGTCGAGGAGGTGGACGTGGTGGGGATCGCCACGGACCACTGCGTGCGGGCCACCGCTCTGGACGCGGCGCGGGAGGGGTTCCGGACGCAGGTGCTGCTGGATCTGACGGCGGGGGTCGCGGCGGGGACGACCGAGCGGGCGCTGGAGGAGCTGCGCTCGGCGGGGGTGGAGCTGACCGGGAAGCCCGTCGTGCAGTGAGCACCGGCCCGGCCGGTGCGGTGAGCACCGGCCCGGCGCCGCGGGCCGCAACGCCCCCGGCCCACCCCCGCTCCGGGTGCGGACCGGTTATGCCTGGGCCCCCGTGGGGCGTCTCAGCAGGGCCTTGATCGGGTGCCAGAGTTCCACCGTCAGGGGGTCGGCTTCCGGTGCCGTGCGCCATATGAGGCCGTCGGGGTGGTGCAGGACCGCGGTGATCTCGTCGGGCGTCGGCGGGGCCGCGTTGCCCCGCAGGTAGATCGCCCGCAGGCCCAGGTTGCGCAGCCTGGTCAGGGCTCGGGCGCGGTTCTGGGCGTGGACGAGGACGCGGACCCCGGCGGGCGCGTCGGCGGCGGGGCTGGGCAGGTTCAGCGCCACGACCACCGTGCCGTTCGGCAGCTTGCAGAAACCTCCTGCGGCCATGCGGTCACACCCCCGTGTCAGCCGGTGTCGGGACAGGTGTCAATAAGAGAGTCACAGGAGGCACCTAAACACGGATCGGCGGTGACCCGCCAGGGGTCACCGCCGATCATGTTCTGACCTGCGAGGATGCTATTTACCTGCCGGCCGGTCCGACCTCGAGCTCGATCGTGGAGCCGTTCTTGGCCTCCTTGACGATCTTGATCTTGGTGTTGGTGTCAGTGACCTTGACACCGGCGGTCGGGTTCGACTCGTCGTAGTAGGTGTGGGTGCGGTCGTTGAAGACCGGCACACCCTTCGACGAGGGGATCCACGTCGCCACGCCCGCCTTGTGCAGCGTCAGCGAGTCGGTGCGGTACGTGCTGAACGGCGCGTCGTAGGTCTGGATGCGGTTGCGCATCAGCGTCCCGTCGGACCACTTCAGCTGGGCCGGGTGCGAGTCGATCGGCAGGAGCAGACCGGTACCCGGGTGCACGCTGGTGTTGTTGTCCTGCTGGGAGGTGTCCCACTTCCAGATCAGCAGACCGTTCTGGTACGGGAAGTGCTCCACCCAGTCCGGACGGCTGTTGGCGAACCCGAAGTTGTACGGGCCGACCTTCAGCGTCTTGTCGTACGACTCGTACTGCCGGTTCTCGGCGATGTAGTACTGCGCGTAGTCCTTGGTGAAGGAGCCGCCGATGCGGGAGAAGCCCTTCGCCGTCCAGGCGTCGTCGGCGGTCTCGGCGTTGTCCGTGAAGAGCGCGGTGCCGTCCGCCGTCACCGTGATCCGGTCGGCCGCGAAGCCCTTGAGGGCCACACCGCCGTCGGTCTGGTAGCGGAAGCGCAGGTCGATCTTCTTGCCCGCGTAGGCGTCCAGGGAGTACGCCAGCGGCTTGAAGCCGTCGACCGTGCCGTGCAGGGCCGGCTTGTCGCTGCCGTCGCGCGGGATCGGCTGACCGTCGACCGTGCCGTCCAGGGCGGTCCAGTTGGCACCGCCGTCGGTCGACGCCTCGGCGTAGAGGAAGTCGTAGTCGGCCTCGATCTCGTACCAGCCGTCGAGGGTCAGCTCGGCCGACGCCTTGCCGGTCAGGTCGACGCTGCGCGTCAGCGTGTTCCGCAGGTCGTCACCGCTGCCGCTCCACCACTGGGTCCGGCCCTCGGCCGGGGCGACCACCTCGGTGGTGACGGCCTTCTTCGGGAGCTGGACGACCAGCGCCTGCTTGTGCTTGGTGTTGTACTCGGCGAGGCCCAGCTTGTGCCAGGAGTTGACGCCGGCCTTGGCCGTGTCGTAGTTCAGCCAGCCGAGCTGCAGCTTGTCCCAGGCGGTCATGTCGCCCGGCAGGTCGCCGATCTCGTTCTTGCCTGTGCCCAGCCAGGAACCCGAGGACATCAGCGTCCAGAACCCGGTGGAGTTCTCGCCGCCCTGGGTGTCGTAGTGGTCCGGCAGGCCGAGGTCGTGGCCGTACTCGTGGGCGAAGACGCCGAGTCCGCCGTTCTCCGGCTGGATGGTGTAGTCGCCGACCCAGATGCCGGTGTCGCCGATCTGGGTGCCGCCGAGCTTGTTGTTCTCGGGGCCGGTGGCGCCGGCGTCGGTGCCGAAGGCGTACCAGCGGTGGGCCCAGATGGCGTCCTCGCCCTGGGCGCCGCCGCCCGCGGACTCGTCCTCGCCGGCGTGCACGATCTGGAAGTGGTCGATGTAGCCGTCGGGCTCGTTGAAGTCGCCGTCGCCGTCGAAGTCGTAGCGGTCCCACTCGTCGTACTGGGAGAGCCGGGCCTTGATCTGGGCGTCGCTCTGGCCGGCGGCCTTCTGCTCCGCGGCCCAGGCGGTCACGCCGTCCTGCACCGCGTACCAGGCGCAGTTGTCGGGCACGCACTTGTTGGAGCCGTAACGAGCCTCGTTGTAGGGCACCTTGACCCAGTCGGAGACCTCGCCGTCGACCGAGTAGCGGCCGGAGGACTGCTTCTCGAAGTACGTCTTGACCGAGTCGACGCCCTTGCCGGAACCGAAGTACAGGTCCTCGAAGTGCTGCTGGTCGTAGTCCTCCTGCCAGGCCGTGGAGTTGTCCACCTTGCGGTCCGGCTTGGCGATCTGGTTGTGCAGCGGGCCCGGGGTGCCGCCGTAGCGGCTGTCGATCTGGTCACCGAACTCGACCAGGATCGTGAAGATCTTGTCCGTCTTCTCGCGGCCGAGTTCGACGTACTTGGAGTCGCCCTTCTTGCCCTTGAGCTGGACGACCTTCGAACCCTCGCGGTCCTTGACCGAGGCTTTACCGGATATGACCTGGTTGAGGGCTTCCTCTCGCTGGGCCGCCTGCGTCTTGGAGAGCGGCCCCTCGAGGTCGTGCTCGACGTGGTGGCGCTCGGCCGGGTCGTGCCGTTCCACGGCGCCGGGCCGGTCGGCCTGGTCAGCCGTGTCGGCCTGTGCCACGGTGAACGCAGAGCAGGTGGCGGTGACCGCCGCGAGTGCCACGCCTGTCGCGGCCGCTCTGAACGTCCAGGGTCTACTGGTCACTTGAGATCCCCTCCCGCGTGCGTACGCGCGGCCGTAGGAGGTTCCGTCTGTGGAAGGTCCCGCACGCACGTGATCAACGCGTGTAGTCAAGTGACGACATTTGACTAGAGGTTCGGCAGAAAAAACAGACCTTGACTTGAACAAGTCAAGTGCACTATGCGGAGGCCCGGTTCGCTTACCGGACACGTCCGCGCGCACCCGGGCGGGCGCGTACGACCGTCCACGTGGTGGACGTCATGACTCCGTGCGCCCCCTGTGCACCGGCCCTGTCGGTCAGGTCACGCTTACCGCGCTTTCCGCTCGGGCACCCTCGCGGTTAGAGTCGCTTGGCGCAACGCCCTTGAACCGGCGGAAAAGCCAGGCCGACAGCCCCCGACTCCCGAGGACACGATGGCCATGCCCCGTCCTACTGTGGCTCAGTTCGCTTACGGCTCGTGCACCGTGATCTTCTCCACCCTCGCCATGCTGCTGTTGTCCGGCGCCAGTTCGGGCGCGGGCGTCGCGGTGGTCGCCGTGTCGGCACTCGCCCTGGGACTGCTGGTCGCCGTGACCGCCCCGCTGCCGGTGCCCCGGCGCTCCGCGGCGGTGGTACGGCCCGCGGCCCCGGCGCCGGTACGGGCCACCGTCCCCGCTCCGGCCCGCGGCCCGGTACGGGAGTCGGTGCGCGAGCCGGTGCGGGAGCGGGCCGCGTCCTGACCGGTTCTCCCGGCCGCCGGCGTCATCCGGTGCTGACCACCACGGTCTTGGCCGCCTTGTCGTGCAGGCCCTGCTTGTAGGGCCGGTCGAAGTAGCTCCAGCCGCCCGCGATGATGGTCCAGACGCAGGCGCAGCAGAACGCGAACGGCAGCCACAGCACGGCGGCCCGCATCAGCGAGGTCTGCACGGACGGGTTGGAACCGTCGGAGAGGTCGGCCACCCGCAGGTGCATCAGCCTCTTGCCCAGCGTCTGGCCGGTACGGGCGGTCAGGACGGTGTCGTAGGCGATGTAGAGCGCGGCGGCGACGGCGGACTGCACGAAGCCGTTGCCGACGTTGACGTTGTTGCCGTCGACGTTGTACTCGTTGACGCCGAACGGCCAGGTGAGCAGGAAGACGACGATGCCCACGAGGATCATGTCGATGATCCGGGCGAGCGTGCGCTTGGCGCTGTCGGCGAGCGGGGGCATGCCGGCCAGGGGGTCGGAGGGGCCTCCGGGGGCGCCCCCGTAGGGGCTGCCTCCGCCGAACGGGCCGCCTCCCGGAGGGCCGCCGTACGGGGAACCGCCACCGCCGTAGGGGTCGCCGCCGCCCGCGGGGCCGCCGCCGTACGGGGAGCCGCCGTACGGGGAGCCGGGGCCGCCCGGCGGGGGGTGCTTCTTGAACGGGTCGTCGTCCGGCGGCTGCTGACCGGAGCCGGGGGGCGGTTCGGTGGTCATGCACCCGAGTCGACCGCGAACCCCGCCGCCTCGCATCCGGCGAGCCGCCGTCCGGAGTACCGGACGTGGCGCGCGCCTCCCGGCGGACCGGTCCGCGGATCAGCCGGCGACGAACGTGTGCGCGGCCTTGTCGTGCCAGCACTGCCGCCACGGCTTGTCGAACAGGCACCACAGGACGCCGACGACACCGATGACGAGCAGCCCGGGAACGCTGTAGACGAGCCAGCGGCGCAGGGCCGCGCCGAAGCCGGGGGCATCGTGGCCCTCGATGTCCCGCACGTCCAGGCCCAGCAGCTTCTTGCCCAGGGTGCGCCCCCACTTGACGGTGGGCAGCACCTCGTAGAGGACCCCGGTGAGCAGGAGGACGGCGAGGACGATGCCGAGGTGGACCGAGGTCGTGCCGTCGAGGAGCCAGACCCTGACCGTCTCGCCGGACAGCTTGGCCGCCTCGATCTTCGCGTCGATGTGGTCCATCGCGGCCATGCCGAGCGGCACGGCGGCCGCGGCGGTGACGGCGCCGACGACGAGTGTGTCCAGCAGCCGGGCGGCCAGCCGCTTGCCGAGCGCGGCGGGGCGGGCCTCGGCCTGGCGGCGGGCGGCGGCCTGGAACGGGTCGTCCACCGGCGGCTTCCACGGCGTGACCGGCGGATCCTCGCCCCCGGCGAGCCGGTGCACCTGCTGCGCCCAGGAGGACTGACCGCCGCCGGAGCCGCTCGTCAGGGGCGCGGAGCCGGACGCGGGGGCAGGGGCGGCGGGGGTGGGAGCGGGGCCTGCGGGAGCGGCTGCGGCGGGAGCCGCCGTCTGCGGGGGGACGGCCGGTGCGGTGGCCCGCTGCGGTCCGGAGTGGGCCGGGGCGGCCGGGGCGGCGGCGCGGGCGGCCGCGGCCTTGCCGGCACCGAAGCCGGGGCGTGCGGAGGCGGTGCCCTGTCCGCTGCCCCGCCCCTGGTTCCGCTCGCCCGCGCGCGGGGCGACGGCCCGGAAGGTCATCGTGCCCTCGTCCTCGGCACCGGCGCCGGCCGCCTGCCGGTCGCCCGCACCGGGCCTGCGGAACACGAAGGTGCCCGCGCCGGACGGTCCCGTGCCCGGGTCCGGGGTGTCCGCGGCCGGGGCTTGCGGGGCGGACGGCGCGGCCGGGTGCGGCACGCGCGGGTCGGCGCCCCAGGAGACCCTGCGGTCCTGGTCACCGCCGAAGCCGGACTGGTGGGAGCGGTCCGCGCCCCAGGCCGAGGCGGGTTCGGGCCGGCTGCCGTGCTGCGCCTCGGCCGGGGACGCGGCGGCGGGCGGGAACGGAGCGGCGGCGGGCGACGGGTGCGCCGGTTCGTCCACCGGGTCCTCGTCGAAGAAGTGCGGGCCGGTCTCCTCGACGGAGGGCGGCACCGGGGCCGCGCCGGAGGGCGCCGCGAGCGGCTCGCCGTCCTCGGGCGCCGGGCGGCTGGTGCCGGGGACCCAGGAGGCGCCGTTCCAGTACCGGACATATCCGGGGATGGAAGGGTCCGGGTAGTACCCTTCGCGGGGCCTGTCGTCACCGGGGGCCGGGGTTGGGGCACTCATTCCGTCGTCCCGTATCTGCTCGATGGGGTGGGTCGGGGGGACCACATCTATCAGACGGGCGGCGCCCTGACCGCCCGTCCGGCCGGACCCCACCCCTTTCGGGCACCTTCGGGTCAGAAGAGCTTGCCCGGGTTCAGAATGTCGAGCGGATCGAAGACCTTCTTGACGGCCCGCTGCATCTCCACGCCCACCGGGCCGAGTTCACGCGCCAGCCACTCCTTCTTGAGCACGCCCACGCCGTGCTCGCCGGTGATGGTGCCGCCGAGTTCCAGACCGAGCGCCATGATCTCGTCGAAGGACTCCCGGGCCCGGCGCGACTCCTGCGCGTCGGTGGCGTCGAAGCAGACCGTCGGGTGCGTGTTGCCGTCGCCCGCGTGCGCGACGACGCCGATGGTCAGCCGGTACTTCTCGGAGATCCGCTCCACGCCGTCGATGAGTTCGCCGAGCTTCGAGCGGGGCACGCACACGTCGTCGATCATCGTGGTGCCCTTGACCGCCTCCAGCGCGACCAGCGACATCCGCCGTGCCTGGAGGAGCAGTTCGGACTCGGCGGCGTCCTCGGCCGGGACGACCCGGGCGGCCCCGGCCGCCTCGCACAGGGCGCCGACGGCGGCGAGGTCCGCCGCGGGGTCGGTGGTGTCGAAGGCGGCCAGCAGCAGCGCCTCGGTGGACTCCGGCAGGCCCATGCGGGCCATGTCGTTGACCGCCTTGACCGTCGTGCGGTCCATGAGCTCGAGGAGTGAGGGCACGTGGCCGCCCGCCATGATGCGGCACACGGCGTCGCAGGCGGCGGCGCCGGAGGAGAACTCGGCGGCCAGCACCAGCCGTGCGGGCGGCTTGGGCCGCAGGGCGAGGACCGCGCGGACGACGATGCCGAGGGAGCCCTCGGAGCCGACGAACAGACGGGTCAGGTCGTACCCGGCGACGCCCTTGGCGGTGCGGCGGCCGGTGGACATCAGGCGGCCGTCGGCGAGGACGACGTCCAGGCCGAGGACGTACTCCGCCGTCACGCCGTACTTCACGCAGCACAGCCCGCCCGACGCGGTGCCGATGTTGCCGCCGATCGTGCAGGTCTCCCAACTGGAGGGGTCCGGCGGGTAGTACAGGCCGTGCTCGCCGACGGCGCGGGCGAGGGCGGCGTTGACCACGCCGGGTTCGACGACGGCGATCCGGTCGACCGGGCTGATCTCCAGGATGCGGTCCATCCGGGTCAGGGAGAGCACGACGCAGCCGTCGGTGGCGTTGGCGGCGCCGGACAGTCCGGTGCGGGCGCCCTGCGGGACGACCGGGACGCGCAGTTCGGTGGCGGTGCGCATGACGTGCTGGACCTGTTCGACCGTGCGCGGCAGCACGACCGCCGCGGGGCTGCCGGCCGGGCAGAAGCTCGCCATGTCGTGGGCGTAGGAGGCCGTGACGTCGGGGTCGGTGAGGACGGCGTCCGCGGGCAGTCCGCCGAGCAGCCGGTCGACGAGGGGGCTGCCGGCCGTCACCGTGTCTGCATCGCTTCGCGCTTCGATACGGCTCATGATCACAGCGTGGCACCCGGGGCCATCGGTGTGAACCCCGTGTACGGCAGCCGCGTCACCTCGGGGTGTGATCATCGTACGTACGCGGGGTGTGACGCACAGTGTGCTCCATGGACGACAAGCCGTGTGAGCCCCGCCGGCGGGCGCGCCGCCGGGCACTGCTCGCCTCCGCCGCAGGATGTGCCGCGCTGGGCGGGGTGCTGGTGCTGCTGCCGTGGGGCGGGACCACGCCGCCCGAGCAGACCCCCGAGGCGCGGGCGCTGGCCGCGGTGAACAGCGGGGTACCGGCCGCTCTGGCGGACCTGGAGGCGCTGGCCGGGGACCGGGAGCGGCGCCTGAAGCGGCACCCCGGGGACGCCGCGGCCTGGGCGGAGCTCGGCTCGGCCCGGGTGGCACAGGGACTGCGGCGGGCGGACCCGGCGTACTGGTCACGCGCCGAGAAGGCGCTGCGCACCTCACTGGAACTGCGGCCGGAGGGCAACGCCCCGGCGCTGCGGGGGCTCGCGGCGCTGGCGAACGCGCGGCGGGACCACGCCGGGGCGCGCACGTGGGGCGAGGCGGCGCGGAAGCTGGAGCCGGCGCGGTGGACGACGTACCCGCTGCTCATCGAGGCGTCGGCGGGACTCGGGGACGACGAGGAGACGGGGAAGCTGCTGGAGCGGCTCACCGGGCTGCGCACCGGTCCCGCGGTGATGGCGCGGGCGGCGGCCGTCTACCGGGACCGGGGCTGGCGGGAGGACGCGGCGGCGAAGCTCGCGGACGCGGCCTCGGCCGCCGGGGAGCCGGCCGAGCGGGCGGCGTACCTGGAGCGGGCCGGGCAGCTCGCCTGGGAGCGCGGCGACCGGGAGGACGCGCTGCGGCACTTCCGGGAGGCGGTGCGGACCGACCCCGACCAGCGGGCGGCGCAGGCCGGCCAGGGCAGGGCACTGGCGTCACTGGGGCGGATGTCGGAGGCGCTGAGCGCCTACCGGACGGCGCTGGCGAAACAGCCGCGACCGGAGTACGCGCTGGAACTGGGCGAGCTGTACGAGTCGCTGGGGCTGAAGCAGGCGGCCCAGGTGCAGTACCGGGTGCTGCGGGAGCGGGTGCGGGCGGCAGCGGCGCACGGGGCGGACGAGTCGCTGGTGCTGGGGCGGTTCGAGGCGGACCACGGGGACGCGGCGGGTGCCGTGCGGCGGCTGCGTGCGGCGTGGGAGCGGGGGCCGTCGACGGAGGTGGCGGACGCGCTGGGGTGGGCGCTGCACCGCGCCGGGGAGCACGAGGAGGCGCTGCCGTTCGCCGTGCGGGCGACCGAGGGGACTCAGGGCGGGGGCGTGCGCAGTGCGCTGTACGTGTTCCACCGGGGGATGATCGAGCGGTCGCTGGAGCGGTACGGGGCGGCGCGGCGGCATCTGAAGGAGGCCCTGCAGATCAACCCGTGGTTCTCCCCGCTGGGCGCGCCCCGGGCGGAAGCCGCGCTGGCCCGCCTGGGCGAACCCGCCCTGCAGGCGGGACCCGAGTCCTCCTGACCCCCGCGGCCCGAGCGAAGCCGAGCGGGGGCGGGCGCGACGCCGCCTTGTGAGCGCCGAGCCGCGCAGCACCCCCGACGGTGTCGCCGGGGGTGGGTGGCGCAGGGGTGGGGTTACAGGTTGCCGCGCTTGGCCTGTTCGCGTTCGATCGCTTCGAACAGGGCCTTGAAGTTGCCCTTGCCGAAGCCCATGGAGCCGTGGCGTTCGATGAGTTCGAAGAAGACCGTCGGACGGTCCTGGACCGGCTTGGTGAAGATCTGCAGCAGGTACCCGTCCTCGTCGCGGTCGACGAGGATCTTCAGCTCGCGCAGCGTCTCCACCGGCACCCGCGTCTCCCCCGCCCACTCGCCGAGGGTGTCGTAGTACGAGTCGGGGGTGTCCAGGAACCGGACGCCGGCCGCGCGCATCTGGCGGACGGTCTGCACGATGTCGTTGGTGTTCAGCGCGATGTGCTGGACGCCCGCGCCGCCGTAGAACTCCAGGTACTCGTCGATCTGGGACTTCTTCTTGGCGATGGCGGGCTCGTTGATCGGGAACTTGACCTTGAGCGTGCCGTCGGCGACCACCTTCGACATCAGCGCGCTGTACTCGGTGGCGATGTCGTCCCCCACGAACTCCTTCATGTTCGTGAAGCCCATGACCTTGTTGTAGAACTCCACCCACTCGTTCATCCGGCCGAGCTCGACGTTGCCGACGCAGTGGTCGACGGCCTGGAAGGAGCGCTGGGCCGGCGGCTCGACGATCGGGTCGGCGGCCACGTAACCGGGCAGGTAGGGGCCGTCGTAACCGGAGCGGTCGACCAGCGTGTGGCGGGTCTCGCCGTACGTGGCGATCGCGGCCAGGACGACGGTGCCGTGCTCGTCCTTCAGCTCGTACGGCTCGGCCACCGAGCGGGCGCCGTGCTCGACGGCGTAGGCGTAGGCGGCGCGCGCGTCCGGGACCTCGATGGCGAGGTCGACCACGCCGTCGCCGTGCGCCGCCACGTGGCCGGCGAGGAAGGCGCCCCACTCGGTGGACTGCTTGATCACCGAGGTGAGGACGAAGCGGGCGGAGCCGCTCTCGAGGACGTAGGAGGCGGTCTCGCGGCTGCCGTTCTCCGGTCCGGAGTAGGCGACCAGCTTCATGCCGAAGGCGGTGGAGTAGTAGTGCGCCGCCTGCTTGGCGTTGCCCACGGCGAAGACGACCGCGTCCATTCCCTTGACCGGGAAGGGGTCGGCCTGCCGGGCGGTCGCTGCGGGAGTGTGGTCTGTGGTCTGCGTCATAGGTGCAGGGTGGGCCAGCCCTGCAAGGTGCGCAATAGTTTGCCTGTTCGCTGGGCAATGTGTTCAGCCGTACGCCCGCCCGTGCGGGCTTTCTGTACAGGATGACCATCGGGGAGGCCGGTATGGCGATCGATCATCTGGACGGGCGGATCATCCTGCTGCTGGCGCGGGAGCCGCGGATCGGGGTGCTGGAGATGTCCCGCCGGCTGGGGGTGGCGCGCGGCACGGTGCAGGCCCGCCTGGACCGGCTTCAGTCGAACGGAGTCATCCGCGGATTCGGCCCCGAGGTGGATCCCGCGGCCCTCGGCTACCCGGTCACGGCGTTCGCCACGCTGCAGATCCGGCAGGGTCAAGGAGCCGACGTACGGGCCCACTTGGCGGGCGTTCCGGAGGTGCTGGAGCTGCACACCACGACCGGCACCGGGGACATGATGTGCCGGCTGGTGGCCCGCTCCAACGCCGATCTCCAGCGGGTGATCGACCGCGTGGTCGGCTTTGATGGCATCGTCCGGGCCTCCACGGCGATCGTCATGGAGAACCCCGTTCCGCTGCGGATCATCCCGCTGGTGGAGCAGGCCGCGCTCGGCGAGTGACCCGACCTGGCCGAGCTGGGGTGAGCCGTTGTGAACTTCTGGCAGTACCTGGGGAGCCGGCATCAGCAGATCCTCGTCGACGCCTACCAGCACGCCAGCGTCGTCTTCCAGTGCATGGTGGTGGCGACGCTGCTCGGCGTGGTGATCGGGGTGGTCACCTACCGCAGCGAGTGGGCGGGCAACCTCGCCACGGTCACCACCGCCACCCTGCTGACCATCCCGGCGCTGGCCATGATCGGTCTGCTGATCCCGATCGTGGGGCTCGGGGTGCCGCCGACGGTGATCGCGCTGACGCTGTACGGACTGCTGCCGATCGTGCGGAACGCGATCGTGGGCCTGCGCGGGGTCGACCCGTCGCTGGTGGACGCGGCGAAGGGGATCGGGATGTCGCGCGCGGCCCGGCTGACGCGGGTGGAACTGCCGCTGGCGTGGCCGCCGATCCTGACCGGGATCCGGGTCTCCACCCAGATGCTGATGGGCATCGCGGCCATCGCCGCCTACGCCTCCGGTCCCGGCCTGGGCAACCTGATCTTCCGCGGGATCGCCTCGCTGGGCAGCTCCAACGCGCTGAACCAGGTGCTCGCCGGCACCCTCGGGATCATCGTCCTTGCCCTGCTGTTCGACGCCGCGTACGTCCTGATCGGGCGGCTGACCATTCCCAGGGGGATCCGTGCCTGATCCCGTAGCCGGCCCCGCGACGCCGGAGGCGGAGCGCCGCTCCGTCGGGGCGACCATCGAGCTGGAGGGTCTGACCAAGCGGTATCCGGGCAGTGCGCTGCCGGCCGTGGACAACGTCAGCATGGACTTCAGGGAGGGCGAGACGGTGATCCTCGTCGGCCCGTCGGGCTGCGGGAAGTCCACCCTCCTGAAGATGATCAACCGGCTGATCGAGCCGACGTCCGGCCGGATCCGCATCGGCGGCGAGGACGTCACCGACATGGACCCGGTGCGGCTGCGCCGCAAGATCGGGTACGCGATCCAGGCCAGCGGGCTGTTCCCGCACATGACGGTGGCGCAGAACATCGCCCTGGTGCCGAGGATGCTGCGCTGGCCGGCGGCCCGGGTGCGGGCGCGGGTGGAGGAGATGCTGGACCTGGTCGGCCTGGACCCGGGCGAGTTCCACGGCCGCTATCCGCGTCAGCTCTCCGGCGGACAGCAGCAGCGGGTGGGCGTGGCGCGGGCGCTGGCGGCGGACCCGCCGGTGCTGCTGATGGACGAGCCGTTCGGCGCGGTGGACCCGATCACCCGGGACCACCTCCAGGACGAGCTGATCCGGCTCCAGCGGGAGCTGCACAAGACGATCGTGTTCGTCACCCACGACTTCGACGAGGCGATCAAGCTCGGCGACCGGATCGCGGTGCTGCGCGAACGCTCCCACATCGCGCAGTTCGACACCCCGGAGGCGATCCTCACCCACCCCGCCGACGACTTCGTGTCCGGCTTCGTCGGCGCGGGAGCGGCCCTGAAGCGGCTCAACCTGACCCGGGTGCGGGACGTGGGGATCACCGACTGTCCGACGGTGAGCGTCGACGACCCGCTCCAGGACATCGTCGACAGGCTCCGCTCCGCCGGCACCAACGAGGTGCTGGTGCTCGACAAGCGGGGCCGCCCCTACAAGTGGCTGCGGCGCGGCGACATGACGCGCGCCGAGGGCTCCCTGGCCCGGGCCGGCACGCTGGTGGGCGACACGGTGACGCAGGACGCGACCCTGCGGGACGCACTGGAGGCGGTGCTCACCGACAACACGGGCCGGGTCCCGGTCACCGGCCGGCGCGGCGCGTACGAGGGTGTCGTGGACGTGGAGACGCTGATGAACTCCGTGCACGAACTGCTGGAGGCGGACCGGCTGGAGGCGCGGGAGGCGCAGGCCGGCCTGCAGGACCAGCAGGCCTCGCAGACGCACGCCGAGCAGGAGGGCTCCGAAGGGGAGGCGAAGGCGTGAGTACCTCTGCCGGGCGGTGGCCCGAGGGCGGGCACGCCACGAAGGACCCGGTCCCGCGCGACGGGGACGACGGGACGTCCGGCGACGGCACCGGGGCCGCTCCCCGCCCCGCGGGCGTCCGGCGCCCCCGGGTGACCTGGCGGAAGCTGACGTTCCTGCCGGCGGTGCTGATCGCCGTACTGCTCGCGACCTGGCTGTGGTTCGAGCAGGCGGACCTCGACGCGCTCACCCGGAACGCGCTGTCCGACGGGCGGGTGTCCAAGGCCCTGTGGCAGCACATCGAACTCACCGTGATCTCCACGTTCTTCGTGCTGATCATCGCGATCCCGCTGGGCATCCTGCTGACCCGTCCGCTGTTCCGCAGGGCCTCCCCGGCCGCGATGGCGCTCGCCAACATGGGCCAGGCGACCCCGGCGATCGGTCTGCTGGCGCTGCTGGTGATCTGGCTGGGCATCGGCCGCAGGGCCGCCCTGATCGGCATCATCGCCTACGCCGTGCTGCCCGTGCTGTCGAACACCATCACCGGCCTGAAGGCCAACGACCCGACGCTGCTGGAGGCGGCGCGCGGCATCGGCATGTCCCCCCTGGGCGTGCTCGCGCGGGTGGAGCTGCCGCTGGCCGTCCCGCTCATCCTCGCCGGTGTGCGCACGGCACTCGTGTTGAACGTCGGCACGGCGACGCTCGCCACGTTCGGCGGCGGTGGAGGGCTCGGCGTGCTGATCACCACCGGGATCACCAGTCAGCGGATGCCGGTGCTGGTGGTGGGCTCGATCCTCACCGTGGCGCTCGCGCTGCTGGTGGACTGGCTGGCCTCGCTGGTGGAACTGCTGCTGCGGCCGCGGGGACTGGAGGCGGGGCCATGAGGAGCGCACGTACCGGTGTCCGCCTGTTCCTGGCCGGGGTGCTGCTGGCGATGGCCCCGGCGTGCGGGCTGACCAGCGGCTCGCCGATGGTCGACGACGTGGAACCCGGTTCGGTCGGTGCGGGCAAGCCGCTGGAGGGTGCGAAACTCACCGTCACCTCCAAGGAGTTCACCGAGCAGCTGATCCTCGGCGCGATCATGGGCATCGCCTTCCAGGCGGCCGGCGCGGAGGTGATCGACCGGACCGGCATCCAGGGGTCGGTGGGCTCCCGGGAGGCCGTCGTCAACGGCGACGCGGACGCCGGGTTCGAGTACACGGGCACCGCGTGGATCACGTACCAGGGCAACAGCAAGCCGATCCCCGATCCGCGCGAGCAGTGGCTGGCGGTGCGGGACGCGGACGTGAAGGAAGGCGTGACCTGGCTGGAGCCGTCGGAGCTCAACAACACCTACGCGCTGGCCATGAACCAGGCGAACTTCGAGAGGTACGGCACCCGGACCCTCTCCGAGGTGGCCGAGCTGGCGAAGTCCGACCCGGGTGCGGTGACGCTGTGCGTGGAGGGCGAGTTCGCCAACCGGGCGGACGGCCTGCCGGGCATGGAGAAGGCGTACGGCATGAGCATCCCGGCGGGCAACGTCACGCAGATGGACACCGGGATCATCTACACCCAGACCGCCGACGGCGCCTGCACCTACGGGGAGGTCTTCACCACCGACGGGCGCATCAAGTCCATGAACCTGGTGGTGATGGAGGACGACCGGAAGTTCTTCCCCAACTACAACGCGGCACCGACGGTCAACTCCGGCACGTTCGAGAAGTGGCCGGCCATCGCCGAGGTCCTCGCCCCCGTCACCGAGAGGCTGGACAACGACGTGGCGCAGACGCTGAACGCGAAGGTGGACGTCGACGGGGAGGACCCGCACCAGGTGGCGCTGGACTGGATGGTGGCGGAAGGGTTCGTCAAGGAGGGCTAGGACCGGCGGCTCTAGCAGCTCGGCACCTCGCCGGTGCCCTTCTCCAGGTCGACCAGCGCCTGCACGGCGCCCTTGAGGGTGGTGACGGGGATCAGGCGCAGGCCCTCGGGGAGTTCCGTGCGCGCGTCGGCGCACTCGGCCTTCGGGACCAGGAAGACGGTGGCGCCGTCACGCCGGGCCGCCTGGGTCTTCAGGGGGACGCCGCCGACCGCGCCGACGGTGCCCCTCTCGTCGATCGTGCCGGTCCCGGCGACGACCCGGCCGCCGGTGAGGTCGCCGCCGCTGCCGTCGCCGTTCAGCTTGTCGACGATGCCGAGGGAGAACAGCAGGCCGGCGCTGGGGCCGCCGACGTCGGCGAGCTTCAGGGTGACGTCGATGTTCTCGCCGGCGCGGTTCAGGTAGTTCAGCGCGGCCCGGGTCGCCTCGTCCTGGGACTGCTCCATCTGCTCCCGGTTGTACCGCTCGATCTCCTCGACGTCGTCGCCGCTGGGGTAGACCGAGTCACGGGGCATGACGGCCTGGTCGGTGCTGAACCAGCTGTCGATCACGTCCGGGAGGCCGACGCGGGTGTCCGGGGAGGTCGCCTCGATGGTCGTCATCCGCAGCTGACCGCTGGTCTCCCGCACGGGCGCGCCGGAGATGGTGATGACCTGCGCCCCCTTGTTCTCGCCGAGCACGTCCGCGGTCATGCCGGGCTGCGCGACGGAGAAGGGCAGAGGCGCGAAGGCGGCGGTGGCCAGCAGGGCCGCCGCGGGGACGGCCAGGGCGGCCACTGTCTGGGGACGCGTGAGGCGGGAGAGCACGAAGTCATCGTAGCCGCGGGCGGCCCGGGCCCGACGGCCCGCGGTCCGCCCACCTCAGCGCAGGGCCTCGGCGACCTCCCGCGCCGCGTCCATCACCCGCGTGCCGACCCGCTCCGGTACGACGTCCGCCAGCATGACGACGCCCACGCTGCCCTCGACACCCGTGACCCCCAGCAGCGGCGCCGCGGCCCCGCACGCGCCCGCCTCCAGCTCGCCGTGCGTCAGCGTGTACCCGGGGTCGTCCGCCGACTGCTGCCGGGCGGACAGGATCGCCTTGCCCGCGGCCCCCCGCTCCAGCGGATGCCGGAAGCCGGCCCGGTAGGCCACGTGGTAGTCCGTCCACGACGGCTCCACCACCGCCACCGCCAGCGCCTCCGCCCCGTCCACCAGGGTCAGGTGCGCGGTCGCGCCGATGTCCTCCGCCAGCGACCGCAGCGCCGGCATCGCGGCCTCCCGCACCAGCGGGTGCACCTGCCGGCCGAGCCTGAGCACACCGAGTCCGACCCGGGCCCGCCCGCCCAGGTCACGGCGTACCAGCGCGTGCTGCTCCAGCGTGGCGAGCAGCCGGTACACGACGGTGCGGTTCACGCCCAGTTTGTGGGACAGCTCGGTGACGGTCAGCCCGTGGTCCGTGTCGGCGAGCAGTTTGAGGACCCGTAGTCCCCTGTCGAGCGTCTGAGAGGTCTCCGCGGTCACGACGCCCACTCCTTCAGTGGTGAGGTCGGCGGTCCTCGCGCGGCGGATGCGTCACCGAGTCCCGTCGGTCACGCGCCTCAGAGGCCGCCGATCGGCCGGCGGCCCGGCGGGTGTCCCCGGGCACGGTCGCTTCACGGCTGCGCTCCGCGGCGGCGCTGCCACGGGGCGTGTGCGTTGCGGGGACAGTAGCGAGCCGGTCCGGTGAGCGGAAGCCTCCGTCCAGAATCCGGGCATCCCGAACCGGAAGTGGTTCCGTTTGTCCTCATACGTCCACGCGGTGTCATCGCATGCGTGTGGCCCACTCCTGCACCTTTTCGATCCGCTGGCGCAGCTGTCCCGCGGTGGCCTCGGCGGAGGGCGGGCCACCGCAGACCCGGCGCAGCTCGGTGTGGATGACGCCGTGCGGTTTGCCGCTCTGGTGGACGTAGGCGCCGACGAGGTTGTTGAGCCGCTTGCGCAGCTCCATCATCTCCTTGTGGGAGACCACCGGGCGCCGCTCGGCGGGCATCTCGAGGAGGTCCGCCTCCTCGGCGGGCTTCTTGCGGCTGTGCGCGATCTGCCGGGCCTGCCGCTTCTGCAGCAGCAGCTGCACCTGGTCGGGTTCGAGGAGTCCGGGAATGCCGAGGTAGTCCTGCTCCTCCTCGCTGCCGGGGTGGGCCTGCATGCCGAACTCGGCGCCGTTGTACATCACCCGGTCGAAGACGGCGTCGGACTCCAGCGCCTCGAAGGGCAGCATGTCCTGCTCGCCGGTGTCCTCGTCCTGCTCCCGGTTCGCCTCCTCCATCTCCTTCTCGGATTCGGCGTACGGGTCCTCCTCACCGTCCTTCTTCGGCTTGTCGAGGACGTGGTCGCGCTCGCGCTCCATCTCATTGGCGAAGCCGAGCAGGTCCGGGATGGTCGGCAGGAAGACGGACGCGGTCTCGCCGCGCCGCCGCGACCGTACGAAACGGCCGACGGCCTGGGCGAAGAACAGGGGGGTGGAGATGGTGGTGGCGTACACGCCGACCGCGAGGCGCGGGACGTCGACACCCTCGGACACCATGCGGACGGCGACCATCCAGCGGTCGTCGCCGCCGCTGAAGTCGTCGATCCGCTTCGAGGCGCCGGTGTCGTCGGACAGCACGAGGGTGGCCTTGTGGCCGGTGATGTCGCGGATCAGCTTGGCGTAGGCGCGGGCGGACTCCTGGTCGGAGGCGATGACGAGGGCGCCGGCGTCCGGGATGGCCTTGCGGACCTCGGTGAGCCGCTGGTCGGCGGCGCGCAGCACGGACGGCATCCACTCGCCGCGCGGGTCGAGCGCGGTGCGCCAGGCCTGGCTCACCGCGTCCTTGGTCATGGGCTCGCCGAGGCGGGCGGCGATCTCGTCACCGGCCTTGGTGCGCCAGCGCATGGTGCCGCTGTACGACATGAAGATGACCGGGCGGACGACGTTGTCGGCGAGGGCGGAACCGTAGCCGTAGGTGTAGTCGGCGGACGAGCGCCGGATCCCGTCGTCGCCCTCCTCGTACGTCACGAACGGGATGGGGTTGGTGTCGGAGCGGAACGGCGTACCGGTCAGCGCGAGCCGCCGGGTGGCCGGCTCGAACGCCTCCAGGCAGGCCTCGCCCCAGGACTTGGAGTCACCGGCGTGGTGGATCTCGTCGAGGATGACGAGGGTCTTGCGCTGCTCGACCCGGTTGCGGTGCAGCATGGGGCGCACACCGACACCGGCGTAGGTGACGGCGACGCCGTCGTACTCCTTGCCGAGCGGGCCCGCGCTGTACTCGGGGTCGAGCTTGATGCCTATCCGCGCGGCGGCCTCGGCCCACTGCTTCTTCAGGTGCTCGGTCGGCGCGACGACGGTGACCTGCTGCACGACGTGGTGGTGCAGCAGCCAGGAGGCCAGGGTCAGCGCGAAGGTCGTCTTGCCGGCGCCGGGCGTGGCGACCGCCAGGAAGTCCCGGGGCTGTGCCTGGATGTACTTGTCCATCGCCCCCTGCTGCCAGGCCCGCAGCTTGCCGGCGGTGCCCCAGGGGGCACGGCCGGGGAAGGCCGGGGAGAGGTGGTGCGAGTGGGACGCGGTGCCGGCGGTGGTAGTCACGATCTCCGTGGGGGGTGGTTCGGGGACGGCGCATCTGCCGAGGACGACCGGGCCACCCTACCGATGGCCCGGCACCGTCAACGCCGGTACCGGGTCGCGCCACCCGGGGGTGGGACCGAGGTCACAGTCAGCGCGCGAAGCCCGGCAACGTGACGCGATCTTGGGGACCTCCAGCGCGCCCTGACAGACATCCAGCACGAAGCGCTCTGCCTCGTCCACGTCGAAGTCCGCGTCCAGTGGATGTCCGCTCATGTGGAGAAAGACCCAGGTCCCGTACCAGGCGAGACGCTTGTTCCCGTCAACGAGGGCGTGATTGCGAGCGAGGGACTCCATGAGCGCCGCGGCCTTGTGCCACACGTCCGGATACGCATCCTGCCCGAACACGCTCGACTGAGGCCGTGCCAGCGCCGAGTCCAACAGCCCGTAATCGCGTACCTCGTCCGCCCCGAGCCGCTTCGCGAGGTTCAGCAGCTCGGGCAACGTGAGGTAGTGCATCAGGCGAGCCTCCGGTTCAGCTCCGCACTGGCCTTCAGCACATGGTCGGCCGCCTCGTTGAACAGACGCGAATGTTCGTTTATGGCCGAGATCACGGCATCGTGGGCGAAGGCCTGCATGCTGCGCCCTTCCGCTGTGGCGCGCTCGCGCAGGGCGTCGAGTTCTTCCTCGGTAAACCGCAGGTTCAGTCCAGCCATGACGTCGACGGTACTACGTGGTACCACGCGGTGTCATGTCGTCGCGGGACGCACCCGCGTCGCCACCCACACCCCCGCCAGGGCCACCGCCGCCATCGGCAGGAAGACGGCGACGAAGGCGGCCGGGTGGGAGCCGGTGGCCCCCGTGGCCACGTGGCTGACCGTGCCGCCGCCGAGGGCCGCGAAGGCGGCGCCGCCCGCGGCGAGGAGGACGACGTTGGAGAGGCCGTCGGAGATCTGGAGGGCCGCGGAGTTGGTGCCGGCCTCGGCGGGGGCGGAGAGCTGGAGCAGCAGGACGCTGGTGGAGGAGATCACCAGGCCCATGCCGAGACAGCCGAAGGCCCAGGCGACCGCCAGCGTCCAGGCGGGCACCGCCTCGATCAGCACGGTCGGGGCCGCCGCGATGGCCGCCGCCACCAGGAGCATGCCGAGGGCCATCAGGCGTTCCCGGTACGGCTCCAGCCGGGGCCGGGACTGGATCCAGGAACCCAGCGCCCAGGTGCCGCCGCCCGCCGCGAGGGAGAAGCCCGCCATCGTCGGGCTGAGGCCCCGCTGGGTGACCAGCATCAGCGGGACGAAGGACTCGGCCGCGATGAAGGAACCGGCGGCCACACCGCGCAGCAGCACCACCGACGGCAGTCCGCGCGCCGCCCGGTAGGTGCCGCGCGGGAGCAGACCCAGCACGGCCGGGACGAGCAGGGCCGCGCCGAGCGCGCCCGGCAGGAGGGACAGCCAGCGCAGGTCCTGGGCGGCGTACTGGAGGAGCCCGGCGCCGAAGGAGATCGCCAGGGCCAGGCGGATGCGGCGGCCGTCGAAGGAGGCCGGGGCGTCGGCGGGCTCGCCCACCGGGCCGGAGGCGAGGCGGCGTATCTGCGGCAGGGCGAGCGCCAGCGGGAACACCACGAGGACCGGTATGCCGAGGAACACCCACCGCCAGCCGATGTGCTCCGTCACGGCGCCGGAGGCGAGGGGGCCGACGATCGAGGGGACGACCCAGCTCGCCGCGAACGCGGCCATGATCGCCGGACGCAGCCGTTCCGGGTAGGCGCGTCCGACGATGACGTACAGCGCGACGATCACCAGGCCGCCGCCGAGCCCCTGCACGGCCCGCCCCAGGATGAACAGCCACATCGCCCCGGCCGTCCCGGCGAGCAGCAGGCCGGCCGCGAAGGAGGAGATGCCCCAGGTCAGCGGGGCGAGCGGGCCGCGCCGGTCGGACCACTGGCCGGACAGCACCATGCCGAACAGGCTCGTGGTGAAGTACCCCGAGAACGCGAACGCGTAGAGCGACACCCCGTCCAGCTCGCGCGCCGCGACCGGCATCGCCGTACCCACCGCCGTCGCCTCGAAGGCGATCAGCAGCACGACGGAGACGACCCCGATGCTCAGCGCCCGGTAGGGGCGGCTCAGCACGGTGTCGTCGGGGGCGGGGGCCGGTGCGAGGGCGTCGGCGGGCTCGGCGACATCGGTGTCGCGCGGGTTCGGGGCGGTCATGACCGCCAGAGTAAGGTGCACGCGCCGCTTTGACGCCTGTCGGGGGTCGGGACCGGCACCGGGACCTTGGTCGTAGGACCGGGGCCGCGCGCTCGTCGGACCGGGGCCGCGCCCGTTCATGAACGGCGTGTGGCAGTCCCGTTGCGGCACCCGGTTTTCCCTTGAGCACCGCTTCCGTCCCGCCGTACGGTCGTCACACCGGTTCGGAACGGCGGGGCGCCGCAGGGCGCTTCGCCCCCGACACGGCCGTGTGCCCGAGTGGCCCAGGGACTCGCCTGCAAAGCGAGGTACGCGGGTTCGATTCCCGCCACGGCCTCCCACGCGGCGGGGCGCTCCCCGGAGCGCCCCGCCCTCCCGCCTCAGAGCACGCCGCCCGCCTCGTCCTGGAAGAGCTGCGTCCAGTAGTGCCAGTCCGTGTCGGGGGTGGTGCCGGTGGGGTCGATGGAGGACAGGACCTGGATCATCGTCAGCGCGAGCTGGTCGTAGGTGTCGCTGGTCAGGGCGTGGCCCGACGCCTCGTCGAGGGAGCGCTCCCGGTGCAGGAGCCAGAGCGTGAAGGCGAGCGTGGAGATGTCCGTGTTGAGGGGGCGGAGGACCTCCTCCGCCTCGCTCCAGCTGAGGACCGCGCCCGTGGTGCCGTCGACGACCAGGCCGTGGTCCTCGACCAGGTGGCCGAGCCGGACCAGCCGCGCGGCGCGGGCGTGGGGAAGGGCGGCGGGGAGCTCGCCCCGGCAGTCGTCGGCGTAGTACTCCGCCAGCGTGCGCAGCGGCAGGTCGGTGTCCAGGGAGAACAGGAAGCCGTCCTCCGGCAGGCCCGTCTCGCGCAGGAAGCGGCGGGTCGGCTCGTGCGTGAGCGTCGACGGGAAGTCGACCTCCTCGAAGCGGACGACGCCGCCCCGGCCGAACTCCTCGTCCAGCAGGCGCAGGGGCAGGTCCAGGGCCAGGCCGGATGCCGTCCCGGGTCCCGCCACCAGGGCCAGGGGCCGGATCAGGGCGGCCATCCGCCAGAACGGGGCCGGCTCGCCGCCGTCCGCGCCCTCCTCGAAGACCGCCAGCAGCTGCCGGGAGGCCTCCGCGACCGCCTTGGTGCCGTACCGGCCGGCGTAGGCGGCGAACTGGCCGCGCAGTCCCGCCAGTTCGTCCGTCGCGGCGGCGAAGCGCACCAGCGTCGGCAGGGACGGGGCGAGCGGACGGCAGTCCATCAGGTCCGGGCGGTCGTGGAAGAAGTACGCCGTGGAGACCTCACCGGTCGCGCCGTCGAGCAGCACCGACTCCGTCTCCAGGCCGGCCGGACCCGCCAGCCCGCCTATGACCAACTGGTCCCGCAGCCGGGCCGGCAGCCGGTCGCCGGGGTCGGCCGTCGAGTCGGCCACGGTGTGCGGGCCGCCCCGCCGGGCCAGCTCGGCGAAGCTGAACAGGCCGCTGTCCGTGGGCAGTCCGGGTCCGGTCAGCCAGCGGCGGGTGGACGCGTGGGTGATGAAGGGATCGAGGTCGGCGTCGGTGAGTGTGATCGCCGTGGCGACAACGGTGTCGGTCGTGCTCATGATTCCCCCGCGATACGTGTGCTCGGTCCCGGGTCCGCGAATGTCCCGCCCGGGCAGGACGGCAGGGGCCCTTCCGGGCCCGGCGGCCGTCCCCCACTGATCGCCACACTACGCGGCACCACTGACAACGGCCCCGATCCCGGGGCGCACCGAACGCGACGCCCCGTCACCTCTCAGGACGCGCGGGCGACCGCTCGCGTTGCCTCGCCGCCGAAAACACCCGGGGCGGCCCTCAGTTCGCGGTGACCACCGCGGCCTGCGGGCGGATCGGCAGCCGGTTGACCGGGCGTCCGGTGGCGGCCCGTACCGCGGAGGCGATGGCCGCCGGGGAGGTCACCACCGGTACCGCGCTGACCGCCTTCGCGCCGAACGGCGCGACCACGTCCCGCTCCTCGACCAGCTTCACGATGTGGATGTCCGGCGCGTCCAGCGCGGTCGGCAGGGCGTAGCCGGTGAGGTCGGGGTGGCGGACCAGTCCGCGCGGGGTGCGCAGGTTCTCGGTGAGCGCCGCGCCCAGGCCCTGGGTCACGCCCGCCTCGATGCGCGCGGCGAGTTGCGCCGGGTTCAGCACCCGGCCCACGTCCTGGGCGACCGCCAGTTCCACGACCCGTACCGAGCCGATCTCGATGTCGACGTCGACCACCGCGCGGATCGCGCAGAAGGCCATGCCGACGAAGGCGTCGCCCTGGCCCGCCTCGTCCAGCGGCTCCGTCGGGTGCGGACGGCACTGGGCGGTGGCCCACAGTTCCTTGCCGTCCAGCGCCTCGGTGACGGTCGTGGACAGTACGCCGTCGTACGAGGTGATCTTGCCGTCGGTGATCTGGAGCAGCTCGGTGGACATGCCGAACTGATGCGCGAGCGGCTGGAGGAGCTGGGTGCGGACCATCTTCGCCGCGCGTTCGACGGCGCCGCCCGACACCCAGGTGTGCCGGCCGCGGCAGCCGGGCCCGGCCGGGGGCTGGTCGGTGTCGACGGGCACCACGTGCACCTCGTCGACGCCGAGCGTCTCCTGGACGATCTGCCGGGCCAGGGTGGAGAAGCCCTGGCCGGTCTCGACGGCCGCGCACAGCACGGTCGCCACGCCGTCCTGGACCCGCACGGTGGCGGTGGACACCTCGTCGGTGCCCTCCGCGCCGAGCATGTGCACCATGCCCAGGCCGTAGCCGACGCCCCGGCGCACCGCTCCCGGCTCCCCCGCGCCCTCGGGTCCGCCGGGCAGCAGCCACTCGTCCTCGGGGGTGTCCTTGGGCAGCGGCGGCAGCGGGAAGTCGCGCACCGCCTCGAGGAGTTCGGCGACGGGGGCCGGGCAGGTCACGGTCTGGCCGGTGGGCAGGACGTCGCCGGTGGCCATGACGTTGCGCATGCGCAGGTCCGCCGGGTCGACGCCGAGCTTCTTGGCGAGCTTGTCCATCTGCGCCTCGTAGGCGGCGCACACCTGCATCGCGCCCTCGCCGCGCACGTGGCCGGAGGGCGGGTTGTTGGTGCGGACGGCCCAGCCCTCGATGAAGGCGTTCGGTACGACGTAGGGGCCGCAGGCGAAGGCGACGGCGGCGGCCAGGGCGTCGGAGGAGGTGTCGGCGTAGGCGCCCGCGTCGAGCAGGATCTGCGCCTCGACCTTGACCAGCCTGCCCTCGGCGTCCGCGTGGTGGCGGTAGCGCAGGAGGGTCGGGTGGCGGTGGGTGTGGCCGAGGAAGGACTCCTCGCGGGTGGCGGTGAGCTTCACCGGGCAGCCGGTCTTCAGCGCGAGCAGGCCGAGCGGGAGCTGGAAGCCGCGGTCCTCGCGGTCGGCGGTGGCTCCGGGCACCCCGGTGACGACGACCTTCACCCGGTCGGGTTCCAGGCCGAAGGCCGCGGCGGCGGTGTCCCGGTCGCCGTGCGGGTCGGTGGACGCCAGGTACAGTTCGACGCCGCCGTCCGGGCGGGGCACGGCGAGGCCGGCCTCGGCCCCGATCGGGGCGGGGTCCTGGCGGCCGATCCGGTACAGGCCCTCGACGACGACGTCACCGGCCGCGTCGGGGTCGCCGTGGCGCAGCGGGATGTGCCGGATCAGATTGCCGTCGGGGTGCAGCGGTTCGGCCTCGAAGGCCTGCTCGGGGTCGGTGACCGGATCGAGCACCTCGTACTCGACGATCACCGCGGCGGCGGCCATCCGCGCGGTGTCGGGGTGGTCGGCGGCGACGGCGGCGAGCGGCTCGCCGTGGTGGCGTACCACGTCGGAGGCGAAGACGGGGCGGTCGGCCGTGCCGCGGCCGTGCAGCGCGGCGCCGGGGACGTCCTCGTGGGTGACGACCGCGCGGACACCGGGCATCTCCCGCGCGTGCGTGGTGTCGATGGACACGATGCGGGCGTGCGGGTGCGGGGAGCGCAGCACGGCCGCCCACAGCAGGCCCTCGGCCCACAGGTCGGCGGCGTACGGGAAGGTGCCCTCGGTCTTGGCGCGGGCGTCGGCGGCCGGGAGGGAGACGCCGAGTCCGTGCGGGACCGGTTCCGGCTCCGGGGCGGCCTCGGCGGCCTGCGCGGTGACGGTCTCGCTGCTCACGGCTGGCCTCCGTCCTGGCCGTAGGGCCGGTCGTGGGGCGGTTCCTGGGGATGCTCGTGGGGTCCGGCGGTGCCGAACGCCGAGGGGTTGACGCCGCCGGCGCCGGGGCCCGCCTGGTGCGGGATGCGGGGCGTGTCGGGTGCGCCGTCGGAGTCGGACGCGGAGGACTCGGCGTGCGCCTCGCGCTCGGCGACGACCTCCTTGACGGCGTTCACCACGCCCCGGTAGCCGGAGCAGCGGCACAGGTTGCCGCACAGGGCCTGGCGGGTCTCCAGTTCGGTGGGCGCGGGGTTGCCCTCGAGGAGGTCGTGCAGGGTCATCGCCATGCCGGGGACGCAGAAGCCGCACTGCACGGCGCCGCACCGGGCGAGGGCGCGCTGCACGTCGGAGGGCCGGCCGTCCTGGGCGAGGCCCTCGACGGTGCGGACCTCGCTGCCGGCCGCGGTGACGGCGGGGACGAGGCAGGACGCCACGAGCCGCCCGTCGACCTGCACGTTGCAGGCGCCGCACTCGCCCTGCGAGCAGCCGTCCTTGGCGCCGGCCAGGCCGAGCCGCTCGCGCAGCACGTAGAGCAGCGACTCGCCGATCCAGGCGTCGCCGACGGGCCGGTCGGTGCCGTTGACGCGGAGCACGTAGGAGGCGAGGGGGTGGTCGTCGTGGGGCGCGACCGTGATGCCCGGATCGCCGTCCGGTTCACCGGAGTCGGCCGGGTCGGCCGGTGTCGTGGAACCGTCCGGGGCGCCGGGTGCGGGTGCGTCGTCCGGGGTGCCGGCGGTGGCGGGTTCTGCCGGGGCGCCGGTGGTGTCGTGGGCGCCCTCGGGGGCCTCCGGGGTTCCCGCGGGTCCGGGCAGGGGCTCCGCGGCGCCCTGGGCGCCGGGGTGCGGGTGCTCCCGGATTTCGGCCGGGGCGCCGTCGGTGCCCTCCGGGCCGGTCCGCCACCGCGGCTCCGCGACGCCGTCGGCGGGCGGCTGGGGCGTGCCCGACGAGCGGGGGCCGTCGTGGGCGGCCTGCTCGGGTGCGTCGTGGGCGGCCTGACCGGGGTACTCGTCCGGGGACGGCCGCCCCGGCTCGGGCGCGTGGCCGGCGGGCCGGTGTCCGTCGTGCGCGGGCTGCTCGCCGTACTCGCCCGGGCCGGACGCCGGGTGGGGCGCGTGGTGCTCGTCCCGGCCGGGCTCGTCCGGGGACGGCCGCCCGGGCTCCGACCGGTGGCCGGCGGGCCGGGGTGCGTCGTGGGCGGGCTGCTCGGGCGTGTCGTGGGCGGACTGCCCGCCGTACTCGCCCGGGCCGGACGGCTGGTGGCCCGGTTCGCCGTCGTGCTGCCCGGTGTCCTGGGGGACGCCCGGGACACCGGGGCCCCACGGGCTGCCGATGGACTCGGTGGTGACCCAGGGGGCGGGTGCGCCGCCCGGCAGGGTGGCCGGGGGGGTGCCGCCGCCCCAGTGCTCGACCAGGGAGGAGGTGGTGAACTCGCCCGACTCGTCCGGCAGGTCACCGCCCGCGACGGGGATCGACCACTGGCCGGTGACGTCCTGGCCCGGCGGGGGGTTCTGCGCGGACGGCTCCTCGTAGGCCCACTGCCCGGTGGCACCGGGGTCGTACGCGAACCGGTCCGGCGCCGGGTCCGTCTCGGCGGCCTGCGGGTCGTGCCACTGGGCGCCGTCGGCGGGCGCGCCGGGCACGGCCCAGGTTCCGGTGCCCGCCGGGTCGGTGCCCGCCGTCGTCGCGGGCGTGACCGTTATCTGCGGCGGCACGAAGCCGTGGCCGGGCGCGGCCAGGGGGGTCTCCATGGCGTCCAGGAGCGCGTCGATGCCCCCCTCGGGGAGGTTGACGAAGGCGGTGGCGCCGTCGTCGTAGTCGCCCTGGGGCAGCGGGTCCCAGCGGCCGCCGCCCGGGGGCGTGCCCCCTCCGTCGTGCTGGTCGTCGGTCACGACAGCGCCCTCCCCAGTGCTCGTCGGGCCAGCGCGGCGACGGTGCGCCGCAGGTGCAGTACCGCGGGCGGAAGCGGTGGGACGGTGCCGTCCTCGCCGGGGGCGGCGTCGGGAATGCAGGCCGCGGCGACGTACTCCCCGAACGCGCTCAGTGCCTCGGGCACGATCGCGCGGTTGTTGTCCCAGTCGATGAGCTGCGCGACCCACTGCTCGGCCTCCAGGGGCCGCAGCGGCATCGGCGCGATGGCGCCCACCGCGCAGCGCACCCCGCGGCGGGCGGGGTCGAGCACGAGGGCGACGGAGGCGACCGCGCGGCCGGGGCCGGTGCGGCCGGTGGCCTTGAGGAAGACCTGGGGGGCGTGCAGCAGCGGTACGCGCACGTAGCCGATGAGTTCACCGGGGCGCAGCAGGTCCATGCCGGCCAGCAGGTGCGACACCGGGACCTCGCGGCGGGCTCCGTCCGGGCCGGCGACGACCAGCGTCGCCTCCAGGGCGGCCAGTACGGGCAGCGCGTCCCCGGTGGGGGCGGCGGAGGCGATGTTGCCGCCGAGGGTGCCGGCGTTGCGGATGTGCGGGGGTCCCGCGGCCCGCGCGGAGGCGGCGAGCGCGGGGATGAGGGCGGCGAAGTCGGGGCGTCCCATCCGGGCGTGGGTGAGACCGGCGCCGAGCAGCGCGTGTCCGTCCAGGTACTGCCAGCCGCGGATCTCGCTGATCTTGCCGAGGCCGACCAGCGCGGCGGGCCTGAGCTGCCCGGAGTTGACGGCGGCCATCAGGTCGGTGCCGCCCGCGACGGGCACGGCGGCGGGCACGGCCGTGAGCGCCGCCACGGCCTCGTCCAGGGTCGTGGGCAGCGTCACGGCCTGCGCCGCCTGCGGTGCGTGCGTGCTCAAAACCGGCTGCCCCTTCCCGCGGCCCCACCTGGTCCACCTGGTCCGCCTGTGCGCCGTACGGTACGTGCTCACAGGGCGGACGAGGCAACTCTGGCACATCTTGGCAGCCGCCGAAGACGGGGGTCCGCTAGGTGGCATTCGCCCACCTCACCCCGGACATGGACGATTTGGCCGGTCATCGCCGGTGCGGCACACAGGGGCCCGCTTCGGCCGCTCTCGTGCCCGTATCGCCCGACCCGTTCGGCCGGGAGCGAACGCCTGCGCGGCATCCGTCCGGTGCCCCGGAACGGGCGGGCACCCCGGGGCCGGGGAGCGACGGGCTACCGGTGGGGCGGCGGGCCGTCGACCGGGCGTCCCAGCACGCCCGGGCGCCGCTGCCAGGGCAGCGGTCCGGTGGGTGGCCGGTAGGCGACGCCGAGGGCGTCCAGGCGCCGGTAGTGGGCCTCCATCCGCCGTTCGAAGCCGGCGAAGTCCCGGTCGGCGGGGGCGGGCAGGTCGCTCCAGGCGACCTCGGCGAGCGCGGCGAGCCGGGGGAAGGTCTGGTAGTCGACGCGCCCCTGGTCCTCCATCACCTCGGTCCACACGTTGGCCTGGGTGCCCAGGATCCGCGCGGTCTCCTCCGGCGTCAGCTCCGCCGGTACGGGCTCGAACCGGTAGACGTCCTCCAGCGTGCGCACATACCCGATGGGCACCGGCTCGTCGGGGCCCGCGTCCTGACGGTGGTCCAGGTAGACCTGCTGCTCGGGGCACATGACCACGTCGTGTCCCGCGCGGGCGGCCGTCACACCGGCCGCGTAGCCGCGCCAGGAGGACACCGCGGCGCCGGGTGCCAGGCCGCCCTCCAGGATCTCGTCCCAGCCGATCAGCCTGCGCCCCCGTGCGGTGAGCCACCGGTCGAAGTGTCCGGTGAACCAGGCCTGGAGCGCCTCCTCGTCCGCGAGTCGGAGGGCGCGGATGCGCTGCTGCGCGGTCTTTGAGGCGCGCCACTGGTCCTTGACGCATTCGTCGCCGCCGATGTGCACGAACGACGAGAACGGTCCGGCGTCCGCGGGGAACAGTTCCAGGACTTCTGCGAGGACGCCTTCGTAGAAGCGCAGGGTGGTGTCGGTGGGGGCGAGGACGTTCGGATTGATCCCCCAGGTGTCCCAGACGGTCAGGGAGGCGGTGTCGACGACATCGGAGTTGCCGAGTTCCGGATATGCGGCGATCGCGGCCTGCGAGTGTCCGGGCACGTCGATTTCGGGGACGACTCCGATATGCCGTTCGGCGGCGTAGGCGACGATCTCGCGGATGTCGTCCCGCGTGTAGTGACCGCCGTGCGGCCTGTCGTCCCACAACGGTGAGGCGCGGTGGCCGATTTTCGTGCGGGCGCGCCAGGAGCCGACTTCGGTGAGCTTCGGGTACCGCTGGATCTCGATGCGCCAGCCCTGGTCGTCCGTCAGGTGGAGGTGCAGGACGTTGAGTTTGTGCGCCGCCATCAGATCGAGATAGCGCAGCACGCCTTCCTTGGGCATGAAGTGCCGGGCGACGTCCAGCATCAGGCCGCGCCAGCGCAGGCGGGGGGCGTCCTCGATGATCTGGTGCGGGATCGCGCGGGTGCGGCCGGGCCGTACGGGCGCCCTGCGGAAGGCGTCCGGTCCGAGCAGCTGGCGCAGCGTCTGGGCACCCCAGAAGACTCCGGCCGCGCTGCCGCCGGTGATCTCGATCCCCCGGTCGGCGACGACGGCTAGGCGGTACGCCTCGGGTGCGAGGGCCGCGTCGACGCGCAGCCGCAGGCTGTCGCGGGCGTCCTCGGGGCCGGGCCGCAGCGGCAGGCCCAGGGCCGGGCCGAGCGTGGCGCGCAGCCAGCGTTCGGTGGTCCCCGTGCCGGGGCCGGCCCACAGCGTGGTGCCGGGGGTCAGCTCGGCACCGCCCCGCCCCGGCCCCCGAACGACGCGGGGTGCGGGGACGAGGTCATCCGTGGTGGAGGTCACGTCGGTCATGTCGGTCCTTTACCGCGCCGCCCGGTCCGGAGGCCGGACGCCGCTGCACGAGTTCGGAGAAGACCGGTGGCGGAATCGTCATCGCGGTGGACGCCGCCATGAGCCCGCCCCGGTCCGGGTCATCGGGTGTGCGGAAGGCGAGCGGGCGCCATCGGCGGGGTGGACCGCGAGATGTCGCTGAGGTCGGACGACGCGGCGGACAGGAAGGCGTTCCGGGCGGAGACGGAGGAAGACCGGGCCGGTCGCCGCGGGGCCCGGCGGGGCCAGGGGAAAAAGGAGCTGCCGGAGAAGGCGCGCGCGGCCCGCCCCGCCGGTGTGGGCGGCCGGGTTCCTGCCGCCCGGACGCCCGCCGGCAGGGGACCACGTCGGCGACCAGCGGCTCCGCGCTCTCGGCGGGCCGTCCCGGACGCCGTGCGAACCGGTGCACAAGATTCACCGGGGCCCCCCGTCCTGGCGCACGAGGCTCACGGTTCCTCCCCCTGGCGGCGCGGATCTCCTCGGCGGCGGGGATCGACTCGGCCCGGGCCCGCGGGGCGTCGGGGCCGAGTTCACCGTCCCCCTACACCGCCAGGGCGAGTTGCAGCATGTGCAATGACGATTCCGCTGTGCACAACACATGCGAGGCTAGTGACTCGGGGGACCACGCCACAAGAGGTCTCCACCACTCGTGGCCGGCGGGCGCACCCGCGCCACGCAGGGGCAGCACGAAGGCCCCCGCGGCGCGCACCGCGCACCTGGGGGCCTCGGAAAGTCAGGACCGGCGAAGGCGGGAGCCGAGGAGGCTACTTGTCGCCCTTGCCCTTGCCCTTGTCGTCGCCGCCGGCGCCCATGGACTCGTAGATGTCCTTGCACATGGGGCAGACCGGGTACTTCTTCGGGTCACGGCCGGGCACCCAGACCTTGCCGCACAGCGCCACGACGGGCGTGCCGTCGAGGGCGCTCGCCATGATCTTGTCCTTCTGGACGTAATGGGCGAAGCGCTCGTGGTCGCCGTCACCGTGGGACGTCTGCGGCGTCGGCTCGACGAGGGTCCCCGTACCAGTCCCGCGCTCGGGCTCAAGAGTGCTCATAACTGCCAAGGGTACTGAAGCCGACGGGCATCAGTTGAGCGAAGGGTCGTCCGGATAGGTGGCCACCATCGCCAGCTCACTGCGCTGGCGGCGCAGCACCTCGCGCCAGAGCCGCTCGGGGAACGGGGAGGACACGTCACCGGGCTCCGACTCCACGACGTACCAGGCGCCGTCCACCAGCTCGTCCTCCAGCTGGCCGGGCCCCCATCCGGCGTATCCGGCGAAGATCCGCAGGGAGCCGAGGACGGAGGCGAGCAGCTCCGGCGGCGCCTCCAGGTCGACCAGCCCGATCGCGCCGTGCACCCGGCGCCAGCCCAGGGGCGCGGCCTTGGCCGTCGTCCCGCCCGGGACGACGGCGACACCGAGGGCCGAGTCCAGCGACACCGGCCCGCCCTGGAAGACGACCCCGGGCTCGCCGGCCAGATCGGCCCAGCCCTCGAGGATGTCGCCGACGTCCACCGGCGTCGGACGGTTGAGGACGACGCCGAGCGAGCCCTCCTCGTCGTGGTCGAGGAGGAGCACCACCGCGCGGTCGAAATTCGGGTCCGCCAGAGCGGGAGTGGCCACGAGCAGCCGCCCTGTGAGCGAGGACACCTCGGTCATGCCAGACATGATCCCGCATTCGCCCTTCGCGCGGGGAGGCAACGGGGGTACGGGAGTGAACGCAGCTCAGGGCAGACGGGGGCACGCCCGGCGCACACGGGCCCGCGGTGACCGCTCGTGGCCGCCCCCGAACGGGGCGTGTTGTGACAGAGCCATGACGCCTTCGGTCCGTCCACGGGCTTACAGAGAGGGGGCCCGGGGCGATTACCCTGTGGCATTCAGGCCCTGCCCCCCCTCCCCACGGAACGCGAGATTCATGACCGTCAACGACGTCGATGACGTACTGCTTGTCCACGGCGGCACCCCGCTGGAGGGCGAGATCCGTGTCCGCGGCGCGAAGAACCTCGTGCCGAAGGCCATGGTCGCCGCGCTGCTCGGCAGCGCACCCAGCCGCCTGCGCAACGTCCCGGACATCCGTGACGTCCGGGTGGTACGGGGTCTCCTGCAACTGCACGGCGTGACGGTACTCCCGGGGGACGAACCGGGCGAACTGGTGCTCGACCCCACGCGGGTGGAGAGCGCCAACGTCGCTGACATCGATGCCCACGCCGGCTCCTCGCGGATCCCGATCCTGTTGTGCGGTCCGCTGCTGCACCGGCTCGGGCACGCGTTCATCCCGGGCCTGGGCGGCTGCGACATCGGCGGACGGCCCATCGACTTCCACTTCGACGTGCTGCGCCAGTTCGGCGCGACCATCGAGAAGCGGGCGGACGGCCAGTACCTGGAGGCCCCGCAGCGGCTGCGCGGCACCAAGATCCGGCTGCCGTACCCGTCCGTCGGCGCGACCGAGCAGGTGCTGCTGACGGCGGTGCTCGCGGAGGGTGTCACCGAGCTGTCCAACGCGGCGGTGGAGCCGGAGATCGAGGACCTGATCTGCGTCCTGCAGAAGATGGGCGCGATCATCGCGATGGACACCGACCGGACGATCCGCATCACCGGTGTGGACCGACTCGGCGGCTACACCCACCGGGCCCTCTCCGACCGCCTGGAGGCCGCCTCGTGGGCGTCCGCCGCGCTGGCCACCGAGGGCAACATCTACGTCCACGGCGCCCAGCAGCGCTCGATGATGACGTTCCTGAACACCTACCGCAAGGTCGGCGGCGCCTTCGAGATCGACGACGAGGGCATCCGTTTCTGGCACCCCGGCGGGCAGTTGAAGTCCATCGCGCTCGAGACGGACGTGCACCCGGGTTTCCAGACCGACTGGCAGCAGCCGCTGGTGGTCGCGCTGACCCAGGCGACGGGCCTGTCGATCATCCACGAGACGGTCTACGAGTCCCGCCTCGGATTCACCTCCGCGCTCAACCAGATGGGCGCGCACATCCAGCTGTACCGCGAGTGCCTGGGCGGCTCGAACTGCCGCTTCGGCCAGCGCAACTTCCTGCACTCGGCGGTCGTCTCGGGACCGACCCGCCTCCAGGGCGCCGACCTGGTCATCCCCGACCTGCGCGGCGGCTTCTCCTACCTCATCGCCGCCCTCGCCGCCCAGGGCACCTCCCGCGTCCACGGCATCGGCCTGATCAACCGCGGCTACGAGAACTTCATGGACAAGCTCATGGAACTCGGCGCGAAGGTCGAACTCCCCGGCAAGGCCCTCGGCTGACGCCACCCGCCCGCACACGCCGCTGGGGCGGTCACCCATTCCGGGTGACCGCCCCAGCGGCGTATGTGCGAGCGCCCCACAGGGGCGCGGGGAACTGCGCGATCAGCCACGGACTGCCCGCAGCCGCCCACGGCGCCCGGCCTGGACGGCGCTCAGGCACCCTCGCTTACTTGCCCTTGGCCGCTTCCTTGAGCTTCGAGCCCGCGGAGACCTTCACGCTGTAGCCGGCCGGAATCTGGATCGGCTCACCGGTCTGCGGGTTGCGCGCGGTACGAGCGGCCCGGTGGGTGCGCTCGAAGGTCAGGAAGCCGGGGACGGTGACCTTCTCGTCGCCCTTGGAGACGATCTCGCCGACGACCTCGGCGAACGCGGCCAGCACGGCGTCGGCGTCCTTGCGGGTCACCTCGGCGCGGTCGGCCAGCGCGGCCACCAGCTCACTGCGGTTCATGTTCTTACTCCCGTGTTCTTCTTGCCGTTGAGGCGTGCCACGCGGCGGAGCCGCATGCAGGGCACGGCGAAGCCGATGCTGCCAGGTTCCTCGGTGAGTCCCCGGACCCGGGTCCGTCGTCAGACCCTCGCGCCCAGGGACGCATCCTGCCCCTACCTGCGGCGGTAATGCCAATCCGGCACCCGCAGGAAGGCGTGAGAACACCCGAGGGAGTCACACGAGAAGCGCCACGGGCGGCGTGCGGTGACGCTCCGTCCACTTCCGGCGGCGGACAGCGAAGGGCCGCCACAGCCCGGATCCGGCCGCCCACGATAGAGGGCGGCCGAGCACTACGGGTTCCACGCCACGCCGTTTCGAAACGCCGTGGCGATCCTCACAGGCCGTCCCCCGCCCGGTGTCTAGGCCCCCGCGGCCTTCGCCGCGTCGCGCACCGCACCGGCGACCGCGCCCGCGACCTTGTCGTTGAACACGCTGGGGATGATGTAGTTGGGGTTCAGTTCGTCCTCGGTCACCACATCCGCCAGCGCCTTGGCGGCGGCCAGCATCATCTCCGTGTTGACGGTGCGGGACTGGGCGTCCAGCAGACCGCGGAACACTCCCGGGAACACCAGCACGTTGTTGATCTGGTTGGGGAAGTCGGAGCGGCCGGTGGCCACAACGGCCGCCGTCTGACGGGCGATTGCCGGGTCGACCTCGGGATCGGGGTTCGCGAGCGCGAACACGACGGCACCGTCGGCCATCGCCGCGACGTCCTCGCCGTCGAGGACGTTGGGGGCGGAGACGCCGATGAAGACGTCCGCACCGCGCACGGCCTCCTTCAGCGTGCCGGTGAGGTTCTCGGGGTTGGTGTTGTCGGCGATCCAGCACAGGGCGGAGCCGGGGGCGGCGTCCACCAGGTCCTCGCGGCCCGCGTGGACGACTCCGTGGATGTCGGCCACCACGGCGTTCTTCACGCCGGCGGCGAGCAGCAGCTTCAGGATGGCCGTGCCGGCCGCGCCGGCGCCGGACATCACGACGCGGATGCCGTCGATCGACTTGCCGGTGACGCGCAGCGCGTTGGTGAGCGCGGACAGGACGACGATCGCGGTGCCGTGCTGGTCGTCGTGGAAGACGGGGATGTCGAGCGCCTCGCGCAGCCGGGCCTCGATCTCGAAGCAGCGGGGTGCGGAGATGTCCTCGAGGTTGATGCCGGCGAAGCCCGGGGCGATGGCCTTGACGATCTCGACGATCGCGTCGGTGTCCTGGGTGTCCAGGCAGATCGGCCAGGCGTCGATGCCGGCGAACCGCTTGAAGAGGGCCGCCTTGCCCTCCATGACCGGCAGCGCGGCCTTGGGGCCGATGTTGCCCAGGCCCAGCACCGCGGAGCCGTCCGTCACGACCGCAACGGAGTTGCGCTTGATGGTGAGGCGGCGGGCGTCCTCGGGGTTCTCGGCGATCGCCATGCACACCCGGGCCACGCCCGGGGTGTACACCATGGAGAGGTCGTCACGGTTGCGGATGGGGTGCTTCGACGCCATCTCGATCTTGCCGCCGAGGTGCATCAGGAACGTACGGTCGGAGACCTTGCCCAGGGTGACGCCCTCGATGCCGCGCAACTGTTCGACGATCTCGTCGGCGTGGGCGGTGGAGGTGGCGGCGATGGTGACGTCGATGCGGAGCCGTTCGTGGCCGGACGCCGTCACGTCGAGGCCGGTCACCGAGCCTCCGTGGGACTCGACTGCCCCGGTGAGCTGGGAGACCGCGGTTCCACCCGCGGGCACCTCCAGCCGGATGGTCATCGAGTAGGAGACGCTGGGCGCCGTTGCCATGGCCGACTTCCTCTGCTTTTACCGTGTCGCGAATGTGCTGTCCGATCGTCGCACCTACCACTGAGTACGCGGTAGCCGCCTGGGATTGCGGACGTTTTGTTCACGGCGCCTACCGTATGACGGAATACAATTTCCACGGAATGAGAGGTGCGGGGGCGACACGGCAAAGAGGTCCACGTCTTGTGACGTGGACCTCTGGATGCTTGTGACACCGACCCGCCATGCTCGCCTCGCGGCAAGTGGTCGCTCGTAGCGACGAAGGTTGGGCCCGGGGGCTTGGATCGGGCCGGTGCCACGTCCAGGCTAACAAACGGATGCCGTAAGACCATTCCCGTGGCACAACCGCTTTTCCGACGGCGCCCGGCACCGCGCCCGGCGCCGTCAGTCCCTCAGCAGATCGGGCACCCCGTCGGCATCGGGTTCGTCGCGGCCCGTCGAGACCACCGTGAGCTGCTGCGTGGCCCGGGTGAGGGCGACGTACAGCACGCGCAGGCCCGCGGGGGACTCGTCGGCGATCTCCGCGGGGGAGACGACGATCGAGGCGTCGTACTCCAGGCCCTTGGCCTCCAGGCTGCCGAGCGCCACCACGCGGTCGCCGAGCCCTTCCAGCCAGCGGGCGGCCTCCTCGCGGCGCTGCATGGCGACGACCACGCCGACGGTGCCGTCCACACGCTCCAGCAGCCGGGCCGCCTCCGCGCGCACGGTCTCCCCCAGCGACTCCGCCGCCACGGCGAACCGCGGCAGCACCCCCGTCGACCGCACGGCCCGCGGCGACGCGGAGCCGGGCATGGCGAGGGCGAGCACCCTGGACGCCAGCCCGGCGATCTCCGCGGGGTTGCGGTAGTTCACCGTGAGCTCGAAGCGGCGGCGCGGGCGGCTGCCGAGGGCCTCGTCGCGGGCCTGGGCGGCCTCGTCGGGGTCGGACCAGGACGACTGGGCCGGGTCGCCGACGACCGTCCAGGTGGCGTGCCGGCCGCGGCGGCCGACCATGCGCCACTGCATCGGCGTGAGGTCCTGCGCCTCGTCCACGATGACGTGCGCGTACTCGACGCGCTCCTGGGCCAGCCGCTCGGCCCGCTCACGCTGGGACTCCTCGCGCACCGGCATCAGCTCCTCCAGGCCGGTGAGCTGGTCCAGCGGGTCGAGCTCACGCTTCCTGCGGGGGCGCGCGGGGGCGCCGAGGAGCGCCTGGAGTTCGTCGAGCATCGCGATGTCGTGGACGGAGCGCCCCTCCCGCTTCAGCGAGCGGGCGACCCTGCGGACCTCGCCCGGGTTGAGGATCCGCCGGGCCCAGCGGCCGAGGCTCCGCTCGTCGGCCATGGCGTCCAGCACGGCGGCCGGGGTCAGCTCGGGCCACCAGGCGTCGAGGAAGGCGGTGAAGTCGTCCTCGGAGGTGATGTCCTCGTCGAAGGAGGAGCGCAGCTCGGCGGCCAGCTCCGGGTCGGTGTGCCGGCCCGCGGCGCCGGATCGCTCCCACAGGGCGTCCAGGAGCAGCTTGCGGGCGCGGGGGCGCAGCAGGTTGACGGGGGCGGTGCCGCCGAGGGCGGTGCGGCGGACGGCGTCCAGTTCCTCCGCCTCCAGCTCCAGGCGGCGGCCGAAGGCGACGACCCGCAGCCGCCGCGGCGGATCGTTTCGTTCCAGCGTTCCGCGGGCGGCCTTCCGCAGCACCTTGAGCATCCGGTACGAGCCCTTGGCGCGGGCCACCGGCGGGGAGTCGTACAGCGTCGCCTCGGCGCCGTCGACGAGGGAGCCGATGGCGCGGATGGCGACCTGGCCCTCCTCGCCGAGGGAAGGCAGCACGCCTTCGGTGTAGGCGACGAGGAGCGGGGTGGGCGAGACGATCAGGATGCCGCCCGCGTACCGGCGCCGGTCCTGGTAGAGGAGGTAGGCCGCGCGGTGCAGGGCGACGGCGGTCTTGCCGGTGCCGGGGCCGCCCTCGACGTACGTCACGGAGGCGGCGGGGGCGCGGATGACCAGGTCCTGTTCGGCCTGGATGGACGCGACGATGTCGCGCATGGTGTGCGTACGGGCCTGGCCGAGCGCGGCCATCAGGGCGCCGTCGCCGATCACCGGCAGCTCGCGGCCGTCCAGGGACGCCTTCAGCTCGGGGCGCATCAGGTCGTCCTCGACGCTGCGCACCCGGCGGCCCTTGGAGCGGATCACGCGGCGCCGCACGACGCGGCCGGGGTCGACCGGGGTGGAGCGGTAGAACGGGGCGGCCGCGGGGGCCCGCCAGTCGATGACCAGCGGGGCGTAGTCCTCGTCGAGGACACCGATCCGGCCGATGTGCAGGGTCTCGGCGATGTCGGCGGTGTTGTCGTCCCTGATGGCCCCGTCGGCGGGCTCGACGGCGGTGTACGCGCCGTCCGGGCCCTTCTTGCCGTCCTTGCCGGGCAGCAGGTCGATCCGGCCGAAGAGGAAGTCCTCGTACTCGTTGTTCAGCCGGTTGAGGTGGATGCCGGCCCGGAAGACCTGGGCGTCCCGTTCGGCGAGGGCGCCGGGCGTACCGACGTGGCCGCGCCGGGCGGCGTCGGCCATGAGGAACTCCGCCTCGTGAATTTTCTCCTCGAGGCGCCGGTACACCCGGTCCAGGTGTTCCTGTTCGACTCGGATCTCGCGGTCCCGAACGGAGTCGTGAACCGTTTCGACCGCGGTTTCCTGTTGAGCCTGAGCGGCCACCGGGCCCCCTTCTGACGTGCTGGGCAGCCGTCAACCGTACGCGAAGGGGGCACCGGACGGCTACGCGTCGACCTCGACCAGCACGTCGCCGTCGAAGGACATGACCTCGAAGTGGTCGATGTCGTTCGGGTCGAAGGCCGCGCCGCCCTCGATGTAGAGCGGCTGCCTGCCCTTGTCGGACGTGGCGTCCGGCATGCCGTAGCCCCACTCCGGGACGGACCAGGAGGTGACGGTCTCCCGCTCGCCGTTCTTGCCGACGGCGATCAGCGAGCACTTCAGCGGCCCGGTGACGTTCTTCAGCTCCAGCACCGTGCCGGTGCCCCAGGTCTTCTCCTCCAGCGCCACGGTCGCGGTGACCTTGGTGCCGGGGTCGGTCGCGGAGATCTTGTCGGAGATGCCGTCGAAGGCGTCCTTGGCCGAGTCGGCCGCCAGCGTCCGGCTGGTGCCGCTCCCGCCTCCGCCCTCGCCGTCCCCGCCGCTCGCGGCGACGGCCACGAACGGACCGCTGACGATCAGCGCGCCCGCGGCGGCCACCATGTAGAAGTTGCGGCGGCGCTTCCTCGCGCGGCGCTCGGCGACCTCGTCCACCAGCTTCTCCACCACGCGGGGCGAGGGCTTCGCGGACAGGGACTCGCCCAGCGCGGGCGTGCCGGTACCGGGCAGGTCCGCGAGCGCGGCCAGCATCGGTTCCATACCGGCGAGTTCGTCGAGCTGCTGGGCGCACCACTCGCAGGAGGCGAGGTGGGCCTCGAAGGCGGTGGCTTCGGCGTCGTCGAGGATGCCGAGGGCGTAGGCGCCGACGGTCTCGTGCTCGTTCGGCACCGGTGATCCCTCCATGGCACCAGACATACCCGTACCGCCCGTGCCGAATCCCTGGTTTCCCCCGTACACACTCATCACGCCGTCACCCCCCGCTCCTCCAGAGCCAGCTTCATCGACCGCAGGGCGTAGAACACACGGGAACGGACGGTGCCGCTCGGTATGCCGAGTGTCTGTGCCGCCTCATTGACGGTACGCCCTTTGAAGTAGGTCTCGACGAGGACCTCCCGGTGAGCCGGGGTCAGGTCGTCGAGCGCGTCCGACAGCGTCATCAGCCACAGCGCCTTGTCGATCTCGTCCTCCGCGGGGATGACCTCCAGCGGCGACGGATCGACCTCCTGCGGCCGGGCCTGCCGGCTGCGGTGGCCGTCGATGACGATGCGCCGGGCGACCGTCACCAGCCAGGGGCGTACCGAACCGGTCGCCCGATTGAGCTGACCGGCGTTCTTCCAGGCACGGATGAGCGTTTCCTGCACGACGTCCTCGGCGCGCTGCCGGTCTCCGGCGACCAGCCGCAGGACGTAGGCCAGCAACGGCCCGGCGTGCTCGCGGTACAGCGCACGCATCAGCTCCTCGTCAGGTTCCGAGGGCTGTGAGGACATGCGATGTCGGGCCCTCGCTCCACGTTCATTGGCCACGGCCGCATCCTTGCGCACGCCCACCTCCGGTGTCCGGGGGATCCCCCAGTCGGTCGCTCGACAACCGGTACGGACGGCGGGGGTGGGGTGTTCAAAGAAAGACGGCGGTTTTCTGCGGGCCGGCGCCCCGACCGGGACATGAACCCACAATTCCCCCGCCGCCTCTTCACATTTCCGACACAGCGGCCGGAGCGATGCCGCGAGGCGGGCGGCGGCCGGAGCGAACGGAGGTGTAACGGACGTCACTTCGGCTGCTGTCCGCTCGGCCCGGTGGACGGAACCGCATGTGCGGCACAGGAGTTGAGGCGGACATTCCGTCAGGCGCGGGCGAGGGCCGCGCGGCGGCGGTGGCGGGCCACGCGTTCCCGGTTCCCGCAGACCTCGCTGGAGCACCAGCGCCGCCTGCGCCCACGGGAGGTGTCGACGTAGACGATGGGGCAGTTGTCGCCCTCGCACTGCCGCAGGCGCGCCCGGGCGGCGGGGTCGGTGAGCAGGTCCACCGCGTCCCGCGCGAGGGCCGCGAGCAGCGCGGCCCGGCCGGGCGGCCCGGCCAGGCGGCGCACCAGGGTGCCGTCCTCCGCGGGCACGGCGCGGGGTGCCGGGGGCGCGGCACGGGCGAGTTCGTTCACCCGGGCCAGCGCGAGGTCGTACGAGGGGACACCGGGCGCGGGCCGGCCGTGCATCAACGGGACGAGCAGCCCGCGCAGTTCACGGAACGCCGACAGCCAGGAGGTGTCCGCGTGGGCCAGCGTGGTGTCCTCGGGCACGAGTCCGGACCCGGCGATCCAGGCGCGCAGTGCCGCAGGGGAGTCGAGCCGTTCCTCGGGATGGGTGGTCGCGAGCAGATCCAGGCAGACCCGCCCGGTGTCGAACCTCAGCTCGTGGGGCGCCGTGACCGTACCCAGTGCCATGTTCCTGCCACCGCCTAGGTGGGCCCCGCACGGGGCCGGTGAGCGATCCGGGAAACCGTTCTCCTCCCACAGTGCCCGCCCGCCACGGCCCCCGGAACCCCCCGCGCTCAGCCGTCCCCGTACTTGGTGTCCGCCGCCGGGTCCAGGGCGAGGCGGTAGCCGCGTTTGACGACCGTCTGGATCAGCTTCGGGGCGCCGAGGGCGGAGCGCAGGCGGGCCATGGCGGTCTCCACCGCGTGCTCGTCGCGGCCCGCGCCCGGCAGGGCGCGCAGCAGCTCGGCGCGGGAGACGACCCAGCCGGGCCGGTGGGACAGCGCCCGCAGCAGGGACATCCCGGCCGGCGGTACCGGTCTGAGCGCGCCGTCCACCAGGACCGCGTGCCCGCGGATCTCGATCCGGTGCCCGGCCACGGGCAGGGCGCGCGCCCGCGCGGGCAGTTCCCGGCAGAGCAACTGGACCAGCGGGCCGAGCCGGAAGCGTTCGGGCTGCACGGTGTCGACGCCGCGGGCCTGCAGGGGCAGCGCGGTGACCGGGCCGACGCAGGCGGACAGCACGTCGTGGCCGAGGGCGGCCAGCAGGTCGTCGAGCAGCCCGCGCTCCTCGGCCCGGGACAGCAGGGACGCGGCGGCGGGCGCGCTGGTGAAGGTGACGGCGTCCAGGGCGCGGGCGAGGACGGCGTCGACGAGACGGTCCACCGGGCCGAGGTCCTCCGGCGGAAGCCACCGGTAGACCGGCACCCCGACCACCTCCGCTCCCGCGGCCCGCAGCGACTCCACGAAACCGGGCAGCGGCTCGCCGTGCAGCTGGACGGCGATCCGCAGCCCGTCGACGCCCTCCTCCAGCAGCCGGTCGAGCACCTCGGCCAGGGACTCCGACGCCGGCGACCACTCCTCGGTCAGACCCGCCGCCCGGATCGCGCCCTTCACCTTCGGCCCGCGCGCCAGGATCCGCACCCCGCGCAGCCGTGCCAGCAGGTCCTCGCCGAGCCCCCAGCCGTCGGCGGCCTCCACCCAGCCCCGGAAGCCGATGGCGGTGGTGGCGACCGCGATGTGCGGGACCTGCCCGATGATGTCCTCGGTGGCGGCCAGCAGTTCGCTGTCGTCGGCGAGCGGCACGATCCGCAGGGCCGGGGCGTGCAGCACGGCGGCCCCGCGCCGCGCCAGCAGCGCGCCCAGCTCGTCGGCTCGGCGCGCCGCGGTCACCCCCACGGTGAATCCCGCGAGAGGACCGTGCTCCGGTGGCTGCTCTTGTTCGTCGTCCATGGTTCTCGTCCCGCGCTCGAGTCGGCGTACCGCAGGGAGGTGCGGCTCCACCTCCCTGCCGGCCGAGCCTGTCAACGATCCGTGACGGGCCCGGTTCGGCTGCATGTCACCAGTGTTACGTCACGTCGCGTCACACGTCGGCGTAGCTGAGCTGCGGCTTCTCCTCGGGAGCCGGGCTCGTGCCACCCGCGCGGGCCGCCGGGCGGCGAAGGTATACCGCCCAGGTGACCGCGAAGCAGACGGCGTAGCAGGCGAGGAACGCGACGAACGCGCCGGTGCCGGAGCCGTAGGAGAGGAAGGACTGGCGGAACGCCAGGTTGATGCCGACCCCGCCGAGCGCGCCGACCGCGCCGATCAGTCCCATGGCCGCCCCGGACAGCCGCCGCCCGTACGCGTCCGCCGCCTCGCCCCGCAGCCCGAGGGCGTGCGCCTTCGCCTGGAAGATGCCGGGGATCATCTTGTACGTCGACCCGTTGCCGAGGCCGGTCAGCACGAACAGCACCACGAAGGCCACGGTGAACAGCGCGAGCGACTTCTGCATGGAGGCGACGATCAGCACCGCCGTCGCCGCGCCCATGGCGACGAAGTTCACCAGCGTGATCCGCGCACCGCCGTACCGGTCGGCGAGCCTGCCGCCCACCGGGCGGATCAGGGAGCCGAGCAGCGGGCCGACGAAGGTCACGTAGGCGGCTTCGAGCGGGGTGCGGTCGAACTGGTTCTGCAGCACCTGCCCGAAGGCGAAGCTGTAGCCGATGAACGAGCCGAAGGTGCCGATGTAGAGGAAGGACATGATCCAGGTGTGCGCGTCGCGCGCGGCGTCCTTGGCGGCGCCGGTGTCGTTGCGCACCGAGGCGAGGTTGTCCATGTACAGCGCGGCGAGCACGGCGGCGAGGACGATCAGCGGGATGTAGAGGCCGAGCAGCACCCTCGGCCCGCCGCTCGCCCCGATGATCGCGAGCGCGACGAGCTGGATCACCGGGACGCCGATGTTGCCGCCGCCGGCGTTCAGACCGAGCGCCCAGCCCTTCTTCCGCAGCGGGAAGAAGGCGTTGATGTTGGTCATGGAGGAGGCGAAGTTGCCGCCGCCGATGCCGGCCAGCAGGCCGACCAGCAGGAACGTGGAGAAGGAGGTGCCCGGCTCCATCACGGCGAACGCGGCGACGGTGGGCACCAGCAGCAGCGCGGCGCTGATCACCGTCCAGTTCCGTCCGCCGAACACCGCGACGGCGAAGGTGTACGGGACCCGGACCACGGCACCGACCAGGGTGACCACCGACGTCAGCAGGAACTTGTCGGCCGGGGTGAGCCCGTACTCGGGGCCCATGAAGAGCACCAGCACGGACCACATCGTCCAGACCGAGAAGCCGATGTGCTCGGACAGCACGGAGAAGAGGAGATTGCGGCGGGCGATCCGCTCTCCGGTGCGGTCCCAGAAGGTCTCGTCCTCCGGGTCCCACTGCTCGATCCAGCGGCCGCTGGGGGCTGTCATGGGGCCTCCACTGTGCTCCGGGGCGCGGACGGGTGCCGCGAGGGGATGGTCCCGAAGGTAGGGAGGGAGCGTTTCCGCGCTGTGGCCCGCGGTGACCGGCAGGGAACGTTGCTCTCACCCGCGGCGGGGGCGGGGTGAGAGGTGTCCGACGGCGGGCGCGGGCGACGCGGTGAGGATCAAGGGCGCGGGGGCTGCCAGTGGGGGTTCTGCTGGGGGTGGGGCGGCGGGGCGGGCTGGGCGTACGGGGTCTGCGGCTGTCCGTACGGGGCGGGCTGGGCGTACGGGCTCTGCGGCTGTCCGTACGGGCCGGGAGCCTGGGCCGGGGCGCCGTAAGCGGCGGGGGCGGGAGGCGCGTACGGCGCGGGCGGCTGCCCGTACGGCATCGGCGGCTGCTGGGGCTGGTGTCCGTGGTGGGGGGCCGGAGCGCCGTACGGGCCGCCGCCGAAGGGGTTTCCGTGGCCCGCGAGGCCGCCCGGGGGCAGGTAGCGGACCCGGCCGGTCCCGTCCGTCACCGGGGCGAAACCGGCGGCCTGGAGCCGGGCCGCGAACTTGGCGTTGCGCCTGCGGGTGACGACCAGGCCGAGGCCGAGGACGGCCATGAGGAGCAGCCAGATCACGGCGGCGATTGCGATGTCCTCGGACGCGCCCCCGAGCCGGAAGGCGATGACGGCGCAGCCGAGGGTGACACCGACGGCGGCGTAGCCCATCCGCTTCTGGGCGCTCCTGCCGGTGAGGTCGAAGTTGATGCGCGCCTTGAGCAGTTCGAAGGCGTCCGGGACCAGGGGCGGCACCGACACACCGTCGCCGGCGTTCGGGTACTGCGCCCAGTTCTGCGCGGCACGGGCGCGGGCCTGCGGACCGGGGTCGGGCACGATCAGCATCTTCAGCTGGCTGTTGTTGGCGCCGCCCTGCCGCACGTCGGCGTACTCGTAGCCGAACTGCTGCGCGATGAAGGCGAGTCGGGCGAGTTTCTTCACGGATGCCATCGCACTGGTGAGCTCGACCGGCTCCCCGCTCGCCATCAGCCGCAGCATCTTCTGTGTCTGCCGCTTGCTCATCCGCACCCGCTCCCCCGCGTCAACCGGTCGCCCCGGTTCACCATCGCAACCGGGGCAGTCTCGCACGAGTGCGCACCGGGCGGTACCGGCGGATCAGACGCGCGCCCGCCGCTTCCCGCTCCCGCCGCGGCCCGCCGAGCCGTCCGGCCACAGCCGGGGCCTGCGCCGGGCCGCGAGGTCCTCCGCCCAGCCGAATGCCACTACGCACCCGGAGATGAGGATCCACGCCAGGACCAGCACCGGCCAGGAGCTCTCCAGCAGCCAGGGCACGTGGAGCTCCAGCGTCTCGAAGCCCCACAGCCGGTCGTAGAGGCCGGCCGCGACCAGGATGCACACGTTGTGCCACAGGTAGATCGTCACCGCGCGGGAGTTGAGCAGCGTGATCAGCCGGTCCCAGCGGCGCAGCCGGCCCGGCCACTCGGCCCACGAGGGGCTGATGTGCAGGAGCAGCAGCACGGTCGCGAACGACCACACGGCCTGCGCGAACGGGATCGAGTCGAGGTCGTGACCGCCGCGGAAACCCTCGTGGAAGGCGTACCAGAGGCCGAAGGCGCCGACGACCGGCGCGAGGGACGGCACGACGTACTGCGGGAGGCGCTTGAGCACGCCCTGCTGGTGGGCCATGCCGAGGATCCAGCAGGCTCCGAAGGTGCCGAAGTCGGTGAGTGCCGAGTCGATCCGCTCACCGGGCAGGGAGAGCCAGCCGGACTGCAGGATGCCGGAGAGCACGAGCGGCGCGGCGATCGTCGGCCACGGCAGCACGCGCAGCGCCTTCAGCAGGAGCGGGGAGAGCAGGACGAACCAGAGGTAGGCGCGGATGTACCAGAGCGGGCCCGCGAGTTCCGCCGCCCAGTCCTCGCCGAGCACGCCCGGGATCCCGGCGAGGCCCTCCGCGTGGGGCGGGTCGCTCAGCGGCAGCACCCAGAAGGCCAGGTGGAGGAACCACCAGCCGGGGTGGCCGTCGTCGTCGGGGCTCCAGCCCTGGGCCAGCATGCCGGACACGCCGATCGCGCCGAGCAGCCACAGCGGCGGCAGCAGCCGGCGCATCCTGCCCCGCACGACCTGGACGGCGGGGCGCTTCAGGGAGCGGGCCATGAGGTTGCCGGCCAGGGCGAACATCACGCCCATGGACGGGAAGAGCACGGGCAGCCAGGCCCAGCCCATCAGGTGGTAGAGGACGACGCGGAACAGGGCGACCGCGCGCAGGAGGTCGAAGTAGCGGTCCCGCGCGGGCGGTCCGGCCGGTCCGGACACTGCCGGAGGGGCCGGGTCGTTCGATCCGTCCGCCGGGTCCGTCGTGTCCGACGCGTCCGTGCCGGTGGGGAGGAGAGGTGCGGTCACGTGCGTGGGTCTTCCTGGTGCGTGGCCGGCGGCTCGGCCGCCGGCCAGGCGGAGGGTGGCGAAGAGGGCACGGCCTCAGGCGACGGGGCTGCCGTCCGGGGCCTGCTGGGCCAAGGCTCCCGGCGGAGCGGCGACGCCGCCCTTGCGCCGCAGCTTCTGCCAGCGCAGCCGGCCGCCGGTGAGCGCCGTGATCCAGGACTGGAGCAGCACGACGTACATCAGCTGCCGGTAGAGGATCTGCTGCAGCGGCAGCGACAGGAGCGGGGTGAGTTTCTCCTTGTCGAGGAAGAAGGAGTAGGCGGCGCAGGCGGCCTGGAGGGCGAGGACGGCGAACCAGGCGAGGATCGTGGGGCCGGTCGGGCCGAAGACCAGGCCGTAGATCAGGAACACGTCGATGAGCGGGGCCAGCAGCGGGGCGAGCACCATGAACAGTGAGACCAGCGGCAGTCCGACCCGGCCGAAGCGGCCCGAGGGGCCCCCTTCGATCACCGCGCGGCGGTGCTTCCAGATCGCCTGCATGGTGCCGTAGGACCAGCGGTAGCGCTGGGACCACAGCTGCTGCACCGACTCGGGTGCCTCGGTCCACGCGCGGGCGTTCTCCGCGTAGACGACCTTCCAGCCGTCGCGGTGGATGGCCATGGTGATGTCGGTGTCCTCGGCGAGCGTGTCGTCGCTCATGCCGCCGACCCGCTCCAGCGCGGTGCGGCGGAAGGCGCCGACGGCCCCCGGGATGGTGGGCATGCACCGCAGGACGTCGTACATGCGGCGGTCGAGGTTGAAGCCCATCACGTACTCGATGTGCTGCCAGGCGCCGATCAGCTTGTCCTTGTTGCCGACCTTGGCGTTGCCCGCGACGGCGCCGACACGCGGGTCGCCGAAGGGCTGCACCAGTTCGCGGACGGTGGTCGGCTCGAAGACCGTGTCGCCGTCCATCATCACGATGATGTCGTAGCGGGCGTTGGCCACGCCGCGGTTGAGGGCGGCGGGCTTGCCCGCGTTGAGCTGGCGCACCACCCGGACGCCCGGCAGGCCCAGTGACTCCACGATCCGCGCGGTGCCGTCGCTGGAGCCGTCGTCGACGACGACGACCTCGATGGGGTGGTCGCTCGCCACGAGGGAACGCACCGTGTCCTCGATGCACTTGGCCTCGTTGTAGGCCGGCACCAGCACGGTCACCGGTTCGGTGACCGGCGGCCCCCAGGCGAAGCCCTTGCGGCGCACCTTGCGGGCGTGGACGGCGGACAGGACGAGCATCAGCACGAAGCGTGCGATGACCAGGAATCCGATGACCGCGAGGCCGGCGACGAGGACGGCGGTGATGTTGTCGGAGATCTGGACGAGGAAGACCCAGGCCTTGCCCTTCCACAACTCCACGCCGGCCACCGGGGAGTGCGCGCTGGGCGCGTCGAGGCTCTCGGTGAGGTTGGCGAACGTGTAGCCCTTGTCCTTCAGTTCGGGCAGCATCCGGTCGAGCGCCTTGACGGTCTGGTGGCGTTCACCGCCGGAGTCGTGCATCAGGACGACTCCGCCCTCGCCGTCCTCGGGCGTGGAGCGCCGGATGATCTCGTCGACGCCGGGCTTGCGCCAGTCCTCGCTGTCGTGGGTGTTGACGACGGTGATGTAGCCGCGGTCGCCGATGTACCGGGTGACCGGCCAGGAGGCGTTGTCCATGGCGCCGGCCTGGGAGGAGTACGGCGGCCGGAACAGGGAGGTGCGGATGCCCGCGGCGCCCGTGATGGCGAGCTGGTTCTGGGACAGCTCCCAGTCGATGCGGTCCTTCGACTGGAGGGACAGGTCGGGGTGGTTGAAGGTGTGCAGGCCGATCTCGTGGCCCTCGTCGACGATGCGGCGCACGAGGTCGGGGTAGCGGGAGGCCATCGTCCCGGTGACGAAGAAGACGGCGTGCGCGTCGTGCTCCTTCAGTACGTCGAGGACCTGGGGCGTCCAGACCGGGTCGGGGCCGTCGTCGAAGGTGAGGACGACGTGCCGGTCGGGCACGCGCAGGGTCTCCGCGCGGCCGCCGCGGGTGTCGATGACCGGGCCGCCCTCCAGGACCTTCTCCGGTACCTGGTCGGCGGCGGCGGGGGACTGGACGCGGTGGTCGGCGAGGATCTCGCTGTGCACGTAGCCGCGCAGCATGAGCATCGCCATCAGGGCGACGAGGAACAGCACCGGGAGCAGGAGCCGCAGGGGCAGGCGGCGACGGCGGGGTCGGGATGCCATCAGAGGACGTACTCCGGGGACGGTGCGGCGGACGTGGCGGTGGGTGCCGGTTCGGTGCCGTCGTTCTGGGCGGCGGCCGGCTGGGCGGCGGGGGCGGCGACGGTGTCCGCGGCGGGGGCGGCGGCGGCGTCACCGGTCGGGGTGCCGGTCACGGGAGCGGGGTCGTCGGCCGGCGGGGGCGAGACGGCGGGCGGGGTGGTCGCCGGGGTCTCGGAAGCCTGCGGTGCGGGGGTGGTGCCGGTTCCGGTGCCCGGCTGCCGGGTCCCGCGGGTCGCGGTCGGTTCCGGGTCGGCACTCGCGCCGGGGGCGTCCCGGCCGGCACTGGCGCCGGGCGCGGGGATGCTCGCGCCGGGTTCGGGGAGGTCGGCGGTGCCTTCGCTCGGGGAGTCCCCGGGCAGGAGGCTGGTGCCGGAGCCGGGCGTCGCGTCCGTCTCACCGGGCCGCGGGGTCGTCTCGACCTTCCCCGCGGGCCGCTCCTGCTGCTGGCCGGGGACGGGCAGCCAGGGAGCGTCGGAGTTGCCGGACAGCAGGGTGGCGACGATGACGGCGGCGTAGCCGGCGCAGGCGAGACCGACGGCCATGCCGATGCGGCGGTATCTGCGGCTGCGGCGGCCGGACTCGTCGACGAACACGGGCCCGTCGGCGTTCTCCCGGCTTCCGTGCGGCGTGGCGGGGGCCCGCTGCAGGACGCCGTCGGCACCGAACTGTACGGCGTCGAGCTGGACGGTCACCTCGTGCGGATCGTGCGTGACCGCGACGGGCTCGGCGGCGGGCTCCTCCTGCCAGGGGTCCCGCACCAGGGCACCGGCTGCGGCCTCCGCGGACGGCACCGGCCGGCCGCGCTTCGCGGCAGCGGGGCTGCGCAGCATCGTGGTCCGCTCCGGGTCCTCACCGCGCCCGGCGGCGGGACGGCCGGCGAGGGCGTCCGCGCGCGGCACGACGGCCCGCGGGGTGGCGGAGAGCTCCTTGCGGAGTGCGGCGGGTGCTGCCGCCTCCGCGCGGTCGCCGTCGGGCGCCGCCCCTGCCCGGCCGCCCCGGAGGGACACCGTGCGGTCGGCGTTCCCGGCGGGCCCGTACGGGGGCTCGCCGCTCACGGCGGGGAGGACTCCGGGGCGCGCCCCGCGGTCCTCGGCCGGGCCGGTCTCCGTGGAGGCCCCGTCTTCGTCACTGTCCGGAAGCTCCTCGGCCGCCGTCGCGTCCTCGAGCTCTCCGGGTTGGGCGTCTTCTCGCCACTTCTCCACGCGCACGCACTTCCCCCCAGGGACAGATCAGGGTGCGCGTACGACCTGAGCACTTGCCGTCGGACCGGGCCCCCACCCGCTCCGAGCGCCCCATTTATCACACTGTGCTCGGGCATTGAATGTAGCGCACGCGGAGGTCCTGTGTTCGCCGTGTGGCCGTTCGTGGCGAAGGCGAGACATCACGAGGACGCCATCACAACAGAATCGCTGGCCGGAATCCATCCCTCCTCCGGCACCCGCAGCCACCCCTCCTCGGCGCCGAGGACGGCCGCGGCACGCCGAAGTGCCGTCAGAGCGGGATGGATCAGCCCTTTCCGCCACACCAGGGAGACGGGTGACAGCGGGACCGGCTCCACGAGCGGCCGCAGCACGGTCCCCGGCATCGCCGGGAAGTCCACGACGGCGAGGACCGGGTGCCGCGTTCGGGCCATGACGCGCTGGAACTCCTCCGCCCCGACGGCCAGCGGCGCGGGCGGCGCGAGGGCGATCCCCCGCCCCTCGAACAGCCGCCGGGCGAGGTCGGTCCACTCGGGTGTGCGGGTGTTCCCGGCCCCGGCGTACACCGTCTCGCCGGACAGCGCGGCCAGCGGCACCTCGGGCAGGGAGGCCAGCGGGTGGTCCTCGGGCAGCACGACCGCCATCGGCTCGTACCGCACCGGCTGCTGGTCGAGTCCGGAGCGCAGCGCGGGATGGAGCCCCGCGAACCGCCCGAACGACACGTCGAGCCGCCCCGCGAGCAACTCCTGCGCCGCGTGGCCGAGTCCGCTCTCGTAGCGGGCCATCAGCTCGTGCTCCGGCGCCAGTTCACGCGCCCGGTGCAGCACGCGGCGCGGTGTCCGCAGGCCCGGGGAGTTGAGGTCGACCAGCAGGGGGCGCGCCTGCCCGGCCGCGGCCAGCAGGTCCTCCTGCGCCCGGAGCACCGCCCGGGCGTACGGCAGCAGCCGTTCGCCGTCGGCGGTGAGCGTCACCCGGCGCGTGGTCCGCACGAACAGCTCGCTGCCCAGCTCCCTCTCCAGCCGCCGTACGTCCCGGCTGAGCGCCTGCTGGGAGACGTGGAGGCGCGCGGCGGCGCGGGTGAAGTGCAGTTCGTCGGCGACGGTCGCGAAGGCGCGCAGCAGGCGCGGGTCGAGGTGGATGGGGGCGGACATCACGCGAACTTACAACGGATGCGTGTGAATCGGCACCGAGAAGGTGTTGGACCGGCCGTGCGGCGGGCGGTGAGGGTGGGTCCATGCCTCTGCCGACCTCCCGGGACACTCCCCTGCTCACGGTCACCGCCGACACCCTCGTCGCCGTCGACTTCGGTCCGCGCACCCGTCGCGCGCCCCGCCCGAAGGGTCCCTACGGCCGTCTCTTCGCCCTGCCCGGCGCCCGCGCCTTCACGGCGGGGAACCTGATCGCCCGGCTGCCGATGGGCATGTTCGGCGTGAGCGCCGTCATCATGATCGCCGGGACGCGGGGTTCGTACGCCCTGGCCGGCGCCGTCACCGCGACGGGCCTGGCGGCGACGGCGGTGGTCGCGCCGTGGACCGCGCGTCTGGTCGACCGTCACGGGCAGGCCCGGGTGGCACTGCCCGCCACCGTGTTCGCCGTGCTCGGCTCGCTCGCCCTGCTGCTCTGCGTGCGTCACGGCGCCCCCGACTGGACCCTGTTCGCCTCCTACGCCGCCACCGCCACCACCCCCAACACCGGGGGCATGTCCCGGGCCCGCTGGGCGCACCTGCTGAAGGGGGACCGCGAGGCGCTGCACACCGCCAACGCCTTCGAACAGGCCGCGGACGAGCTGTGCTTCATGCTCGGCCCCGTCCTCGCGGCCTTCCTGTGCACGGCGTTCTTCCCGGAGGCCGGCACCCTCGTGGGCGCCGTGCTGCTGCTGGCGGGCGTCGTCCTGTTCACCGCCCAGCGGTCGACCGAGCCGCCGGCCGTGCGGCGCTCCGCCGGACGGGCGCCGTTCCGGGCGCCCGGGATGCGCCCGCTGCTGGGGGTGTGCCTGGCGACGGGTGCGGTGTTCGGCTCCATGGAGGTGGTGACCATCGCGTTCGCGGACGCCCAGGGGCACCGCGCGGCGTCCGGCGCGGTGCTCGCGCTGCAGGCGGCCGGTTCCTGTGCGGCGGGGCTGCTGTACGGGGCGGTGCGCCCGGCCGGGTCCGCGCGCGCTCTGCTGCCGTGGTGCCTGACCGCGATGGCCGCGCTGATGACCCTCCCCCTGCTCGCGGCCGGCCTCACCGGCTCGCTGTGGGTCCTCGCGGGGGCGCTCCTGGCCGCCGGGATGGCGACCGCCCCGACGATGGTCACCACGATGACCCTGGTGCAGTCGTCCACCCCCGGGGACCGGCTGAACGAGGGCATGACGCTCGCGGTGACCGGTCTGCTCGGCGGGATCGCGGCGGGCAGCGCGGTGGGCGGCTGGACCGTGGAGCACGTCTCGGCGACGGCCGGGTTCGGGGTGCCCGTGGCGGCGGCCACGACCGCCCTCCTCCTCGCCCTGTGCGCCTTCGTCCGGTGCGGGCCGTCGAACCGCTCCACCGATTCACGCTCGCCCCATTGACGACCACGGGTCCCGCACATACCTTCACCCGTCGAAGCGCTTCGACCCAGGGCGCCGACCGCTTCCCCCTCTCCGCGGACGGTGCAGACGAGGACTCCCGATGGTGAAGATCACGGATGTGGCCCGGCGCGCCGGGGTCTCCCCCAGCACGGTCTCGTACGCGCTCAGCGGCAAGCGTCCGATCTCCGACGCGACGCGGCGCCGGGTCCAGGCGGCCGTGCTCGAACTGGGCTATCGCGCGGACGCCGGCCGGGGGCCGGCCGGACGGCGCTCGCGGGTGCTGGCCCTGGCCGTCCCGATGCGCTCCGGCATCCACCTGCCGGTGATGACGCGGTTCGCGGTGTCGGTGGTCACCGCCGCCCGCGCCCACGACCACGACGTGCTGCTGCTCACGCACGGGGACGGCGAGGAGGGCATCGGGCGCGTGGCCGAGGCGGGTCTCGCGGACGCGGTGATCGTGACGGACGTACAGCTCCAGGACGCCCGGCTGCCGTTGCTGCGCTCGTGTTCCTTACCTTCGGTGCTGGTCGGCGTACCCGCCGAGCCGGACGGGCTGACCTGCGTCGACCTGGACTTCCGGGCGGCCGGCGAGCTGTGCGTGGACCATCTGGCGCGGCTCGGGCACCGGGTGGTGGCGCTGGTCGGCTCACCGCCGGAGGTGTACGTACGGCGGACCGCGTTCGCGCGGCGGCTCGTGGAGGGCTTCACGGCGGCCGCGGACCGGGGCGGGCTCACCTCCGCCGTGCGTCCGTGCGGGACGGGCCGGGACGACGCCCGCGCGATCGCGGAGCGGCTGCTGCGCGAACTGCCCGCACTGACCGCCGTGGTGGTGCACAACGAGCCGCTCCTCGATCCCCTGGTCGACGCCTTCGAGCAGGTGGGGCTGCGCGTCCCCGGCGACGTGTCGCTGATCGCCGTCTGTCCGGCCCCGGTGGCCGCGTCGGCCCGGATCCCGCTCACCTCGGTCGCCGTGCCGTCCGCCGAGCTGGGCACCCGCGCGGTGCGTCTGCTGGTGCGGAAGCTGTCCGGTGCTCCCGTACCGGGGGCCACCCTGCTGCCGCCGCGCCTGACGGAGCGGGCGAGCACGGCACCGCGCGGGGGTCCCGCGTGACGGCCGGGCATGACACAGGCCCCGCCGCTCGGAGCGACGGGGCCTGTGCCCACATGGGATGAGTGGAGATGGCGGGAATCGAACCCGCGTCCAACGGTGCGGAACCAGGGCTTCTCCGTGTGCAGTCGACTGTGCTTTTCTCGGCCCCGGAGATCACGTCGACAAGTCTCCGACGGGCCCAGTCACTGTTAGGTTTCCCTCTTCACCCCGTGACCGGGATCAAGGTTTAGTTCCCTAGCTGATGCCAGGATCCGGGTCGGGAACACCCCCGGGCTGACACTCCCTTCAGTAGGGGAGCCGCTGCTCGCTACCTGAAATCAGGCAGCGAGGGCGAGCTCGCCCTGGGAGACAGATCGCTTGGAATTGGCGATTGTTTTTTTCGGCCTGTGGTTTACGAGATCATGGCCGCTTCCTCGACACGCTTCCCCTGCTTCGACAGCCGCTGTCGAAACCGATCATCCCCATGTTTTTTTCTCAAGGTGCGCACCCGCTGTGGGGTGCTGTCGCCATCATAGGTGACCAACGCGGGTCGGTGCCAGCGTATTCCCCGGCCCCCGGCGGGGGGCTACGCCCGCTGCTTCCTGCGGGCCGCCGAGATCGCCCGGTCGGTCTCGCGCCGGTCCTGCTTCTCCCGCAGCGTCTGCCGCTTGTCGTACTCCTTCTTGCCCTTGGCCAGCGCGATCTCGACCTTCGCCCGGCCGTCCTTGAAGTACAGGGCGAGCGGCACGATGGTGTGCCCCGTCTCCTGGGACTTGGACGCCAGCTTGTCGATCTCCGCGCGGTGCAGCAGCAGCTTGCGCTTGCGCCGCGCGCTGTGGTTGGTCCAGGTGCCCTGGCTGTACTCCGGCACGTGCACGTTGTGCAGCCACGCCTCGTCGTCGCTGAGCTGGACGAAGCCGTCCACGAGGGACGCACGCCCCTGGCGCAGGGACTTGACCTCGGTGCCGGTGAGGACCAGGCCCGCCTCGTAGGTGTCGATGATGAGGTAGTCGTGCCGCGCCTTCTTGTTCTGCGCGATCAGCTTGCGCCCTTTTTCCTTAGCCATAGTGCCGCCATTTTCGCACTACGGAGGGGGTCGGCGGGAAGCCGATTATCTCCCGCGGGACGAGCCCCGGGCGCCGAGTCCGCCGAGGACCGTCCCGGCCCGCTGGAGCGCGTCCGCGCCGGCCTCGAGGTCGGGGGTGAGGCCGTGGCCGTCGACGCCCCGGCCGGAGGGGGTGCGGTAGTGGCCGACGGTCAGCTCGGCGACGGAGCCGTCGGGCAGCTCGGTCGGCATCTGGACCGAGCCCTTGCCGAAGGTGCGGGAGCCCACGACGACCGCCCGGCCGCGGTCCTGCAGGGCCCCGGTGAGGAGCTCGGCGGCGCTCATCGTCCCGCCGTCGACGAGCGCGACCAGGGGTCTGGTGGTGTCGCCGCCGGGTTCGGCGTGCAGGGCGCGCTGCTCGCCGTCGACGTCGTAGGTGGCGACCAGGCCGCCGTCGAGGAACGCGGAGGCCGCGGTGACCGCCTCGGCGACCAGCCCGCCGGGGTTGCCCCGCAGGTCGAGGACGATCCCGGAGTCGGCGGGGGCCTGCTTCACGGCGGCGCGGACCTCGTCGCCGGTGCCCCGGGTGAAGGCGGCGACCTCGACGACGGTGACGCCGGGCTTCAGGGTGCGGACGGTGACGGTGTCGCGGGTGAGCCTGGCCCGGCGCACGGTCTCGCTCCACATGCGCGTGCCGCGTTCCAGACCGAGGCGGACGGTGGTGCCGGCGCTGTCGCCGCCCGTGGTGCCGCCGCGCAGTAAGGAGACGACCTCGGTGACGGGGCGGCCGTCGACCCGCTCGCCGTCGACGCTGCGCAGCCGGTCGCCGGCGCGGATGCCCGCTTCGGCGGCGGGCGTGTCGCTGCCCACCTTCGTCACCTCGATGCGGCCGTCCCGCTCGCGGGCCCACAGCCCGACGCCGGTGTAGCGGCCGTCCAGGGACTCCTCGAACTCCTCGTACTCGCCCGGGGAGTAGACGGCGGCCCAGCGGTCCCCGCTGCGGCTGACGGCCCGCTGGGCGGCCTCCATGGGGGACGTGCCGTCGGCGGCGGCCTCCTCGGCCGCCCGGGTGACGGCGGCGTGGTGGCCCACGGGAGCGGCCGCCGGGGCGTTGTCCGCCGTGGTGTCACGGTCGGTGCCGGGGAGGCTGCCGGTGGCCGCACCGGCGACCAGCACGCTCGCGAACACCAAGGTCAGGGCGGCACCGCGGCCGATGCGGCGGGACTGACAGAACAGGGCACGACCTGACATGCCGGTGAGTCTAGGACAACGCGAAGGGGCGCACGGCCGGTTGACCGCGCGCCCCTCTTGGTGAGAATCACACCTTCAGATACTTGCGCAGCGCGAAGAACGCGGCCAACGCCGGCATCAGCAGACTCGTCGCGAGGATCAGCGGGAGTTTCGTCAGTACGGCGTCCCAGCCGATGAAGTTGATCAGGTTCAGCTTCTCCGACAGGGCCAGCCCGTGGTCGATGATGAAGTACCGCCCGACCACCAGGAATCCGCACGCGACGACACCGCCGATGAGTCCGGCGACGGCGGCCTCCATGATGAACGGCGTCTGGATGTAGAAGCCGGAGGCACCGACCAGCCGCATGATGCCGGTCTCGCGCCGCCGGCTGAACGCGGAGACGCGCACCGTGTTCACGATCAGCATCAGGGCGACGACCAGCATGAGCGCCATCATCGCGAGGGCGGCGATGTTCATGCCTTCCAGCAGCCCGAAGAGGTTGTCCAGCAGGCCCTTCTGATCCTGCACCGACTGCACGCCGTCCCGCCCGTCGAAGGCGGTCGCGATGACCTGGTACTTCTCCGGGTCCTTCAGCTTGATGCGGTACGACTCCTGCATCTGGTCCGGCGTGAGGGAGCTGGCCAGCGGGGAGTCGCCGAACTGCTCCTTGTAGTGCTTGTACGCCTCGTCCTGCGACTCGTACGTCACGGTGTCGACGACCGACATCTTCTCCAGGTCGGTCTTGATCTGGTTCTTCTGGTCGTCGGTCACCGCGCCCTTGGCGCAGTGGGGATCGGACGTGGCGTCACTCTTGTTGCACAGGAAGATGGAGACGTTGACCTTGTCGTACCAGTACCCCTTCATGGTGTTCACCTGGTCGTTCATCAGGAGCGAACCACCGAACAGGGCGAGCGACAGGGCGACGGAGACGACGACGGCGAAGGTCATCGTCAGGTTGCGGCGGAGACCGACGCCGATCTCCGACAGGACGAACTGGGCGCGCATGGCGTCTGATCAAGCCTTTCCGTGGAGCGTCAGTGCTGGTAGCCGTAGACGCCGCGCGCCTGGTCGCGGACGAGACGGCCCTTCTCCAGCTCGATGACGCGCTTGCGCATCTGGTCCACGATGTTCTGGTCGTGCGTCGCCATCACCACGGTGGTGCCCGTCCGGTTGATCCGGTCGAGCAGCTTCATGATGCCGACGGAGGTCTGCGGGTCGAGGTTGCCGGTGGGCTCGTCGCAGATGAGCAGCTTGGGCCGGTTGACGAAGGCCCGCGCGATGGCGACGCGCTGCTGCTCACCGCCGGAGAGCTCGCCCGGCATGCGGTCCTCCTTGCCGCCGAGCCCGACGAGGTCGAGCACCTGCGGCACGGACTTGCGGATCTCGCCGCGCGACTTGCCGATGACCTCCTGCGCGAAGGCGACGTTCTCGGCGACCGTCTTGTTCGGCAGCAGGCGGAAGTCCTGGAACACGGTCCCCAGCTGGCGCCGGATCTGCGGCACCTTCCAGTTGGAGACGCGGGCGAGGTCCTTGCCCAGGACGTGCACCTGCCCCTGGCTGGCCCGCTCCTCGCGGAGGATCAGCCGCAGGAAGGTGGACTTTCCGGAGCCGGAGGACCCCACGAGGAAGACGAACTCGCCCTTCTCCACTTCCAGGGTGACGTCCCTGAGTGCGGGGCGGTTCTGCTTGGGGTAGGCCTTGGACACGTTGTCGAATCGGATCACGGATGCACCACGGGTAGCCGGGGGTAGATGAGCGTGACCATACGCGACCCGGGGAGCCCAGCGCAGTCACCGGAGGGGTTGTGTAAGCCTTGGGCCGTTTTGTTCCGGAGCGACCCGGCGCGGCATCCGCGGGAACCTGGCACAGTGGGAGGGGGGAACGTTCACGCGGACGTGGGCGTTGTGTGACTGGAACAGGTGCGAGGAGGGCGAGCGCATGACGTACGACCGGCTGGTGTGCGCGAACTGCGCCGCGCCCGTGAGCGAGGGCCGGTGCCCGGTGTGCCGCGCGAACCGCGAGCGGCTGCAGCAGGAGAACTTCTTCGCGGGGCTGAACCCGGTGGCGCTGATCGCCCTGCTGGCGGTACTGATCGCGGCGGTGGCACTGCTCGCCCAGCAGACCGTCTGACGGCCGGGACGGGGATGTGACGAAGGGCCCGGAGCGCGGTCGCGCTCCGGGCCCTTCGTCACACGTCATGCGTACGGTGCGTACGCGTGCCGCCACCGTCAGGCGGCGGCACCGCCGCGGCCGGTCATCAGGCGCGGGAGCACCCGGAAGCCGACACCGCCGGCGATCATCGTGGCGGCACCGATGACCAGGAAGGTCATCTCGGCGGCGCCGGTCTCGGCGAGCTCCTTGCCGTTGCCCTGGGCCGAGGTGGCCGGGGCCTCGTCGCCGGTCTCGGTGAGGGCCGAGGAGCCCTCGTCCTGCGGCGAGGTGCCGCCGCCGTCGGGGGAGGTGCCGGTGTCGTCGTCACCGCCGCCGCCGCCCGGGGTGGTCGGCTTCTCGGTGGGCTCCTCGATGGGGTCCTCACCACCGGGCTGCTCGCCACCGGGGTTCTCCCCGCCCGGGTTCTCCCCGCCGGGGTTTTCACCGCCGGGGTTCTCCCCGCCCGGGTTTTCACCGCCGGGGTTCTCCCCGCCCGGGTTCTCGCCACCGGGGTTCTCCCCACCCGGGTTCTCGCCACCGGGGTTCTCCCCACCCGGGTTCTCCCCGCCGGGGTTCTCCCCACCCGGGTTCTCCCCGCCCGGGTTCTCCCCGCCCGGCTCCTCCTCGCACTCCGGAGTGACCACGATGTCGCAAACAGGGTCGCCGGGGTCGGCCTGGGCGACACCCGTCACCATCAGCGACGCACCCGCGGCGACCACGGCGCCGGCTGCGATGCGTGCGACGCGGATCCGCGTCTTCTTCGTCATGTGTGTGCTACCCCCAGTAGCTGATCGTCAATGAGGCGGCGCCCGGGGCCGTGATCAACGGGGGTACCTGCGATGAAACGCCCCCCGGTTCACATGCGCCCCGGAGATACGCATGCCACGCTTCACCCTTCCCACTTTCCAAAAGAACGTCAAGGCCGTTGCGTGCGCGATGTCCGGCTACGAGCGCTTTGCGGGACGGAGAAGCCGCAACTGTGACGTAAAACGCGGGCATCCCAGACAGGAAAAGGCAACTGCCGCCCACTGGGCGGCAGTTGCCTTGTCGACAAATCGTCGGTTCGCTCGGGGAGTTACTTCTCCTGCTGCTTGCGCCAGCGAATCCCGGCCTCCAGGAAGCCGTCGATCTCACCGTTGAACACGGCCTCGGGGTTACCGACTTCGTGCTCCGTGCGCAGGTCCTTGACCATCTGGTACGGGTGCAGCACGTACGAACGCATCTGGTTGCCCCAGGAGTTGCCACCGTCGCCCTTGAGGGCGTCCATCTTGGCCTGCTCCTCCTGGCGGCGCCGCTCCAGCAGCTTCGCCTGGAGGACGTTCATGGCGGTGGCCTTGTTCTGGATCTGCGAGCGTTCGTTCTGGCACGAGACCACGATGCCGGTCGGGATGTGGGTGAGGCGCACCGCGGAGTCGGTGGTGTTCACGCCCTGACCACCGGGGCCGGAGGAGCGGTAGACGTCCACGCGCAGCTCGGACTCGTCGATCTCGATGTGGTCGGTCTGCTCGACCACGGGGAGGATCTCGACGCCGGCGAACGAGGTCTGGCGGCGGCCCTGGTTGTCGAAGGGCGAGATGCGCACCAGACGGTGCGTGCCCTGCTCGACGGAGAGGGTGCCGTAGGCGTAGGGCACCTGGACGGCGAAGGTGGTCGACTTGATGCCGGCCTCTTCGGCGTACGACGTCTCGTAGATCTCGGTCTTGTAGCCGTGCTGCTCGGCCCAGCGCAGGTACATGCGCTGGAGCTTCTCGGCGAAGTCGGCGGCGTCGACGCCACCGGCCTCCGCGCGGATGTTGACGAGCGCCTCACGGGAGTCGTACTCGCCGCTGAGCAGCGTCCGGACCTCCATCTCGTCCAGCGCCTTCCTGACGGACGCGAGCTCCGACTCGGCCTCCGCGCGGGTGTCCGGGTCGTCCTCCTCCTCGGCCATCTCGAAGAGCACGGCGAGATCGTCGATCCGGCCGCGCAGCGCCTCGGCCTTCCGCACCTCGGCCTGGAGGTGGGAGAGCTTGCTGGTGATCTTCTGCGCCTCGTCCGGGTTGTCCCAGAGGGACGGCGCGGCCGCCTGCTCCTCGAGCACGGCGATGTCTGCCCTCAGCTTGTCGAGGTCCAGAACGGCCTCGATCGACTCCATGGTCGAGGAGAGGGACTTGAGCTCTTCGGATACATCGACGACTGCCACGCCCTCCAGCGTAACGGCTTCCGGTACCGGGCCATGCCGGGTGGCCGGTGACCAGGGCGCGGGGCGTGGGGCGGCGGGTCGGGCGGGGGCGCGGGCACGGACTTCTTTCGCCCCCGCCGCCCCTTCCCTTCCCGTCCTGGGGGCTGCGCCCCCGGACCCCCTTCGCGCGGTTCCCCGCGCCCCTTGGGGGAGGAGGGGTCAGGGGGCGGCCGGGGCCGAGTTCTGGGTGTCCTCGGGCGGGGTGGGGGTGTCGTCGGAGGTGGCGAGCCAGGTGGCGGTGCCGGCCGCCGCCAGGAGTGCCGCCGCCACGGCCACGGCCAGGCGGCGCCTGCGGGTGACCGCGCGGTTGCGGGCCGAACCGGGGCGGGGGGCGCCGGACGCGCGGGGTGCGCGGGCCGTACCGCGGGCACCGCCGGCCAGCTCGTCGGGGGCGGGCACCCTCATGGACGTGTGCGTGTCACGGTTGGAGTCGGACGGCTTGGCGCCCGGCACCAGCGGGACCGCCCCACGGCGCCGCACGGGCTCACCGGCGGACCGGGAGGGGCCGGACGCCGGCACGGCCTCACCCGCCTCCTCCTCGGGCTCGGTGTCCGGCTCGTCCACGTCCAGCGGGGGCATGCCCTCCAGCAGCGGCAGCAGCTCCCGCAGGCGCGCGCCCAGCTCGGAGGCGCGCAGCCGGGACGCCGGGGCCTTCGCCAGGCACTGCACCAGGAGCTGCCACAGCTCGTCCGGGATGCCGGGCAGGGGGACGACCGTCTCGGTGACGTGGCGGCGCAGTACGGCGCCCGGGTGGCCGCCGCCGAACGGCGTGAAGCCCGCGAGCAGCTCGTACAGGACCGTGGCGAGGGCGTAGATGTCGACCGAGGCGCGCGGCGGGAGGCCCTCCACGATCTCCGGGGCCAGATAGTCCGGCGTGCCGATGATCTTCGTGGCCCGGGTGCGGCGCGGGGTGTCGATGAGTTTCGCCACACCGAAGTCGGTGAGCAGGGCGCGGTGCGAGCCGCCGGGGCCGAGCGGACCCTGCATGTCCAGCAGCACGTTCTCCGGCTTCACGTCCCGGTGGACGACCCCGGCCGCGTGCGCCGCGGCCAGCCCGTCGGCGACGTCGGCGACGATCGCCACCGCGGCCTCCGGGGCGAGCCTGCGCTCCCGGTCGAGGCGGGTGCGCAGGTCCGTGCCCCGGACCAGGTCCATCACCAGCGCGAGATCGTTGCCGTCGACGACGAGGTCGCGCACGGAGACGACGTGCGGGTGCTCCAGACCGAGCAGCGCCGTCCGCTCCTGCACGAAGCGGCCGACGAGCTCCTGGTCCGAGGAGAGATCCTCACGCAGCAGCTTGATGGCGACGGGCCCGTCGGGGCCCTCGCCCAGCCACACCGTGCCGGCGCTGCCCCGCCCGAGGATCTGATGGGCGGTGTACCGGCTGCCGATTCTCCGTGCCAAGACTGCTCCTACCGACGCGTGTTGTCGCCAAAGCTACGCGTCCGGGCAGCCGGCCTTCACCGGGGATACGGAAATCGACCCCCGGATGTCGACATATCGGCAGACCGGCTTCAGTTCGTCCCGGAGGGTGCCGACGGCTCCTCGGGGCCGCCCAGGTCCTCGATCCAGCCCGTCACCGTGCCGAACCAGTCGCTGAGCTGCTCCCAGTAGCCCTTGCCGGTGCCGATCCAGTCCTGGAGCGGGCTCAGTTCCCAGATCAGCCAGCCCGCGACGAACAGGATGACGAGCGTGAAGAGGCAGCCCTTGAGGCAGCCAAGACCGGGGATGCGCATCGGGTTGGCGCCGCGCTGCCGGGGCGGCCGCGGCTCCCGCGCGGGACGCTGCGGCTCCGGCGGCGGCGCGTACCGCTGCGGCTGGGGCTGCTGCCGCCGCTGGGGCTCGGGCGGCGGTGCGTACCGCTGCGGCTGGGGCTGCTGCGGGTAGCCGTACCCCGGGCCGGGCTGCGGCTGGGGCTGGGGGCGCTGCGGCGGCTGCTGGGGAGGCCGGGCGACCTGCCGCTGGGGGCGGCGGCGCAGCGGGTCCTGGCCGGGGTCGAGGTACTGGACCTGGGTCTGCTCGTTGCGGTCGCGGGCCGCGCGGAGCTGGTTCTGCCAGGGATGCGGGTCCTCGGGGCCCGGCCCGCCGGGCTGCCCCGGCTGCCCGGGCGGCACCGGAGGGAGTACGGCCGTGGGGTCGGCGGCGCCGGCCGGTCCGCCGGTCTGCGGCAGGACGCTGGTGGCGCCGTTGGGGTCGTAGCCGCCCGCGCCGTGCGGCAGGACCTGGGTGGGGTCCGCGGCACCGGGGGCGTCCGGCACCGGCGCGGGCGCCGGGTCGGGGGCGAGCAGCGCGCCGACGTTCTCCGCGGCGCCGATCTGCGCGGAGTTCGCGTGCACGCCGATGCCGTCGGCGACGACGCGCAGGCCGCGCGCGAGGTTCTCCGCGCTGGGCCGCTCGTCGGGGTTCTTGCGCAGACAGCGCTCGATGACCGTCCACAGCGGGTCGGGAACCGTGGAGGGACGGCGCGGTTCGGAGCTCAGGTGCTGGTGCAGCACCTCGAGGGCGGAGCCGCCGGAGAACGGCGGACGGCCGGTGACCAGCTCGTACAGCAGGATGCCGGCGCCGTAGATGTCGACGGCGGAGGTCTGCGGGCGGCCCTCGGCGGACTCGGGCGCGATGTACGCGGGCGTGCCGACGAACTCGTGGGTGCGGGTCAGGCCCGGGGAGTCGGCGAGTCGGGCGATGCCGAAGTCGGTCAGCATCGGGTGCATCTCGCCGCCGGTCTGCTTCAGCAGGACGTTGGCCGGCTTCAGGTCGCGGTGCACCACGCCGTCGGCGTGGCTGGCGCCGAGCGCGTCGGCGATCTGCGCGGTCAGCAGCGCCGCGGCGACCGGGGTGAACGGCCCGTTCTCCCGGAGGTGGCGGTGCAGGTCGGGGCCTTCGACGAGGTCCATGACCAGGGCCAGCAGATCGCCCTCGACGACCAGGTCACGGACCCGGACGATGTTGGGATGGGTGAGCCGCAGCAGGACCGATCGCTCGCGCAGGAACCGCATCACGACGTCGGCGTCGTTCGCGAGCTCCTCCTTGAGGACCTTGATCGCGACGGTCTCGCCGGGCTGTCCCGGCACGGCCGCCTCGGCACCGGCGGTCTCCCGCTGGCGTGCGCGCCAGACGGTGCCCGTGGCGCCGCGCCCGAGCGGCTCCTCGAGCAGGTACTTGCTCCCTACCGGCCGCACGTCATGCGCTCCCTGCTGCTTGCTTGGCTGGCGTACACCGTGGTCCACCCTGCTGCGGAATGTTCCGACCCACTGTAGTGCCGCGCGCGGCATACCGGCCGGTCGTCCTCCGACGCCGCGTTCCTGTCGCGGGACCGGCTGTTCCTCTGTGGAGGTCTTACGTACCGGTACCCGTCGGTGTTCGACGGTTCGCGGGAAAGACGCTCCACCCGGTCCGTTGGTTGCCGAACCTGGGACGTGACCGATCTCAAGTGGGCTCAGAACGATCATCGGTCCGTCACTGGTCAGGCATTTTTGCGGGCAGAGCCGACCAATCAAGATCATTCACTGTCGGGCGGCGGGCGCGTTGTCGGTGGCAGGTGCGAGGATGCGTGCAGTACTGGCCGTACGTGCGCGTGTGGCGGTGGGGGAAGTCCGCGGTGGGGGACCGCGGGGCGGCTTCGTCCCCCCGTGTCGCGGGCGCCCGCGCAGAAGGGACCGCTGACGGCGATGCAGATCCGGCTGACCGTCGTAGACCCGCTGGGACCCTCCTCCCCCGCGCGGGAGCGGGCCACGAGCTGTGACGTGCTGGTCACGGCGCCCGCGGGCACGGCCCTGGCCGCGGTGGCGTCCGCGCTGGCCTCGGCGGTCTCCGGCGCCGACGGCACGTCCGGCTCCACCGGCGCGCCGGTGCTGTACGCCGGTGACCGGCGGCTCGACGCCCAGCGCTGCACCCTGGGCGAGCCGCCGCTGATCGACGGGGCGGTGCTCGCGGTGGGCGCCCCGGGCGAGCCCGAGCCGCATCCCGAGCTGGACGAGGCCCCGACCCGGCTGCACGTCGTCGCCGGGCCCGACGCGGGCGGGGTGCACCTGCTGCACGGCGGCGAGATCCGCATAGGCCGCTCCGCCGACGCCGACGTACCGCTCGACGACCCGGACGTCTCCCGGCTGCACTGCGCGGTGACGGTCGCCTCCGACGGCCGCGTCTCGGTCGCCGACCTCGGCTCCACCAACGGCACCACCCTGGACGGGCGGCGCGTGGGCCCCCGCCCGGTCCGGCTGACCCCGGGCGCACTGCTGCGCATCGGCGAGTCGGCGCTGCGCCTGACACCGGCCGCGGGACCGCGCGCGCGGTCGGCGACGACACCGGACGGGGAGGGACACGTCCGGGTGCCGGCACCGCGGGCGGGTGAGGCGGCCGGGGGCGGGTCGCGCTCCGGGACGTCCGGCCGCCCGGACACGCGCGTGGCCCCGGCCGATCCGCCCCGGGGGCCGACCCGCCACGCCTACGGCCCGGCGAGCCGGACCGCGCAGGACGGGAGCCGCGCCGCCGACGGGCGGGGGCCGGGCGGGGACACCGCCCCGGGACGAGCCGCCCGGGGGCCCGGGCCGCTGGTGCCGGAGCAGGGCGGGGCGCCGGGGGCCGAGCAGCACGGCGGCGGCCCCGGAGGGCGCACGCTGCGGATCGCCGCGCGGGGCGATGTGCCCCGGATGCCCAAGGGGCGGCGCGTCTCGCGGCCCGGGCCGGCCGCGGACGAGACCCGTACGGGGTACGGATCGCTCGGCGACGGGCCCGGCACCGGCGCCTCCTCCGCCGCCGGCCCGGGACACCGGGCCGGCGGCGGGACACCCGCGGGCCTCCCCGGCGGTACGGCACACGACGGACGCCAGGACACCTCGCCCGCACCCGGAGCACCGGCCGACGGCACCGCGGGCCACGGACACCACGACTCCCCCCGCGCGGCCGACCACGCACGCGACGCGCACCCCGCGCGGGGCACGACGCCCCACGGTCACGACTCCCCCCACGCACCCGACGCGACGCCCGGCGGGCCAGCCCGCTCCCCCCGAGCCCCCCAGGGCCCCACCGGCAGCACCACGGGCCGGGTGCGGGACGGGCGGTACGGCGACGCGTCCGGCCCCGACACCCGGCACGGAGCGGACACCGGGGGCTCCCGCAAGGGCACCCCCCTCCGCGGCACCGACCTCCCCCAGCCCCCCGCCGAGCGCAGGCGGGGCGGGATCGGGGCCTGGGCCCGGCGCCTGACCGGGGGCCGGGCGGAGCGGGAGGCGACGGCGGACGCGCGGGTCGGACCCGCCGCGCCGCCGGACGGGCCCGCGCCGCAGCCGGTCCTCGCCGCCCCCGCACAGCCCGAGACCTGGCCGGACCCCGCCACGCTGCTGCTGACCGCGCTCGGCCCCGGCCCCCGGCTGTGGGAGCGCGGGCCGGGCCATCCCGAGACGCTCACGGTGCGGCTGGGCACCACCGACCGGGCCGCGCCGGACGGCTCGGGCCTGCTGCCCGCCGTCCCCGTGACGTCGGACCTGCGCGAGGTGGGCGCGCTGGGACTGGCCGGCCCGCGCGACCGCCTCGCCGGACTGGCCCGCGCGGTCCTGGCCCAGCTCGCGGCGCTGCACTCGCCCGACTGTCTGGAGATCGTCCTGATCGCCGCGGACCCCTCCCGCCCGCTGGCGGAGCGCACCGCGGAGTGGTCCTGGCTGGGCTGGCTGCCCCACCTGCGCCCGGGCCACGGCCAGGACTGCCGCCTGCTGCTGGCGCACGACCACGAGCAGGCCACGGCCCGCGCGGACGAACTGCTGCACCGCCTGGCCGACCAGGACCACCCGGCCGCGCCCGCACCACGGGGCGACGGCCCCCGCACCGTGGTCGTCGTGGACGGCGACCCGGGCGGCGCCGACGTCCGCGAGGCGGTGGCCCGGCTGACCAAGGACGGCCCCCGGGCGGGGATCCACGTCCTGTGCCTCGCCGAGACGGCCGCCGCCTCCCCCGCGTCCCCGGTGACGGAGACGTACGAGGCGGCCTGCGCGGTGACGCCGTCGTTCCGCGCGTGCGGGGCGGTCGCCCTGCTCAGCGGTGACGTGGCGACCGCGCTGCGGCTGCTGCGGGTGGCCGGCAGCGGCTCCGGGACACCTCCGGGCCCCGTCGGCCACGGCACCCTCGCCACCGTCGACGCGGTCTCCCCGGCCTGGGCCGAGCGGTTCGCGCGGGCGCTCGCACCGCTGCGCACCGACAGCGCCCCGGGCGAACGGCACGCGCGGGTGTCCGCTCCGCTGCCCCGGTCGGCGCGGCTGCTGGACGAGCTGGGCCTGGCCCGGGCCACCCCGGCGTCGCTGATGGCCCGCTGGGCGGACGCCGCCGACGACACCCGGGCCCTCGGCGGACGGGTCACCGCCATACTGGGCGCCGGCCCGCGCGGCCCGGTCGTCGCCGACCTCGCCGCCGACGGACCGCATCTGCTGGTCGAGGGCCCGCCCGGCAGCGGCCGTACGGAACTGCTGCGGGCGGTCGTCGCCTCGCTGGCCGCCGCCGAGCGCCCCGACCGGCTGGGCATCGTGCTGGTCGACGGCAGGGGCGGCCCCGCGCCGGGGCCCGGGCACGGCGACGGCCTTCGGGTGTGTACCGACGTACCGCACGTCACGACGCACCTGTGCGCCAACGATCCGGTGCGGATGCGGGAGTTCGCCCAGTCCCTGAGCGCCGAGCTGAAGCGGCGCGCGGAGCTGCTGGGCCGCTCGGACTTCGCGGAGTGGCACACCGGCCGCGCGTTGTCGGACCGTATGGTCGCCCAGCGCACGGCGGTCTCCCGCCCGGGGGCGAACGAACAGAACGGCGACCTGGACACTCCGCCCAGTTCGACGCTGCGGCTGCGGCCCGCGGCGGACCGGCGCCGGACGCAGGCCCCGCCCGCGCTGCCCCGGCTGGTGGTGGTCGTGGACGACCTGGACGCGCTGGTCTCCCCCGCGCTCGGCTCACCGGGGCGGCCCGCCGCCGGGTCGGTGACGCGGGCGCTGGAGGCGGTGGCGCGCGACGGCGAACGGCTGGGCGTGCACCTGGTGACGGCCACGGGACCGTGCGCCCGGACGGCGCAGAGCGAGCCGGTGCGGCGGGCGACGCTGCGCGTCACGCTCGACGCGCCCGTGCCGGACGCGGGCCCCGACGCCCCGGTACCGGGCCGCGGCCGGCTGGCTCGCCCGGACGGACCGGAGACGGCGTTCCAGGGCGGCCGGGTGACCGGCCGCATCCCGCGGACGGCGACCCTGCGGCCGACGGTCGTCCCCCTGGAGTGGCACCGCATGGGCGACCCCCCGGCCCGCCGCCCGGTCCGCGAGCTCGGCAACGGCCCGACTGACCTGGCACTGCTCGCCAGCGCCCTGGAACGGGCGGCCCGTCAGGTCTCGGCCGCGGAGGTCCCCTCCCTCCTGTGACCTCCGGGGGCGGGGAGGCCGGTCAGTGGCCTCCCCGGTTCTCCACGCAGGGCCCGGTTCCGGGCTGGGGCTCGACGTAGGCGCCGTGCACCTCGGTGGTCAGCTCGTCCCGCGTCACCCGGCCGGACACGCAGACCGTCCCGGTGTGGAGGCTGTAGAAACCGTTGTTGACGTAGACCCCGTGCTCCTCGCCGCAGCCGAGGCGGGCGAGGGCCGCGGTGACCCGTGCCTGCGGGAAGGCGCCGTACGCACCGGATCCGCCCGCCGCCCGCACCTTCTCGAGTTCCGCGCGGACGAGCTTCGCCGACGCCGCTCCCCAGGCCCGCTTCTCCGGGTTCAGGGACGCCTGCATCCGGTAGGCGTGGTTCTCGGCGTAGTGGGGCGCGCCGTCGCCGCTCCGCTCCGGCCGCCCCGTCGTGCCGGTGGGGGTGGGGGACGGGGGCACCGTGGGGGCCTTTGCCGGCTGCGCGCACTTCGGCCGGGCGTCGGAGGGCGAGCCGGAGGGCCGCGGGGCACCGGAGGACGGCAGGGCGCCGGGAGACGGCGGGGGGCTCTCCGGGGGTGCCGCCCGCACGCCGCTCGGCTGCGTCCCGCAGGCCGCCGTGGTGAGCACCAGGAGGGCGACCGCCGTGACTGATCGTCTGATGAACATGCCCCCAGCCTTCCGGCTCGACGTGCGCGCGTCATGAGTCGGGATACTCACCCGCGTGACGCCCGGTCACGACGCGGTCACGATCGCGGACTTGACACGGGACGCGCTCTTGCCACCCCCAGGCGCCGGGCGTAGACCAGAGCGCACGGGACAGCGCTCGAACGTTCGGCGAAGTACGACGGAGTACGAAGAACGGGGCAGTGATGCGCAGGACGAGCAGGACCATCCGCATACGCAGGTCGCCCGGCGACCCGATGACGACCCCCGGCTCCCGCAGGGCCGTGAGAGCCGCCGCCGCGCTCGCCGCGGGTGTGCTGGCGGTCTCCCTCACCGCCTGCGGGGGCGACGACGACGGCGGTGACGACGCCGGGGACGGCGGGACCGGAGGCGACACCGGCACCACCGTCACCCTGCCGAAGCTGGACGGCGAGACCCTGGAGGTCGCCGCCGTGTGGTCCGGCACCGAGCAGGAGAACTTCAAGAAGGTCCTCGCGGAGTTCGAGAAGCGCACCGGCGCCAAGGTGACCTTCGTGCCCGCCCAGGACCCGATCATCAACTTCCTCGGATCCAAGATCGCGGGCGGCGCCCCGCCGGACGTGGCCCTGCTGCCGCAGCCGGGCGCCATCAAGCAGGCGGTGGAGAAGGGCTGGGCCACACCGCTGGGCGCCGAGGCGTCCAGGGAGCTCGCCGAGAACTACTCGCAGGGCTGGCAGGACATCGGCAAGGTCGACGGCAAGCAGTACGGCGTCTACTACAAGGCCGCCAACAAGTCGCTGATCTGGTACAACGCCCAGGTCTTCGAGAACGCCGGCGCGGCCGAGCCGAAGACGTGGGAGGAACTGCTCACCGCCGCGCGGACGGTGTACGACTCCGGGGTCACCCCCTTCTCCGTCGGCGGCGCCGACGGCTGGACGCTGACCGACTGGTTCGAGAACGTCTACCTGTCCCAGGCCGGACCGGAGAAGTACGACCAGCTCACCCGGCACGAGATCAAGTGGACGGACCCCTCCGTCAAGGAGGCGCTCACCACGCTCGCCGGGATCTGGGGCAAGCAGGACTACGTCGCGGGCGGCGCGTCCGGCGCGCTCCAGACGGAGTTCCCGGCATCCGTGACCCAGACCTTCACCGGCGGCGACCAGCCCAAGGCCGGCATGGTCTACGAGGGCGACTTCGTGCAGGTGAACATCGGCGAGACCGAGGCCGAGGTGGGCACGGACGCGAAGGTGTTCCCGTTCCCGGCGGTCGGTGACGACCCGCCCGTGGTGTCCGGCGGCGACGCGGCGGTGATCCTGAAGGACTCCGCGGCGGCGCAGGCGCTGGCGACCTTCCTCGCCTCCCCGGACGCGGCGAGCGTCCAGGCCAAGCTCGGCGGCTACCTCTCGCCGAACAAGAACGTGCCCAACTCGGCGTACCCCAACGAGGTCCAGCGGAAGATGGCCAAGGCGCTGCTCGACGCCGGTGACGACTTCCGCTTCGACATGTCCGACCAGGCCCCGCAGGCCTTCGGCGGCACGCCCGGCAAGGGCGAGTGGAAGGCGCTGCAGGACTTCCTGAAGAACCCGAAGGACATCGCGGGCACCCAGGCGAAGCTGGAGGCCGACGCGGCCGCGGCGTACGGGAACTGATCCGGCGATGGCGTCGGACACGGCGGCGGGGACCCCGAAGGCGGCCCCCGCCGCTCCCAGGTCGCGCAAGAGCGTCACCGGCACCCGGAGAACGGTCGCGGCGCTGTTCCTGCTGCCCGCGCTCGTGCTGCTCGGTGCGCTCGTGGTCTACCCGATCGGGTACTCCGTCATCCGCAGCTTCTACGACCAGTCCGGCGACGGCTTCGCCGGCATCGACAACTACCGGGCGCTGTTCACCGACGACGGCATCCGCACGGCCCTGAGGAACAACGTCGTCTGGGTGGTGTTCGCGCCGACCGTCGCCACCGCGCTCGGCCTGGTCTTCGCGGTGCTGACCGAACGGGTCCGCTGGGGCACGGCGTTCAAGCTGGTCGTCTTCATGCCGATGGCGATCTCCATGCTGGCGGCCGGGATCATCTTCCGCCTGGTGTACGACCAGGACCCGGACAAGGGCGTGGCGAACGCGGTGTGGGTGGGGGTGCACGACACCTTCGCCCAGTCCTCCGCGTTCCCGAAGGCGCACCCGGGCCGTGACTCGCCGCTGGAGCCTGCCGGCGGGGGCGCCTTCGTCACCAGGGGCACGGTGAGCACCGGTGACACCGTCTCGCTCCCGCTGGTCGGGGTCGCCCCGGATCTGATGCCGGACGACGCGAAGCCCGCGGCGGCGGCGAAGCCAGAGGACGACCGGATCACCGGCACCACCTGGCAGGACTTCACCCGCGGCAAGGGCGTCGGCACGCTCAACCAGGTCGACGCCGCGGAACTCGGCTATCCGGGGATGCGGATCGAAGCCGTGAGGGACGGCACGGTGGTGGAGACGGCCACGGCGGGCGCCGACGGCACGTTCTCCCTGTCGTCGAAGGCCGACGGGGCACGACTGCGGCTCCCGGCGGGCAACTTCGACGCACCGTACAACGGGCTGGACTGGCTCGGCCCGTCGCTGGTCACCCCCGCGATCATCGGCTCGTACATCTGGATGTGGGCGGGCTTCGCGATGGTGCTGATCGCGGCCGGGCTCGCGGGCATGCCCCGGGAACTGCTGGAGGCCGCACGGGTCGACGGGGCCAACGAGTGGCAGGTGTTCAGACGGGTCACGGTGCCCCTGCTGGCGCCGGTCCTCGCGGTGGTCACCGTCACCCTGATGATCAACGTGCTGAAGGTGTTCGACCTGGTCTTCATCATCGCCCCGGGCTCCTCCCAGGACGACGCCAACGTCCTGGCGCTGGAGCTCTACCGCCAGGGCTTCTCGGCGGACCAGCCGGGCATCGCCAGCGCCATCGCGGTGTTCCTGCTGCTGCTGGTCATCCCGGTGATGTGGTTCAACGTGAGGCGGCTGCGGCGGGAGGTCAGGCGATGAGTGTCACCGAGGCGGGCGCGACAACCGTCGTCGCCAGGGAGTCGCTCGGCGCCCGGCTGAGCCGGGCGGTGAGCGGCGGCCTGGTCCGCGTCTTCCTGATCGTCGTCGGCCTGTTCTGGCTCGTCCCGACGATCGGGCTGCTGCTGGCCAGCCTGCGCACGCCGCGGGACATGGCCGCCGACGGGTGGTGGACGGTGTTCACCGAACCGTCCCGGCTCACCTTCGGCGCCTACGAGACGCTGCTGAGTAACGACGACATCACCGGCTCGCTGCTCAACACGGTGTACATCACCGTCCCGGCGACCGTGCTGGTGGTGGTGATCGGCTCGCTCGCGGGCTACGCCTTCGCCTGGATGGAGTTCCCGGGCCGCGACTGGTGGTTCCTGGCGGTCGTGGGGCTGCTGGTGGTGCCGGTGCAGGTGGCGCTGATCCCGATCGCCGAACTCTTCGGCTCCCTGGGCATCTTCGGCTCCCTGACCGGCGTGGTCCTGTTCCACGTCGGTTTCGGGCTGCCGTTCGCGGTGTTCCTGCTGCGGAACTTCTTCGCGGAGATCCCCAGGGAGCTGCTGGAGGCGGCCCGGCTGGACGGCGCGGGTGAACTGCGCCTGTTCGTGCGGGTCGTGATGCCGCTCGCCGGTCCGGCCATCGCCGCGCTCGGCATCTTCCAGTTCCTGTGGGTGTGGAACGACATGCTGGTCGCGCTGATCTTCACCGACGCGGGAAGCCAGCCGATCACGGTCGCCCTGCAGACGCAGGTACGGCAGTTCGGCAACAACATCGACGTGCTGGCGCCCGGCGCGTTCATCTCGATGGTGATCCCGCTGGTCGTGTTCTTCGCGTTCCAGCGGCAGTTCGTGTCCGGCGTGATGGCCGGTGCAGTCAAGTAGCAGAAGTGATCGCACAGTTGAAGGGGCGGACCGGCAAGGTCCGCCCCTTCGTGTGACGGGCGTCCCCCGGATGCCCCAGGGGGCGTAACCAAGTCGGCCCAGCGGCCGTTGCCGGGCAGAACGCCCGCACCGACCGTTGGATGCCCCTTGCCCAGGTTCAGTGTCATTGTCCCCGCGTACCAGGTCCAGGCGTATCTGCACGAGTGCCTGGAGTCGGTGCTGTCGCAGTCGTACCCCGATCTCGAACTGATCGCCGTCGACGACTGCTCGCCGGATGCCTGCGGTGCGGTGATCGACGAGTTCGCGGCCCGTGACCCCCGCGTACGGGTCGTGCACCTGCCGGAGAACACCGGGCTCGGGCGGGCCCGCAACGCCGGGATCGAGCGGGCGACCGGCGACTACCTGGTGTTCCTCGACGGCGACGACACCCTCACCCCCGACGCGCTGCTCGCCCTCGCCGACCGGCTGAAGGAGACCGGCGACCCGGACGTGCTGGTCTACGACTACGCGCGGACGTACTGGTCGGGCGAGGCCGTGCGCAACCGGGTCGCCGCCGAGCTCACCGAACGCGGACCCGCGCCGTTCCGGCTCGCCGACCGGCCGGGGCTGCTGAACCTGCTGATGGTGGCGTGGAACAAGGCGTACCGGCGGGAGTTCGTGCGGCGCGCGGGGCTCGCCTTCCCGCCCGGCTACTACGAGGACACCCCGTGGACGTACCCGGCCCTGATGACGGCGGAGTCGATCGCCACCCTCGACCGGGTGTGCGTGCACTACCGGCAGCGGCGGGCCGGCTGCATCCTGCGCACCACCAGTGACCGGCACTTCGACGTCTTCGACCAGTACGACCGCGTCTTCGCGTTCCTCGACGGGCGGCCCGACCTGGAGCGCTGGCGCCCGGTGCTGTTCCGCCGCATGGTCGACCACCTGGTGACGGTGTACACCCGGCGGGACCGGCTGCCGCGCGGTGCGCGGGCCGCGTTCCTGCGCCGGGCCCGGGCCCACTACCGGCGCCACCGCACCCCCGGTGCGCCCGTCCCCGCGCGCGCCCGCGTCCACCACACGCTGGTCCGGTTCGGCCTGCACCGCACCTACCGGGCCCTGCGCGTGACGGCGGCCCTGTACCGCGGGACCGCCCGGCTCGCCGGCCGGCTGCCCGACGCCCTGCGCCACGCCGCCCTGCGCGCCCACTACCGCTGCCAGCGGATGCTCCCGCTGCGCACCGACCACGTCCTGTTCACGGCCGAGGCGGGCCGCGGTGGCGACCCGGCCGCCCTGGAGGCCGCGGTGCGCGAGCACGCCCCGCACCTGCGCACCGCCTGGGTGGCCGGCCCCGAGCACCACCACACCCTCGCCCCGGGAACCCGCCGCCTCGTCCCCGGCACGGCCGCCCACTGGACGGCGCTCGCCCGGTCCGCGTACCTGGTGACCGACACGGAGACGGAACCCGGTCTGGTCAAGCGCGGGGGCCAGACCCTGGTCCGGGTGCAGACCGGCACCCCCGTCGGACACGTGGGCCTGGACCTCCAGGAGCGTCCGGCCGTGGCCCGGGGCACCGACTTCGCGCGGCTGCTCCGCGACGTCGACCGGTGGGACTACGTCGTCTCCGCCGACCGCCACTCCACCCTGACCTGGGAGCGCGTGCACCCCGGCAGCTACACCACCCTGGAGTACGGCAGGCCCCGCGCCGACCGCTTCCACGCGGCGACCGGCGCGGACGTCGCCGCGCTGCGCGCGTCGCTGGGCGTCCCGAAGGGTTCGGTGGCGATCCTCTACGCGCCGGCCCGCCGCGACTACGTCCGCACCCAGCCCCGGCTGCTCGACCTGGAACGCGTGGTGCGCCGGCTCGGCCCGCGGTTCGTCGTCCTGGCCCGCGCCCACCACCCGCACGACGGGCCGGCCGCCGCCTCCGACCGGGTGCTGGACGTGAGCGGGCACCCGGACGTGGTCTCGCTGTGTCTGGCCTCGGACGTCCTGGTCACCGACTTCTCCCCGCTGATGTGCGACTACGCGGTCCTGAACCGGCCGGTCGTCCTGCACACCGAGGACGGGGAGGCGTACGAGGCGGCCCGCGGCCTCTCCTTCGATCCGCGGTGCTTCCCGCCGGGCGCGGTCGCGGGCAGCGAGGACGAACTGATCGACATCTTCGCCTCCGGGCACTGGTGCGGAGCCCGCTCCGCACGCCTGCGCGCGACGTTCCGTGACCGTTTCTGCCCGCACGACGACGGCCGGGCCGCCGAGCGCGTCGTGCGCCGGGTGCTGCTCGGGGAGACCTCGTTGCCCCCGGTCGTGCCGCTGGACGAGCGCCTCCCGGCGCCACCGGCGGCCGCCGCGATCGACGTGCCGTCGCCCGTCACGCCGGCCCCGCGGCGGCCCACCGGGCTGCTGACCGTCACCGACGGCGGCTGACCGTCGTTCCCCCCTCGGGAGTTCCCACGCTCCCCGGCTCGTCGCGGCCCGCCGCGGCCCGGCCGCCCTCCTGGCGCCCCGCGGGGCGGCCCGGCCGGCGCCCCGCGCGCCGAGACGGCCGGCGCCCCGCCATCCCCTACGGAAAGAGCAGCATGCCCCGCTTCAGCATCATCGTCCCGTCCCACGGGGTCGCAGGTCGGCTGGGCCAGGCGCTGGACTCCGTCCTCGCCCAGTCCTTCGGTCACTTCGAGCTGATCCCGGTCTGTGACGCCCCGGGGTCCCCGGCGGCCGACGTGGCCGCCCGGCACGCCGAGCGGGACTCCCGGGTGGCCCCCGTGCACGCGCCGCCGTCGGAGGGTCTGGCGGGGGCGCGCAACGCGGGGATGCGGGCGGCGACCGGGACGTACCTGCTGTTCCTCGACGGCGACGACGTGCTGGTCCCGGGCGCGCTGGCCGCGCTGGACGCGCGTCTGACGGAGACCGGGCAGGTGGACGTGCTGCACTGTGAACACGAGCGCGTGCCCTGGTGGGAGGGCGAGCCCGCCAACCCGGCCGCGGCGCTGCTGGCGGACACCCCGGACGACGCCTTCGCGCCCGAGCGCGCCCCGCACCTCACCGGCGTGCGCCTGCCGGCGTGGAGCGCGGCCTGGCGCCGCGCCTTCGCCGCCGAGCAGTGCCTGGCCTTCCCCCGGGGGCACTTCACGGACGTCGGCTGGGGCGGACTGGCGATGCTGGGCGCCGAGCGCGTGGCGGTGCTCCGCGCGGTGGTCGTCCGGCATCAGGTGCGCCGGCAGGGCAACCGGCTGAACCTGCCCGGCGGACACCACGCCGAACTGCTCGACCAGGTCGAGCTGGTGCTCTCCCGCGCGGCCGACCTGGAGGTGCCCGCGGCCCGCACGGGACCGCTCTTCGAGCAGCTGTTCGCCGCCGTGCTGAAGACGGCCGCCCACCCCCGCCGGCTCACGTCGGGCCGCCGCGCCTTCTTCCGCCGGGCGAGCGCCCTGTACCGCCGGCACCGCCCCGCCGGGTACCGGCCCCCGGGCGGCAGCCCGGGCGTGCAGCACCGGCTGCTGGCGGCCGGCTCCTACCCGGCCTTCGCCGCCCTGCGCGGCACCCGCCGGGCGGCGTCCCGGGCAGTGGCGGCGGTGCCGCGTCCCCGGGGCCTGCGCACCCGTCTGCTGTACCGGGCGCACCTGCGCCGCCCGCTGGACGCGAACCTCGCCGTGTACTGCGCGTACTGGGGCCGCGGCTACACCTGCAACCCGGCCGCGATCCACGCGAAGGCGCGGGAGCTGGCCCCGCACATCCGCTCGGTGTTCCTGGTGGAGGCCGACCGGGCGCACACCGTGCCGGAGGGCGTCGAGCACGCGGTCATCGGCAGCCGCCGCTACTGGGAGGTGCTGGCCCGCGCGAAGTACCTGGTCAACAACGCCAACTTCGCGGAGGGCGTCGTCAAGCGCCCCGGCAGCGTGCACCTCCAGACGCAGCACGGCACCCCGCTGAAGACCATGGGCGTCGACCAGTCGACGTACCCGGTGGTGGCCGCGGCGACCGGCAGCTTCGGCAAGCTGCTGGGCCGGGTGGACCGCTGGGACTACAACCTGTCCTCCAACCCCCACTCCACCCGGGTGTGGGAGCGGGCCTTCCCCGGCTCCTACGAGCAGCTGGAGTACGGCTATCCGCGCAACGACGTGTACCTGACCGCCACCGCCGACGACGTGGCCCGGATCCGCGCGGAACTGGGCGTCCCCGAGGGCGCGAGGGCCGTGCTGTACGCGCCCACCCACCGCGACCACCACACCGGCTTCGAGCCCGGCCTGGACCTGGAGAAGTTCTGCGCGGCGGCCGGCGAGGACGTCGTGGTGCTGCTGCGCGCCCACTACTTCTACGACCGGGGCGGGCGCGGGTACGGCGGCCGGGTCGTCGACGTGACCGCGCACCGCTCCTCCGAGGACGTCTGCCTGGCCGCCGACGCGCTGATCACGGACTACTCGTCGATCATGTTCGACTACGCCGTCCTGGACCGCCCGATCGTGGTCTACGCCGACGACTGGGACGTCTACCGCGAGACCCGTGGCGTCTGCTTCGACCTGATGGACGGGCCGCCGGGGCCGGTCGCCCGCACCCCCGAGGAGCTGGCCCGGGTGTTCCGCGACGGCTCGTACGCGGGGGCGGAGTCGGCCGCGCTGCGGGCCCGGTTCCGGGAACGGTTCTGCCCCTTCGACGACGGGCGGGCCGCCGAGCGGGTGGTCCGCCGGGTGCTGCTCGGTGAGCCGCCCGAGGCGCTGCCGCCCGTGATCCCGCTCGCGGAGCGCGTCCCCGCCCCCGCGGCCGCCACCCTGGTGAGGAGCTGACGTGCCCCGCTTCAGCGTCGTCGTCCCCGTCCACAAGGTGCAGGGCTACCTGCACGCCTGCCTCGACTCGGTGCTCGAGCAGTCGTACCGCGACATCGAGGTGATCGCCGTCGACGACCGCTCCCCCGACGGCTGCGGCGCGATCCTCGACGCGTACGCGGCCCGGGACGAGCGGGTCCGGGTGCTGCACCTGCCGGAGAACGTGGGCCTCGGACGGGCCCGCAACGCGGCGCTGCCGCACGCGAGCGGCGACTACCTGCTGTTCCTGGACAGCGACGACACCCTCACCCCGGGCGCGCTGCGCGCCCTGGCCGACCGGCTCGAGGAGACCGGCGACCCGGACGTGGTGGTCTTCGACTACGCCCGCACCTACTGGTGGGGCGGCACCCGCCGCAACGTGCTGGCCCACGTCCTGGCGGACAACGCCGGGGGCACCTTCACCGCCGCCGAGCGCCCGGAGATCCTCGACCTGCTGATGGTGGTGTGGAACAAGGCCTACCGGCGCGACTTCGTCGAACGGGAGGGCTTCACCTTCCCGCCCGGCTACTACGAGGACACGCCCTGGACGTTCCCGGTGATGCTCAGCGCGGAGCGCATCGCCACCCTGGACCGGATCTGCCTCTCCTACCGGCAGCGACGCCAGGGCAGCATCCTGTCCACCACCAGCCGCAAGCACTTCGACGTCCACGCGCAGTACGCGCGGGTGTTCCGCTTCGTCGACGCCCGCCCGGCGCTCGCGCACTGGCGGCCGTTCCTGCACGCCAAGATGGGCGAGCACTGTCTCGACATCCTCTCCAAGCCGGACCGGCTGCCCCCGTCCGACAGGGCCGAGTTCTTCCGCCGCACGGCCGAGATGTTCCACGCGCACCGGCCGGAGGGCGTCCGGATCCCCGCCGACCTGCGGGTGCTGGAGGGGAGTTACACCGGTTACGTGCTGCGGCGGCAGGCCGGGCGGGCGGGACGGGAGCTGGGCCGGCGGGCCCGGCAGGCGCGCAGCGCGACGGCGGCGCGTGCCGTACGGACCCGGGCGGCGCTGCGCCGCCCGCTGGACCCGGACCTCGCCGTGTACTCGGCGTTCTCCCACCGGGGCGTACTGGGCGACCCGGCGGCGATCCACCGCGCGGCGCGGGGGATCGCCCCCCACATCCGGGGCGTGTGGGTGCTGGCCGACGAGGAACGGGCGGCCGGGCTGCCGCCGGACACCGAGTACGTGCTCCTGGACTCCCCCGGCTACCGCAGGGCGGTCGAGCGGGCCACGTACTTCGTCAACAACGTCAACTGGTCGGGGGCGCTGGTCAAACGCCCGGGGAGCGTGCACATCCACACCCATCAGGGCACCCCGCTGAAGTTCATGGGCGCCGACCTGCTCGGCAAGCCGGGTGCCCGGCACGGCTTCGACGTGCCGCAGATGCTGCGCCGGGCCGACCGCTGGGACCACAGCCTGGTCGCCAACCGGCACTCCGAGCTGGTGTGGGAGCGGGCCTTCCCCTGTCACTTCACCTCCCTGCGCTCGGGCAGCCCCCGCAACGACGTCCTGGTCGGCGCGGGCCCGGACAGCGGCCGCGCGGTCCGCGCCCGGCTCGGGATCCCGGAGGGCGACACGGTGGTGCTGTACGCGCCGACCCGCCGCGACTACCGCAGGGACGGGCTGGTGGAGCGGATCGACCTGGCCCGCTTCGCCGCCGACCTGGGCGAGGGCCGCACCCTGGTGGTCCGGCTGCACCCCTCGCTCGCCGCCGGGCCCGCGCGCGGGCTGGGCCTCGCCGAACTGCACCGGCGGGGTGTGCTGGTGGACGCCACGGACGAGCCGGAGGTGCAGGAGGTGCTGCTCGCCGCCGACGTCCTGGTCACCGACTATTCGGCGCTGATGTTCGACTACGCCAACCTGGACCGGCCGATCGTGCTGCACGCCGACGACTGGGACGCCTTCCGGGCGAGCCGGGGCGCCTACCTCGACATCACCGCCGAGGCGCCGGGGCATGTGGCGCGCTCCTACCGGGAGCTGGCGTGGCTGTTCGACTCCGGGACGTGGCGGGACGGTGAGGCGCAGCGGCTGCGGGCCGCGTTCAGGGAGCGGTACTGCGAGTTCGACGACGGCCGGGCCGCCGAACGGGTGGTGCGCGCGCTGATGCTGGGCGAGCCGCTGCCGGAGCGCCCGCCGGGCCCCGCCCGGCTGCCCGCCCAGGCCGGCGACCGCGGCCGGCTGACCGCCTCGTGAGGCCGCGCACCTGGGTGCTGCTGCTGGCCGCGGTCTTCGCGGTGCTGCAACTGGCGAACGTCTCCGGCCGGGACACCCCCGACAGCAAGAACTACCTCTCGTACGCGCTGAGTCTGGGCGGCGCCGACAAGCGGGAGGCGGCGGCCGTCACCATCGACCACTTCTGCGCGGGCCGGGCGGCGATCGCCCACCGCGACCAGAACGTGGACGTGGTGCGCTTCCACGCCCCGGACCCCGCCCCGCGGGTCCTCCATGAGTGCCGGGAGCGGGAGTGGCGGGCGGTCGAAGCCGGGCTGGCGGCCGGGCAGACGGCCGGGCACACCGTGCCGTTCATGCCGGAGCGGTTCATGCGGATCTTCGAGGTGCGTCCCGGCTACCCGGTGGTCCTGCTGCCGTTCGTCACCCTGTTCGGGGCGACCTGGGGGCTGTGGGCGGCGGGCGTGGTGATCACCTGCGCGGGCGGGGTGCTGGCCTTCCTGGTGCTGCGCACCCTGTCGGTGCCGGTGCCGCTCGCGCTCACCGGGCAGGTCCTGTTCCTCGTCCTGCCGTGCGGGACGACGGCGATGCGCCCGATGACGGAGGGGCTGCTGCTGGCGCTCACGCTGGCCGCCCTGTGGGGCTGTGCGCTGGTGCTCCAGGGGCGCGGGACGCGGGCGGGCACGGCGCTGGTGTGCGCCGCGCTGGTCGCGCTGTTCACCGTGAAGCACTCGCAGGCGCTGTTCCTCGGGCTGTGCCTGGCGGGCGCGGGCGCGGCGGTCGCCGTGCGGCGCCGCCGGCGGGGCCTGCCCCCGGGGCGCGGGGTGGTGGCGCTCGCCGCGGTGGGGTGCGCGGGGATGCTGGGCACGGTGGTGCTGGCCCGGCTGCTGCACTACCCGTCGGTGTCGGAGAGCGTGCAGGACCTGCTCACCGACCACTTCGCCCGGCCCGACCGGGAGCGTCCCTGGGCGGAGTTCTTCCAGCTCCAGGGGAACTTCTGGATGGAGTGGCTGCGCCGGCGGCTGTGGGAACCGCTGTTCCTGGCCGCCCTGGCCGCGGGTGTGCTGGGCGCGCGGCGGCGGCCGGCGTTCGGTGCCTTCCTGGTCGCCGCGGCCTGCACGGGGGTCCTCAACCAGGCGGGGCACCCGGACATCGCCATCTGGGGCGACCGGCTGATCACCGCGGCCTGGCTGCTGCCGGTGCTGGGTGTGCCGCTGCTGCTGGAGCCGGCGGTGCGGCGGCTCGCGGTGCCGGCGCAGGGGGCGGCGCCGCTGGAGCGCGTGCACTGACCGCCGAGGTCACTCGAAGAGGTGAGATCAGGTCGAGCCCGTGACACGTGGGGGAACATACGGCAGATGTCTCGCATGCCCTCGTTCCCCGTCACCCGATGAGCGCCGGAGTCCTCGTACGGCGGACCGTGAGCGGTGCCACGGCGCTGCGCGGCGGCGGGGCCTGGCGCCCCACCCCGTACCAGCTCTTCGGTTTCCTGTTCTGGCTCGTGATGTCCCTGGCGTACTGGAGGGTGCCGCTGTGCTGCGACGCCGGCCAGCACGCGGCGGTCGTCGAACGCCTCAGGGACGATCTGCTGCACCCCCGGCACCCGATGGCGGACCTGCCGGGTGCGGGCAGCCCGTACTACTCGCCGTTCGCCCTGGCGCAGGGGGTGGCAGCCCGGCTGACCGGCCTGGGCGGCTGGGAGGTCCTCAAGCTCACCGGGCCGCTCAACCTGCTGGTGCTGCTCACCGGCATCGGGCGTTTCGTGCGGGTGCTGACGCCGCGTCCGTGGGCGCCGGTGCTGGCACTCTCCGCGATGACGCTGCTGTGGGGGGTGGAGCGGGCCTGGTGGAGCGGCTACCTGAACCTGATGTCGCTGACGGGCAATCTCGCCTACCCGTCGGCGTGCGCGATCGGGCTCGCCTTCTGGGCCTGGGCGCTGACGGGTGAGCGGGCCCGGGACGCGGCCGCCGTGCGGTACGTGGGGCCGGGCGGGCTGCGTCCGCTGTCGGGGTACGCGGCGCTGGGCGCGCTGTACGGGCTGATCCTGCTGGTGCACCCGATCACGGCGGTCGCGGCGGCGGTGGGTGCGGTGGCGCTGGTCGCCGGCCGGCAGCGGCGGTGGCCGGCGGGGGTCGTCGGGCGCTGGGCGCTGACGGGGGCCCTCGCGCTGCTGGTGGCGGCGTGCTGGCCGTACTTCGACGTCTTCGCGCTGGCCGGGGACGGCAGTGTGGACGCGATGCACCGGAGGCTGTACCTGGACCTGGCCGGTCAGTTCGCTCTGGCGCTGCTGGGGCTGCCGGTGCTGTGGCTGCGGGCGCGGCGGACCTCGTGGCGCGACCCGCTGGTGCTGATGTTCGTCCTGGACTGCCTGGTGGTGGCGTACGGCTGGGTCAGCGGGCACTACACGTACGGCAGGATCCTGGGGCTCACGCTGGTGCCGCTGCAGTTCGCGCTCGCGGTGGAGCTGGCGGCGCCCCGGCCGTGGCCGGTGTGGCGGCGGCTGCTGGGCGGGGCGGCGGCCGCGGGGGCCTGCGCCGGGTTCCTGACCGTGCAGGCCGGGGCGGTGGTGCCGCCCGCGGTGGACCCGGTGGGCTTCGAACAGCCGCCCGACTGGCCGTCGTACGACTGGGCCGCGCGGTACGTCGGCCGGGGCGAGGTGGTGATCACCGACGGCTACCACGCCGTCCACGCCCTCGCCGGGTACGGGCCGAACCTCACGGCGCCCGCCTGGCCGGACCCCGCGCTGGACGAACGGGAGCGGCTGCGGCGGGCGGAGGACGTGCGCGCATACCTGGACCCCGGTTCGACCCGCGCCGAGCGGGCCGCGGTCGTCCGCCGGTACCACGCGCGCTGGCTGCTGCTGACGCCCTGGCAGCGGCTGCCCGAGGAGGCGGTGGTGGTGACGTGGAGCCGGCGGACGGGGGAGGTGCTGGCACGGGTCGGGGACCCGGGCGGCGGGACTACTCGATGACGAGGTCGACGGCGATGTTGCCGCGGGTGGCGTTGGAGTAGGGGCAGACCTGGTGGGCCTGCTCGACCAGCTTGCGGCCGGTCTCCTCCTCGATGCCCTCGGGCAGCTCGACGCGGAGCGTCACCGCGAGCGCGAAGCCCTCGCCCTGCTTGCCGAGGACGACCTCGGCGGTCACCGCGGCGTCGCTGACGTCGACCTTCGCCGCCCGGCCGACCACGCCGAGGGCGCTGCCGAAGCAGGCCGCGTAACCGGCGGCGAACAGCTGCTCGGGGTTGGTGCCCTGACCGCTGCCGCCCAGCTCCACGGGGGCGCTCAGACCGAGGTCCAGCTTGCCGTCGGAGGTGACGGCGCGGCCCTCGCGGCCGTGGGTGGCGGTGGCGACGGCGGTGTAGAGCGCGTCCATGGGGAGACCCCTCTCGAGTGGTGACCGGGCCGGAGCCCTGAGGGTTCCGGCCGCCTGACGACCACAAGTAGAGCACGCAATTAAATTGCGTGCAACCAAATGGCTCGCGAGAGCTACCCTGGAGCCATGACCGCCACTGGGAACCCACCCGCGACGCCCCCGCTGCCGGGCGCCGCGGACGACTGGCTCCGCCTCGACCAGCAGATCTGCTTCAGCCTCCACGCCGCCTCCCGCGCCTTCAACGGCGTCTACCGGGTGGTGCTGAAGGACCTCGGGCTCACCTATCCGCAGTACCTGGTCATGCTGGTGCTGTGGGAGCACGGAACGCTGCCCGTGAAGCAGCTCGGCGCCCACCTGCGGCTGGACTCCGGCACGCTGTCCCCCCTGCTCAAGCGCCTGGAGACGGCCGGACTGGTGCGCCGCGAGCGCAGCGCGCGCGACGAGCGGTCGGTGGAGGTCCGGCCCACCGAGGAGGGCGCCGCGCTGCGCGAGCGCGCCCAGGAGGTGCCGCGCCGCATCCTCGCCGCGACCGGCTTCCAGGGCGAGGAGGTCCGCTCCCTGAGCGCCCGTCTGCACGAACTGACCACGGCACTGGACAAGGCCGCGGCCGACGGGGCGTGACCCGCGGCGGGTAGGAGACGCCCTCGGACGGGCAAAGGGTATGAACAGCCCATACCGCGCCCGAGGACGTCATGCACCCCCCACACCCCCCGACCGCCGCCGTCGCCGTCGTCGTGATCGGCCACGACGACGCCCCCCACGTGACCGACGCCGTGCGCTCGGCGCTCGACCAGGGCCCCGCCGTGCGCGAGGTCGTCGCCGTCGACGACTGCTCCACGGACGGCAGCGCCGGCCTGCTGGACCGGCTGGCCGCCGACGAGCCCCGGCTGCGGGTGATCCGGCTCCCCGCCAACAGCGGCGGCTGCGGCACCCCGCGCAACACCGGGCTCGACGCGGTGACCGCGCCGTACGTGATGTTCCTGGACAGCGACGACGTCCTGCCGCCCGGCGCGGTGGACGCGCTGCTCACGGCCGCGACCGGGACACGGGCCGAGGTCACCGGCGGCCTGTGCGTGAGGAGGGAGCTGCCCTCGGGCCGCGAGGTGCCGTGGGAGCCCGGCCTGTACGCGGCCCCCGCCGTCCTCACCCACCCCGTCCGCCACCCGCGCCTGGTGTACGACACGCTCTGCGTCAACAAGCTCTACGCCACGGCCTTCCTCCGCACACACGCCATCCGCTTCCCCGAGGGCCGCTTCCCCTACGAGGACATCGTCTTCACGGCGCGGGTGTGGGCCGCCGCCCCGCGCGTCGCGCTGATCCCGGACCGGGTGTACGTCTGGCACGTCCGCCGCTCCGCGCGGCGGCTGTCGATCTCGCTGGCCCGCGCCGGGACCGACAACTGGCGCTCGCGCACCCACGCCTGCCGCACCGCCCACGGGATCCTGCTGGACGCCGGGGAGAAACCGCTGGCACGCCGGGTCAGGGCCAAGTTCCTCGACCACGACCTGCGCATGTACGCGCGTGAACTGCCCCTGCGGGACGAGACCTACCGGCGGGAGTGGTGGACCCACACGCGGGCGTTCCTCGCCGACTACGACGCCGCCGACTGGGCCCGCGACCCGGTCGCCCCGGGCCGGCTGATCGCACGGGTCGTCCTGGCCTGCCCGGAGCCGCGCGACCTGCCCCGCCTGCGGGAGCTGGCGGCCCGGCCGGCCAGGCTCCGCCCGCCCTACGCCCGCGCGGCGGACGGCACGCCCTGCTGGTCGTCGGCCCTGCCGGGGATCACCCTGGAGCCCCTGCTGACCCGCCCCGCGCCCCACCTCCCGCTCGCCGTCGACGCGGAACTGCGCCCCCGCGCGGGCCGGCTGCGGCTGCGCCTGCACGAGCTGTACGGCAGGACGGCCCGGGCGGGCCCGACGGAGGTGGAGGTGGAGTGGCGCCACCGGGACCGGGACGGGATGGCCGTGCGCCGCACGGTGCCGTGGCGGGCGTCGTCCGAGGACACCTGGACGGCGGAGACCCCGCTGTGCACGGACCGGCTGGCCGGCCTCGCCCCCGGCGCCTGGGACCTGCGGCTGCGGCTGCGCTTCCGGGACGGCTCCACCCGCCCGGTCACGGCCCACGCCCTGGCCGGCCCCGGCCTGCTGCGCCGCCTCGCGCTCCCGAGCCATCGCCACGGCATCGTCCTCGTCCACCCCTACGCCACCCACTCCGGCTCCCTCGCCCTGCGCGTGGCGACCGGCGTACGCGGCGTCGTCCCGATACTCCGCGCCCGCCTGCGGCGCCTGCTGACCCAGGGGGTGACCGGCACCTGAGCCACGACGCCGCGGGCATGTTCGGGACGCCCGCCGGGGGCCCGTGCCGCCGGCGGGCGCCCGGCGGGCGGGCCCGCCGGGGCCCGTGCCGCCACCGCCCCGGCTAGCCTGCCCGGATGACCTTCCTCGACCGTGCGCTGGGTGCCGTCGTCGGTTCCGCCGTCGGCGACGCCCTGGGCGCGCCCTTCGAGTTCGGCCCCGAGGCCGCCTTCTCCGCCCGTTTCCCGGCGGCGGGGCACGGCGGGGAGATGTGCGGGGGCGGCGGCTGGGACCCGGGAGAGGCGACCGACGACACCCAGATGGCGGTACTCGTCGCCGAATCGCTGCTGGAGTGCGGGGGCCTGGAACTCCCCGACGTCTTCCGCCGGTTCCAGCGGTGGGCCGCCGCGGAGCCGAAGGACATCGGCCTCCAGACGGAGGCGGTGCTGAGCAGCGGCGACCCCTGGGACCTGGCCGCCGCGCTGCACTTCCAGAGGAGTCAGCGTGCCGCGGGCAACGGCGCGTTGATGCGGGCCGCGCCCTCCGCCGTGTACTTCGCGCCGCTCGGCCGGGACGCCACCATGGACGCCGCCCGCCGGCTGGCCGCGCTGACCCACGGCGACCGGGCGGCGTGGGAGGGCACGGCCGTCTTCCACGAACTGGTGCGCGTGGCCCTGGCCGGTGACGATCCGGTCGCCGCCGTGGCCGCCACCCTCGACGCCGTACACCCCGACCACCGCGACCGCTACGCCACCGTCCTCGCACCCGACTGGCACCCGGACCTGGCCACCGAGTTCAACGGCGCGGTGTGGCCCTGCCTCGGCTCGGCGCTCTGGGCACTGCGCACAACGAACGGTTACGAGGACGCCGTACGCGCGGCGATCGACCTGGGCGGCGACACCGACACGGTGGCGGCCGTCACGGGCGGCCTGGCGGGAGCGGTGCACGGCATCGGCGCGGTGCCCGCCCGCTGGACCGAACCCCTGCACGTGCCGCTGCCGGGCTTCGCCGGCCGGGTCCTGTCCACGGCCGGCCTGACCGCCCTCACCCGGCGCCTGTGCCGCTGAAGCGGCCCCCGCCCGGCAGTCGCTGCCCGTACCGGCGGGCGGGCTCCCGCGGACGAGGCCGCGGGAGCGGTCCCCCGCCGGTTCACAGGGCCTTCAGCGCCGCCGTCGTGGCGCGGGTCAGGGATTCCAGGTGGCCCTTGGGGAGCTTGGGGCTGCGGATGACGACGGAGCGCCAGTACAGGGGGCCGGAGATGAGGTCCAGGGCGAGGTCGTGGTCGATGCCGGGGCGGAGTTCGCCGCGGGTCTCCGCCGCCGTGACGATGCCCTTGGCGACCCCGTCCTGCCCTTCGCGCAGGGCCTTGCGGAGGGCCTCGGCGATGTCGGGGTTGCGGGCGGCCTCGGCCTGGAGGTCGGGCAGGATCTGGGAGGCGACGGGGTGGCGCAGGGCGCGGGAGGTGACCTCGTACAGCAGGCGCAGGTCGCCCTCGAGGGAGCCGGTGTCCGGCGCGGGCAGTCCCTGGACGGCGATCGCGGAGACCAGGTCGAGGACCAGGTGCAGTTTGGAGCGCCAGCGGCGGTACACCGCGGTCTTGCCGACGCCCGCGCGGCGTGCGATGCCCTCGATCGACATCCGCGCGTAGCCGGCGGAGGCGAGTTCCTCGAAGACGGCCGCCCTGATGGCCTCCGTGACGTCCTCCCGCAGCACGGCGGCGCCGGCGGGGGCCCTGCGGCGCGGACGCGGACGCGGCTGGGGCTCGTCTGCGTTCGTCGTCATGCGGACCAGCATAGGCAGCCGCATCCGTCACGACGAAACGGTTGCGTTCCGACGTGCATTCGACCTACTCTCCGGTGACGACGATACGGTCCCGTCCCGACGTCGAACCCCGTTGCCCTCCCCTCCCCCTAGCGAAAGCAGCGGACGTGAGTCAGGCCCTCCACACACCGCCTCCCGCAGCAGCCCGCCCGGTACCGGGCGAGGACGACCTCGCGGCCCTCGCCGCCCGGCACGGCCTCACGGTCAGCGGCGCCCGGCCGTCCCTCGTCGAGTACGTCCGTCAGCTCTGGGGCCGGCGGCACTTCATCCTCGCCTTCTCCCAGGCCAAGCTCACCGC